>JALORF010000098.1 GCA_025459195.1 Beijerinckiaceae bacterium
GGATGCGCGCCCCAGCCGCCAATCTCGGAATCGAAATAGACCTGCCGCCGGCCATCACCATGGCGCACATGGACCGCGTGGTTGAAGGTGACGCCATAATACGAGGCCGGGATACGCTCCGGCACGGCCTGCGCAAACGCGCGCAGGACGGCGGTGGCCACCCTGTGGCCTGTCAGCATGCGCATCGCCACGGGGGCCGGAAAAGCGGCATTGACCAGCGAGCCTTCCGGCGCGACCACGGTGATGGGCCGGTAGCAGCCGGAATTGGCGGTTGTGCTCAGCCCCGATGCGGCGATGGCGGCATAATAGACCGCCGACTTGGTGGTGGCCATGGTGGCGTTGATCGGGCCTGCCGCCTGCGCCGAACTGCCTGCGAAATCGAATGTCAGTGTGTCGCCGGCGATGGTCAGCTTGACTGTGATGCGCTTCGTGCCGTCCTCCAGCCCGTCGCCATCGACCTGATCCTCGGCGTCATAGACGCCATCCGGCAGGGCGCGGATGGCCAGCCGCATCGCGGTTTCGGCATGGTCGAGCAAGGCATCACCGATGGCCAGGAGCGTGTCCGTGCCATAGCGCGCTGCCAGCGCACGCAGCGACCGGGCCCCGACCTCGAGCGCTGCCAATTGGCTGAGGAAATCGCCCCGGAACGTGTCCGGATCGCGCACGTTGAGCAGGATCGTGGCGAACAGATCATCCTGCATGACGCCCTCGCGCATGATGCGCACGGGCGGAACCCTGAGCCCTTCCTGAAAAATCTCGACAGCGCGGGCGTTGTAGCCCCCGGCCGCGCCGCCGCCGACATCGACATGGTGGATCAGCACGCAACTGATGGCGACGCGCCGGCCCTCGAAGAAGACCGGCTTGAAGGCGATGAAATCGGGCAGATGCTGGCCGCCGCAATAAGGATCGTTGGTGACGATCACATCGCCCTCGCGCCATTCTTCCAGCGGCAGATGGCGGGCAAGGATCTCCTGAAGGCACAGCTCCATCGAATTGAGATGAACCGGCATGCGGGCGGCCTGCGCGATATTGCGTCCCTCGGCATCGAACACGGCCGTCGAATAGTCAAGCAACTCGCGCACCGTGGTCGAGCGGCTGGTGCGCCAGACGGTAATCGACATTTCCTCTGCCACCGAGACCAGGGCATGCGCGACGATTTCGAGCAGGATCGGATCAATGCGCGCCATCAGCCGGCATCCCTGATGGCCCTGAGATCGCCGGACGCCAGCACCGCAACGCGCCAGCCACCGGCGATGATCAGTGTCGTGTAAGGCTGCTCGATGATCGCGGGGCCGGCGACACCGACACCTTCAGGCAGGGTCATTTGCTCGAACACGGCCACTTCGCGCCAGACGCCGCCGAGATGGACGCGGCGATGGGCCTTCGGGGGCGGGTTGGCGGCGCTGGTCGCCTCGGCCGGCCATGTGGCCGGCTTTGCCGTCGCCAGCAAGCCAAGGGCTGACAGCCGCAAGGTCACGAGTTCCACGCTTTCGCCCCGATCATCGAACGAGAAGCGCTGGTGATGAAGCTGGTGGAAGCGCTCGATCAGATCACGCAGGGACGCCTCGGTCAGCGTCAGCGCGTTGAGCGGCACCATCAACTCGAAAGCCTGCCCGCGATAGCGCAGATCGGCGGCAAGCCCGAGACTGCGGCGCTCGGGCGGCATCCGGTCGCCGTCGAGCAGCGCCTCGCCCTCGCGGGTGAGGTCCCGCGCCAAAGCATTGATCTGGTCGAGGTGCGCAGCATCGAGCGGAACGATCCGGGTGCGGGCCAGATCATGCACGATGTCCGATTGCAGGATGCCATGGGCCGAGAAGGTCGACGGCTCGCGCGGAAACACGACCTCGCGCATGCCCAGTTCATCGGCCACATCGATGGCATGCAGGCCACCGGCACCGCCGAACGACATCAGCGCGAAATCTCGCGGATCGAGCCCGCGCTCGAACAGCGCCAGCTTGATCGCGCCGGCAAGCCGGGCCACGACCATGGCGAGCACGCCAGACGCCGCCGCCTCCCGGCTCAGCCCGAGCGGGCCGGCGATGCGCCGATCCAGCGCCGCCTCCGCGCCGGCCAGATCGAGCGAAAGCGCGCCGCCCATGAAGCTGGCCGCATCAAGCCGGCCGAGAATGAGGTTCACATCGGTGACCGTCGGCTCGATGCTGCCGCGCCGGTAGCAGACCGGACCGGGCCTTGCGCCAGCGCTTTGTGGGCCAACCTGAAGCCGGCCCGAACTGTCGAGCCAGACCACGGAGCCCCCGCCCGCGCCGATGGTGCGCATGTCGACCATGGGCACGCGCACGGGCAGCCCGTCGATGTCGCCTTGCGCGATGACAGAGCGGCGACCATTCCGGATGATGGCGATGTCATAGCTGGTGCCGCCCATGTCGACAGCGACGATGTTTTCCCGGCCAGCGCCGGCAGCCACCTTTTCCGCCGCCAGAACACCGCCCGAGGGGCCGGAGAGCAGCAGATTGACCGGTGTCGTGCCCGCCTGCACCGGCGTTGCCGCGCCGCCATTGGACTGGACCAGATAGAGCGGCGCAGCCAGCCCGGCGGCTTGCGTGCGCGCCAGAAGGCCTGCCACATAGCGCTGCACGACCGGCATCAGCAACGCATTGAGAACCGTGGTCGAGGTGCGCTCAAACTCGCGGATTTCGGGTGACACGTCATGCGAGCACGAACAGGGCATGTCTGGCAGGCGCTCTGCCAGACGCTGGCGAATGGCGATCTCGTGCGCTGGATCGACAAAGCTGCCGAGCAGCGACACGGCTACGACGCCGGCCCCGCACTTGGCGATGCGGTCGATCACGGCATCGAGGTCGGCCATGTCGAGCGGCGTCAGGATGGTGCCATCGGCGCTGATGCGCTCCCTTACGCCGAAGCGGTGGCGGCGCGCGGCCAGCACCGCGCGTTCCTCGGGGCGCAGGCCGTAGACATCGCGCCGCGCGTGCCGGCCGATTTCCAGCACATCCTCGAAACCTGCGGTGGTGATCAGCGCTGCCACCGGCAGATCGCGGGTCAGCACCGCATTGGTGGCGATGGTCGTGCCGTGGATCAGCAAGGTGATGTCATCGAGCGTGAAGCCATGGCGGTTGGCCGCCGAAGTGATGGCATCGATCAGCCCGATCGATGGGTCTTCCGGCGTGGTCGGCACCTTGTGGCTCAGGATCGCGCCGGTCTCCTCATCGAGGCATTCAAGATCGGTGAAGGTCCCGCCAATGTCGACGGCAACGCGGATGCGCCGTGGCCGCGCCGCCCTGTCCGGTTGCGATGCCAGGATCGTCATCGAGGCCGGTCAGGTCTCGGTCGGGCTGGCGAGCGCACGCGCCAGATCGTTGCGTGCGCCCTGCAATTCCGACAGGGCCATGCGCAGCACGGTGCCGGCATCGACACTCAGTGGCCGGGCTGCCGTGCGGCGAGCGGGCTCGGCCGCCTGCCTGGGATCGGGCCGGGACGCGAGGGGGGCTGAAGGGGCTGCTGACGGGCTGTCACGGCCATCGCCAGGCAGCGCGGCCGGCATGGCTCCGCCCCGGCCTACGGCCTGCACGGCGCGCGCGCCCTGTTCCTTGAGAATGCGCTGAACACCCTTGATGGTGTAGCCCTGCCCGTAGAGCAGGGTTTTCAGGCCCGTGATCAACGCGACATCGTCAGGGCGATAATAGCGGCGGTTCCCGCCACGCTTCAGCGGCTTGATCTGTGGAAAACGGGTTTCCCAGAAGCGCAACACATGCTGCGGCAGATCGAGGTCCTCGGCAACCTCGCTGATGGTGCGAAAGGCATCCGGGCTCTTGTCGACCATCGGCTCCTCCCCGGCCTCGATGGCCGCTGCGTGGCTAGCGTTGAGGCTCAATCGTCCTCGCCTGTCGCATCGAGGCCGTTGACGCGGGCCTTCATCACATTGGACGGCTTGAACACCATGACAAGGCGCGGCTGGATCGGCACCTCGACCCCCGTCTTGGGGTTGCGGCCGACCCGCAGACCCTTCTTGCGCACAATGAACGAGCCGAAGGACGAGAGCTTGACGTTCTCGCCGCGCAGGATGCAATCGCTGATCTCGCCCAGCACGGTTTCAACCAGCGCAGCCGATTCCGTGCGCGACAGGCCGATCTTCTGGTAGACCGCCTCGCTCAGATCGGCACGTGTGATGGTTTCGTCTGCCATAGCCTTAGCCTTGCCTCGCCGTCTCACGCCGCCTGCCCTGCCGGCGTGGCACCGGACTGCAGTCTGGTCTTGCCGCATGCTGGACCGCGTCGAACCCAAGACACAGAATCCTGCCAGCCCCAATCGTAAAGTGGGTGAGACGGGACGGTCAATGCCCTTGAACAGATTATGTTTTTTGGCCTTGCACGAGAGCGCCGGGGCGGCGCTCACCAGCGGATCAGGGCAGACCCCCAGGTGAAACCGCCGCCCATGGCCTCGACCAGCACAAGCTGGCCAGGCTGGATGCGGCCATCACCCACGGCGCGGGCCAGCGCCAGCGGGATCGACGCGGCAGAGGTGTTGCCGTGGTCCTGCACGGTGTAGACGACGCGGCTCTCGGGCACGCCGAGCTTGTGCGCGGTGGCATCGATGATGCGCTTGTTGGCCTGATGGGGAACGAACCAGTCGATGTCGCTGCCCTTGAGGCCGGTGGCGGCCAGCGTCGCCTCGACGGTATCGGCAAGGTTGATCACGGCATGCTTGAAGACCTCGCGGCCTTCCATGCGCAGATGGCCGACCTGACCATTGGAGCCTGCCCCGCCATCGACAAAGAGCTTGTCGCGGTAGCGCCCGTCCGAGCGGATATGGGTGTGCAGGATGCCCCTGTCGGCATTGCTGCCGGCGCCCTGCTCCGCTGTCAGCACCACGGCGGCGGCCCCGTCGCCGAACAGGACGCAGGTGCCGCGATCCTTCCAGTCGAGAATGCGCGAGAAGGTTTCGGCACCGATCACCAGCGCCGAGCGGGTCGAACCCGACATCAGGAACTTGTCCGCCACGGTGAGCGCATAGACAAAGCCCGAACAGACGGCCTGCACATCGAAGGCTGCGCCATGGTGCATGTCCAGCGCGTTCTGGATCTGGGTGGCCGTGGCGGGGAAGGTGAAATCGGGTGTCGATGTCGCACAGACAATGAGATCAATGTCAGCGGGGACCATTCCGGCGCTGTCCAGCGCCGCGCGGGCCGCGGCAGTGCCGAGCACCGATGTCGTTTCGCTGTCATCGGCGATGTGTCGGCGTTCGATGCCGCTACGCTGGCGGATCCACTCGTCGGAGGTCTCGACCAGGGCCGACAGCTCCGCATTGCTCATCACGCGGCGGGGCAAGGCATGCCCACAGCCACGCACGACAGACCTGATCCGGGACACTGCTTCAGCCGCCTCTGGTTAGCTTGCCACGGTCTCGCCCGCAGACGGGACGACAGGGGCCGGGCACGCGTCAATCATGTCACGCACCTTGGTGAGAAGCTCGTAGCGCGCCATCTCGTAGCCCAGTTCCACCGCACTGGCAAAGCCGATCGCGTCGGTGCCGCCATGGCTCTTGATGACCACGCCGTCAAGCCCGAGGAAGACGCCGCCATTGACCTTGCGCGGGTCCATCTTTTCCTTGAGTGCCGAAAACGCGCCCTTGGCCAGCAGATAGCCGAGCTTGGACATCAGCGAGCGGCTCATCGCGGCGCGCAGATACTCGGCGATCTGCTTGGCGGTGCCCTCGGCGGTCTTGAGCGCGATGTTGCCGGTGAAGCCTTCGGTGACGACAACATCAACGGTTCCCTTGCCAAGATCATCGCCCTCGACGAAGCCGCGATAGTCGAGATTGGGCAGATTGGCCTCGCGCAGCATCCTGCCGGCTTCCTTGACGGCTTCGACGCCCTTGATCTCCTCGACGCCGACATTGAGCAGCCCGACCGTGGGACGGTCGATGTCGAAGACGATGCGGGCCATGGCCGCGCCCATGATGGCCATGTCGAACAGGTGGGCGGCATCAGCCCCGATGGTTGCGCCGACATCGAGCACGACGCTCTCGCCGCGGATGGTCGGCCAGATCGCGGCAATGGCCGGCCGCTCGATCCGCGCCATCGAGCGCAGGCAGAATTTCGACATCGCCATCAGCGCGCCGGTGTTGCCGGCCGAGACGGTGACGTGGGCCTCGCCCGTCTTGCAGGCCTCGATGGACTTCCACATCGACGACTTGTAGCGCCCGGCGCGCAAGGCCTGGCTCGGCTTGTCATCCATCTTCACCGAAATGTCGGTGTGGTGGAACGTGGTGACGGCCTTGAGCTTCGGGTGAAGGTCGAGCAGCGGCAGGACCAGTTTTTCATCGCCGAAGATGACGAAGCGGCTGTCAGGGCGGCGTTCCAGCGCGATGGCGGCCCCGGGAATGACGATGGACGGGCCATGGTCGCCACCCATCGCGTCGAGCGAGATCGTGACGTGTGTCGTGGGGGCTTGAGCGGCCATGCCGGAACCTGTCTCGTCAACGCCGGGTGCGGATCAACGCAGCCGCTCCGGCGCAGGATGGGAGCCGGACAATACGCGCGGCTCGCCAGACCGCAAGGCGACCCGGCATGAATCTTGTGCAGCGGCGGCATTCGCGCAAGGGGTGCGCTCCGGAAATCGCGACCATCGCAGGTTCAGCCCCAAGCTCACGTCTCAAGCCGCAGGCCCAGGTTTTGGGCTCAGGTTTTGGGCTCAGGTCTTGGGCTTGAGGCCCTTGAGCACCGCAAAGGGATTGCCGAATCCTTCCGGCTCCGCCGGCGCTTCGAAAACCACGCCCGACTTGCGCGGGTAAGGGTCGAGTTCGAGCGCCAGCGTGTCATAGGCGATGTGGCCGAAATCGATGCCGCCATCGGTGATCGGCTCCGGCAAGGCATCGGGATCGTTCAGCATCGCCAGGTCGATGGCGGCGAGATCGATGCTGGCCATGGCGATGGCGTCGAGCTTGTCGGGGTCCACCGCGTCGGGATCGGGCAGGCCGGCCTTGCGCATCAGCGCCTCGGCTTCCTCCTTCGGCGCGAAGACGATCTCGACCTCAGCGTCGATGGCCTCTTCGACCGGATCGAGGCTGACCACGCAGGCCTGCCGGGCGCGGCCGGTGATGTGGCCCGTCACGCGCACCCGGTCCCCCTCGCGCACGGCGAGAAGGTCAGCATCGAGCGCTTCGACCGACAGGATGCCCATCAGCCTTGCAATCGCCTTGCGCTCGGCCTCGGTGGCGGACAGGCGCACGGCGGTGCCGGTGGAGGACAATTCATCGATCCGGCGCACGTGGCTGAAGGGCAGGTCTCTGGTCTGGGACATGGCTGATCTCGGGTGGTGCGGCAACCGCTTCAGGCCGGCTCGCCAGAGGCAGGAAGGTCGCCTTGCGGCGGCGCAAACAGCGTCGTCGCATTCAGAATCTCATCAAGCGACAGGCCCGACAACAGGCTCTCGCTGGCAGCAAGATAGGGCACAAGCCGCGCCGATGCCACTCCGGGAATGTTCCGCTCCAGCGCGGCCGCAAGCGCAGCCCGATCACCCTGATCCAGTGGTTCGGCATAGGCATTGACGCGACCGTAGAAATTCTGGGCGATCTTCTTCATGCGCTTGGGCACCACGACATCACCCACGCCAAGCTCGCGCAGGCCATGATCGACATGCTGGAAAAGCACATCGATGAACTCCTGCGCCGCGTCCGGAGCCGGCTCGGGCAGCGCCTTGAGGCGGCGCATGACCAAAAGCGCATGCACGGTGAGCGATTCCAGCCGGCCTTCGACACTGTCCGGCACGCCGGCGTCCAGATAGAGCCAGGGTGCTCGCGAGGCATCGGCGACGCGCTTGTAGAGAGCCAGCACGATGTCGCGCCTTGGGTCTTTCTTGAACAGGCCAAACATCGTAACCTCGCTCCCGGCATGGCGCTCTGCCTTGCAAATGCCTGACGCTGGGGTTACGCCAAATCACAATCTGCGAGCAAGCGCGACAAATGCGCCGCCGCCTGCCTGTCTGGACCGGAATCATTTGATGACCTCCCTTGCCGCTTCCCGCATTGCCGCCGCCCTTCGCTCGGGCCGAACCGTCATGACCTGCGCCATCATGGGCGTCGCGCTCGCGGGCTGCGGCTCCGGCGGGGGTGACAATTTCGGCTTCACGCTGCCGACATCGGCCGGGCTCAACGAGGAGATCAACCGCGGCTTCGTGATGGACCAGGAGGCCATTGCCAAGGTCAAGCCCGGCATGGATGTGCAGCAGGTGCTGCAAACGCTGGGCACGCCGTCGACCACGTCCACGGTCGGCAACCGCACGTTCTACTATGTCAGCCAGCGCACGCGCCGCACCTTCCAGTTCCAGAACCCGTCCGTGGTCGACCAGAACGTCATCGCGGTGTATTTCAACAAGGGCTTCAAGGTGGAGCGCATTGCCAACTGGGGCCTCCAGGACGGCGTGATCTTCGATTTCATCAGCCGTTCGACCCCCACAGGCGGCGAGGAACAGAGCTTCCTGCGCAACCTCTTCCGCGGCGTGACCCGGTTCAATCCGCTCGGCGGCGGCTGAGGCGGCGTGCGCGACGCCTGAATCGGGGCAAGCGCACACAGCGCCTGCCCTGACCGGCGACGTTCCGCCTCGCCTGCCACCTTGCCTTGGCCCCGTGACTCCATGCTGCACTGCGTGCTAAGCGCGCGGCATCCATGATCCGCACCGATGCAGCCTTGGCTGTTCGTTCAACCGGGGACCTTGCCATGAGCCGCGACACCGCAACCGCCGGACATCTCTCCAACTCGTTCTTTTCCGCGCCGCTGTCGGCACAGGACCCGGAGATCGCGCGCGCCATCGATCTTGAACTCGGCCGCCAGCGCGACGAGATCGAACTGATCGCCTCGGAAAACATCGTCAGCCGCGCCGTTCTGGAAGCGCAGGGCTCGGTGATGACCAACAAGTATGCCGAAGGCTATCCGGGCCGGCGCTACTATGGCGGCTGCCAGTTCGTCGACATCGCCGAGAAACTCGCCATCGAGCGCGCCTGCCGGCTGTTCGAGTGCAAATTCGCCAATGTGCAGCCCAATTCAGGCAGCCAGGCCAACCAGGCCGTGTTCCTGGCGCTGATGCAGCCTGGTGACACGTTCATGGGCCTTGACCTGGCAGCCGGCGGCCATCTCACCCATGGTGCTGCGCCCAACATGAGCGGCAAGTGGTTCAAGCCAGTGCATTATGGCGTCTGCGTTGTCGACCAGCGGCTCGACATGGACGCGGTCGAGCGCCTTGCCATCGAAAGCAAGCCGAAGGTGATCGTCGCGGGTGGCTCGGCCTATCCGCGCCACTGGGATTTCGCCCGCTTCCGCGAGATCGCCGACAAGGTCGGGGCGATTTTCTTCGTCGACATGGCCCACTTTGCAGGTCTGGTGGCAGGGGGCTCGCACCCCTCCCCGTTCCCGCATGCCCATGTGGCCACCACGACCACGCACAAGACCCTGCGCGGGCCGCGAGGCGGCATGATCCTGACCAATGACGAGGATCTGGCCAAGAAGTTCAACTCTGCCATCTTCCCCGGCCTTCAGGGCGGGCCGCTCATGCATGTGATCGCGGCCAAGGCCGTGGCCTTCCATGAAGCGCTCCAGCCGGAGTTCAAGGTCTATGCCCGCGCCGTGGTCGAGAATGCCCGCGCGCTGGCCGAAACGCTGCGCTCGAAGGGCTTCGACCTGACCACCGGCGGCACCGACAACCACCTGATGCTGGTCGACCTGCGCTCCAAGAAGCTCAACGGCAAGATCGCCGAAGCCGCCCTGGGCCGCGCCCACATCACGTGCAACAAGAACGGCGTGCCGTTCGACACCGAGAAGCCGACCATCACGTCCGGCATCCGGCTGGGCACGCCCGCCGCGACCTCACGCGGCTTCGGCGTGGCCGAGTTCCAGCGGGTGGGCGAGCTGATTGCCGAGGTGCTTGACGGGCTGGCCGCGCATGGCGAAGCTGGCAATGCAGCCGTCGAGGCCTCCGTCAAGGACAAGGCAACCGCCCTGTGCCGGAGGTTCCCGATCTACGGGTGAGAAGGAAACCGGCACCATGGCAGCACTGCGGTATCTCGCATGCGTGAACGCCATCGTTGCCGGGCTCCTGATCGGTTTGCCGACGGCGGCCACGGCCTCTGATGTGGTCGCGCTCGGTGCCAGCAACACCGAGGGCAAAGGCCGGGGCCGGACCCCGGATGGCGTGCCCCGGTCGCAGGCCTATCCTGCCCAGTTGCAGCAGATACTGCGAGGCAATGGCTGCCGCGCCAGCGTGACCAATGCCGGCATTGCCGGCAACACCACGGGCCAGATGCTGCGGCGGTTGCCAAGCGTGGTCAAACCTTCGACGCGGGTTCTGATTCTCCAGCCCGGCGGGAATGATGCGCGGCGCGGCGAGGCTGATAATGCTGCCGCCAACATCGCGGCGATCCGGGCCTTTGCCGCATCGCGCAATATTCAGGTTGTCATGCTGGAGAGCCTCGGCAGACTGGCAACATCCTACCGTCTGCCGGATGGCCAGCACTACAGCGCCGAAGGACATGCCGCGTTTGCCGCTTATCTGGCACCAACAGTGCTGGCTTCGGCAGCCTGCCGCTGA
>JALORF010000099.1 GCA_025459195.1 Beijerinckiaceae bacterium
ATCAAGTTCGACCTGTTCGATGTGGCCGAGATCTTCAAGAAGACGCCCTACATCGCGGACCTCAAGCCGGGCGGCAAATATGTCGCCAAGGACATGTTCGAGGTGGGCGGCATTCCGCTGCTGATGAAGACCCTGCTCGACCATGGCTTCCTGCACGGCGACTGCATGACCGTCACCGGCCGCACCATTGCCGAGAACATGGCGAAGGTGACCTGGAACCCGGATCAGGATGTGGTCTATCCGGCCAACAAGCCGCTGACCAAGACCGGTGGCGTTGTCGGCCTGCGTGGCAATCTGGCTCCGGAAGGCGCGATCGTGAAAGTGGCTGGCATGCCGCGTTCCAAGCAGAAGTTCTCCGGACCGGCACGCTGCTTCGACAACGAGGAAGCCTGCTTCGAGGCCGTCAAGAACCGGCAATACAAGGAAGGCGACGTTCTGGTCATCCGCTATGAGGGCCCCAAGGGAGGCCCCGGCATGCGCGAGATGCTGTCGACCACGGCTGCGCTCTACGGGCAGGGCATGGGCGACAAGGTGGCGCTGATCACCGATGGCCGGTTCTCCGGCGCGACCCGCGGTTTCTGCGTCGGCCATGTCGGGCCGGAGGCCGCTGTCGGCGGTCCGATCGGCCTGCTTCAGGATGGTGACATCATTGATCTTGATGCGATCAAGGGAACGCTCAAAGTTCGCCTTACGAGCGCCGAATTGCGGGCGCGTAAGAAGCTCTGGAAGCCTCGCGGCACGGACTACACCTCTGGCGCTCTGTGGAAGTATGCCGATCAGGTCGGATCGGCTCTCGGCGGCGCTGTCACACACCCGGGCGGGGCGGCGGAAAAGCACTGCTATGCGGATATCTGAGATCACCTTTGTTGTTCTGATCGCGGCCAGCGCCAGCCCGGCGCTGGCGCAGGATGGCGCGCGCAGTTCCGTGCAGATGCCGCCGCGTGCCGTGCTGGCCCCTTCGCCGGGGGCCGCGCAACCGGTGCCGCTCGCGCCGTTCTCCTCGGCGCGCGATGCGATCAGGGCAGGGGTGAAGAATTACAATGCCGGCAACAAGGCAGATGCCGCGCGTGCGCTGGAATTTGCCGCCGGGCAGGGCGATGCGCTCGCCCTGTGGAAACTCGGCACGATGTATTCGATCGGCGATGGCGTGCCGCATGATGACCTCAAGGCTTTCGAGTATTTCTCGAAGATCGCCGATGATTTTGCCGATGAAGTGCCGGGCACGCAGCATGCGAAGGTCGTGTCTTCCGCGTTCACCCAGCTCGGGATCTACATGCGCGATGGCATCAAGGGCACGTATGTGAAGGCCAATGCGCCGAGGGCTGCCGAACTGTTCCAGTATGCGGCGAGCTATTATGGCGATCCGGCCGCGCAGTATCACCTTGGCAGGCTGCATCTTGATGGTCGCGGCGTCGCCAAGGATCCGCGCCAGGCGGCGCGCTGGCTGAACCTGTCAGCCGAAAAGGGCCATGTCGAGTCGCAGGCTTTGCTGGGCCAGATCATGCTGGCCGGTGTGGCCGGAATGCCGCGCCAGGCAGCGCGTGGTCTGATGTGGTTGACGCTGGCGCGCGATGCGGCCGATCCCGACCGCCATGTTGAAATCATCGAGGCGCACCGCAAGGCCTTCGATGCGGCGTCCGTGCAGGACCGCGAGGCAGCGCTGATTTATCTGCAGCGGCAGGTCAACAATCGGCGCTGACGGCTGCCGCCGCTGTCGCGACCAGGTTGCTGGTCAGGCTGACTGGAGCGCAGGGCTGGTCCGGAGATCGACACTCACGGGCACATGGTCGGACGGCTTTTCCCAGCCACGAACATGCTTGTGGATGGTGGTGCCGGCCAGCCGGTCGGTCGCCTGGGGCGACAGCAGCAGATGGTCGATGCGGATGCCGTTGTTCTTCTGCCAGGCACCAGCCTGATAGTCCCAGAACGTGTAGAGCTTGTCAGCAAAGGTCGTGGCGCGCACGGCGTCGGTCAGGCCGAGGTTGAGCAAGGCGCGGAACGCTGCCCGTGTCTGCGGCAGGAACAGCGCATCCTGCGCCCACACCGCCGGATCATGGCAATCGGCGGGCTCGGGGATGACATTGTAGTCGCCTGCCAGCACCAGAGGCTCTTCGAGTTTCAGCAAACCGGCAGCATGGCCGGCAAGGCGCTCCATCCAGCCGAGCTTGTAGGGGTATTTGTCGGTGTCGACCGGATTGCCGTTGGGCAGGTAGATGCAGCCGACCCGCACCACGCCCGCGCCGAACGGCACCACGCCTTCGAGATAGCGGGCCTGCTCGTCTGACGGATCACCGGGAAGGCCGACGCGGACATCCTCAAGCCGGGCTTTCGACAGAATCGCGACGCCGTTGAAGGTTTTCTGCCCGTGGGTCACGACATGGTAGCCCGCCTGCTCGATCTCCAGCCGGGGGAAGCTGTCATCCTGCGTCTTGATCTCCTGCAGGCAGAGCACATCGGGCTCCGCTTCCTTCAGGAAAGCGAGAAGGTGTTCCAGCCGCTGGCGGACGGAATTGACGTTCCAGGTGGTGATTCTCACGGTGATTGTCTCGGGCCGGGGCTGTGGGGACTGCATGTGTCGCGACCATGTCTAGACGCTGCCGCTTGCGCAGGCAAAGCCGGTGATGGCGGCGGCGAGGGGAGGTCGTGGCCCGTGCCATGGGCAAGCCGGGGGCCCGGCCCAGCAGATCATCGCAGCCAGGCCATCAGCACAGGCACGATCAGGGCCGTGATCAGCCCATTCAGCCCCAGCGCGATGCCGGCGAAGGTGCCGGCAACAGGATCGACCTGGAAGGCGCGGGCCGTGCCGATGCCGTGGGATGCGACGCCGGCGGCAAAGCCGCGCGCCCGGTAGTCGGTCAGCCCCAAGGCGTTCATCATGGGCGTCACCATGATTGCGCCGAGCACGCCGGTGGTGATCACGAGGGCCGCTGTCAGCGAGGGGTTGCCGCCAAGCCCCTCCGAAATCCCCATGGCAATCGCCGCCGTGACGGATTTCGGCGCCAGCGTCGCCAGGAGCTCGTAGGGCGCGCCGAATGCCCATGCGATGCCGACGGCCGAGACCACGGCGGTGAGCGCACCGGCGCACAAGGCCGCGATGATCGGCACAATCGCCTTGCGCACCACCGGCCAGTTGCGATGCAGCGGTATGGCCAGCGCGACCGTGGCCGGACCAAGCAGGAAGTGGACGAACTGCGCGCCCTCGAAATAGACCGCATAAGGCGTTCCGCTGGCCCAGAGCATGGCCGACAGAACCGCGACCGCGATCAGCACCGGGTTGACCAGCGGGTTCCGATTCGCCGCGAGCGACAGCCGGTCGGCGATGGCATAGGCAAGCAGCGTCATGGCCAGCCAGAGCAGCGGGCTGGCAGCAAGATAAACCCAGAGCCGACTCGCCTCGCTCATGGCGCGTCCCTGCGCCGGCCAAGACCAGCCACCTTGACGAAGACCAGCGCCGTGACGGCGAGGGTGACGGCGGTGGACAGCACGAGCGCCACGATCAACCCTGCGCCATGCTCGGCCAGTGTGGCCGCGTGGCTCATGATGCCGGCCCCTGCGGGCACGAACAGCAACGACAGGTTGGCCAGCAGGAAGGCCGAGACCGCGCCGAGCGGCAGCGTCTCGACGCGGGACGCGTCTGGCCTGAGCCGCGCACGCACTTGCAGGGCTGTGAACAAAAGCGCCATGCCCAGCACCGGGCCGGGCACCGGCAGCCCGAGGCCACGCGCCAGCGCCTCGCCGGCAAGCTGGCAGACCAGCAGGATGAGGATGGCCTCGATCATGTGGCAACCAGGCCCGGTAGCGGCAGTGTCATCAATGCGCCATTCACGAACATTCGCCGCACGCAGATGCGGGTCACTTCGTCTTCTCGAACAGTTCGCGCCCGATCAGCATGCGGCGGATTTCGCTGGTGCCAGCCCCGATCTCGTAGAGCTTGGCATCGCGCAGCAGCCGGCCCGTGGGATAGTCGTTGATGTAGCCATTGCCGCCGAGCAACTGGATTGCATCCAGCGCCATCAACGTGGCCTTTTCCGCCGCGATCAGGATGGCCCCGGCAGCATCCTCGCGGGTGGTTTCGCCCCGGTCGCAGGCCTTGGCCACGGCGTAGACATAGGCTTTGCAACTGTTCATCGTGACATACATGTCGGCAACCTTGCCCTGAACGAGCTGGAATTCGCCGATCGCCTTGCCGAATTGCTTGCGCTCATGAATGTAGGGCATGACCACATCCATGCAGGCTTGCATGATGCCCAGCGAGCCTGCGGCGAGAACGGCGCGCTCATAGTCGAGACCGCTCATCAGCACGTTCACGCCCTTGCCGAGCCCGCCCATGATGTTCTCTTCGGGCACCTCGCAATCCTCGAAGACGAGTTCGCCGGTTTCCGAGCCGCGCATGCCGAGCTTGTCGAGCTTCTGGGCAATGGAAAAGCCCTTGAAGCCTTTTTCGACCAGAAAGGCGGTGATGCCGCGCGATCCGGCCTCCATGTCGGTCTTGGCATAGATGATCAATGTTTCGGCGGTGGGGCCATTGGTGATCCACATCTTCGAGCCGTTGAGGATGTAGCGGTCACCCTTCTTGTCGGCCCGCAGCCGCATCGAGACCACATCGGAGCCGGCACCGGGCTCGGACATGGCGAGGGCACCGAGATGCTCGCCGGTGACGAGCTTGCCGAGATAGCGCTGCTTCTGCTCGGGCGTGCCCCAGCGGCGCAACTGGTTGACGCAGAGGTTGGAATGCGCGCCGTAGCTGAGACCAACCGAGGCCGAGGCGCGCGACACCTCTTCCATGGCGATGCAGTGTTCGAGGTAGCCGAGGCCGGCACCGCCCCATTCCTCCTCGACCGTGATGCCATGGAGACCCAGCGCGCCCATCTCGGGCCAGAGATGGCGCGGGAACCAGTCTTCCTTGTCGATTCTGGCCGCCAACGGCGCGATCTTCTCCTGGGAGAAATCGCGCACGGTTTCGCGAATGGCGTCTGCCGTCTCGCCAAGATCGAAATTGAAGGGGCGGGGGGCATTGGCGAGCATGGCCGGTCTCCGGATCGTCGATGCATCAGTTCTATCAGGTGCCCCCGCTTTGTCAGCCTTGGCGTTGTCCCGGAAGCCGAAAAGCGGTGTGCAGGAATGCACCCGCGTCCATCTCTGGCGTTGCCTTAACAGGCGTGCTTTCGCGGTAAGGTTTACAAACGATGAACGGAGCCAGGCTGCTGGTTTGCGTTGCTTCAGGGCGCGGACTCACCCTAGGGTCCAACCAACGACGGCGCACGACGACGCGCCGCAGAGCCGCCCCCGGATGCTCAGGTCCGCCGCATCTCCTGGGACTTCGAGGGCTCGGCCGGTTGGTTGCGGGAGTTTCTGGCCTCCTCAGATCCGCAGCCAGCCGGCCACTTTCGTTTGGCGCGGCACTCCCCGACCTTTCGGAATCGATCCTTGCGAGTCTCATGGACCGCAAAAGAAAAAGGCGCTCCGAAGAGCGCCTTTTGTCGTGATCAGAGAGGCGCTTGCAGCGCCAGGCTGAATCATCACTTGATCTTCGATTCCTTGAACTCGACGTGCTTGCGCGCGACAGGGTCGTACTTTTTCTTAGTCATCTTTTCGGTCATCGTGCGCGAGTTCTTCTTCGTCACGTAGAAATAACCGGTGTCGGCTGTCGAAACGAGCCTGATCTTGATCGTAACGGCCTTGGCCATGGGGCACCTGCTTGTCTGGTCGAGCGGCCTGATCTGGACGCGCAACAAAAAACGCCGGGTCGCACCCGGCTGAAATCTGCATGCTGTTTGACGGTGCGAGCCGTCGAAGTCAAGAGGTTTCCGGCAAGCCGGCTGACGATACGCGCCAGTGATGCGGGTGCGATGATGGCGGATCAAACAGCAATGTTGTCGATCAGGCGTGTCGCGCCAATCTTTGCCGCCACAAGCAGGCGCAGGGGTTGGCCAGCGAGCAGCGCTGCACCGTTGATGCGAGCCAACGTCGCGGCATCGCGCAATGCAAGATAATCGAGTGCGAATCCGGCTGCGATGATCGCCGAACGTGCAGCATCCAGAGCAGCCTCTGGTTCGTGGCCAGCGCGGATGGCGGAGGCTGCGGCCTGCATCTGCTGGTAGAGGACCAGAGACTTTTCACGCTCGGCGGCACTCAGGAAGCGGTTGCGTGACGACATGGCCAGACCATCCGGCTCGCGCACGGTCGGCACGCCAATGACCTTGATGTCCAGATCAAGGTCGCGCGCCAAGTGTTTGACGACCTGCAATTGCTGGTAGTCCTTCTCGCCAAACAGGGCGATGTCGGGCCGGCACTGGGTGAACAGCTTGCAGACCACTGTGGCGACGCCCGGAAAATGCGTGGGTCGGAATGCATCCTCCAGCCCTGCGGCGGCGGGGCCTGCCAGCGACACGGTGGTGGCAAAGCCATCCGGATACATTTCCGGAACGGTCGGCGCGAAGATCAGGTCTGCCCCGGCATCGGCCAGCTTTGCCCGGTCGGCGGCAAAGGTGCGCGGATAGCTCGACAGATCTTCGGTGGGCGCGAACTGGGTCGGATTGACGAAGATCGACACGACAACGTGCTGCGCCCGCCGCTGACCGGCCTTGACCAGCGCGATATGGCCAGCATGCAACGCGCCCATGGTCGGCACCAGCGCCACGTGCTCGCCGCCAGCCTGCCAGGCACCGACGCGGGCGCGAAGGGCTTTGACGGTGCGGACAACAGGCACCTGTGGCATGAAGCAGTTCTCCTTCGCAGGCTTTCGGGTTCTGCTCCCCGGGTGGCAGATTACGCGCCGGCTGCAGACATGCATGTTCCGGCATCGGGGCGTAGCAAATCCGCCCGCCCGCGCCAATATCAGGACAGGGCACGGTTGCCCTTGCGGCTGTTGCAGCCGATTGTGGAGTCCATCATGGCGGATCTGCCGAAAACTCCGGACAAGACACACATCGCCGAAGGGCAAAGAGCGCCATCGGGGAAGGCGGAAATCGAGAGCTTTCTCAGTGCGGCGCGGTCTGTGGCGGCGACGGCACCCCAGCCCGGCGCGGGGCGGCTGGTGTTCGGCATGGATGCCACCATGAGCCGGCAGCCAACATGGGACATGGCCTGCGGGCTGCAGGGGCGCATGTTCGAGGCCTGTGCCGGCCTTGGCGGCCTTGGTGTGCAACTGATCTATTTTCGCGGCTTCAACGAGTGCCGCGCCTCGGGCTGGGTCGGCGATCCGCGCCGGCTGACCGAACTCATGGGCCGGATCGATTGCAGGGGCGGGCACACGCAGATCGGGCGCATTCTGGCCCACGTGCGCGATGAGGCGAGGCGCCAGCCAGTGCGAGCTTTCGTTTTCGTTGGCGATGCCATGGAAGAGCAGGCTGATCACCTCTGCGCATTGGCGGGTGAATTGGGCCTGCTCGGCATCAAGGGTTTCCTGTTTCAGGAAGGGGATGATCGCGCGGCAACTGTCGTATTCCGCGAGATTGCGCGTCTGACGGGCGGAGCCTATGCACGTTTCGACGCGGGCTCGGCCGCGCAACTGCTCGATCTGCTCAAGGCTGCCGCCAGCTATGCGGCGGGCGGGCGCACGGGCCTGGCGCGGCTCGCTGAACGCGAGGCTGGAGCGCGGGGACTGCTGACCCAGATGGGGAACAAGGGCTGATGGGTCTGCTGTATGGTCTTGCCGCGCTGATTGCCATCTGGTGGGTGGCGAAGCTGTTTGCGGGGTCGAACCCCGCCTTGCTGGCCGCCTGGCTCAAGAAGCTGGGCGGGGGCGCCGCGATGGGGCTCGCCGCCTTCTTTTTCATGCGCGGACGCATCGACATGGCGATGCTGGTCGGTGGCTTCGGCGCCTGGCTGCTCGGCTGGGCCTACAGCCATCCGTTTGCTCAGTGGACGAAAAGCTGGAAGACGACGGAAGGCAAGGTCTCGAAGGTGTCATCGCGGACCATCGAGATGGAACTCGATCACGATAGCGGCACGATGACCGGCGCGGTCTTGGTCGGCACGTTCGCCGGACGGGCGCTGGACAGTCTCACGCCAGCCGAATTGCAGGCGTTGGCAGCCGAGGTGCAGGCATCAGACCCCGATGCAGCGCGGCTGCTAGAGGCTTATCTGGACCGCCGGTTTCCCGGAGGGCGTGAGCACGCTCAGGCGGATGGTGACGCGGGGCTGAACCGCGCGGGCAAGCCGGGCGCGATGACCAAACAGGAGGCCTACGACATCCTTGGGCTTCAGCCGGGGGCGGGCGAGGAGGCGGTCCGCCAGGCCCACAGGGCGCTGATCAAGCGGCTGCACCCGGATGCCGGCGGCACCAGTGCGCTCGCGGCCCGTGTCAACGAAGCCAAGGACGTTCTCTTGAAGTGACATCGGGGCAAGTCCTCGGATCGCGGGAACGGGTCAGCTACGGGTGGCAAAGCAGGAGAAGCCGCTGCGCTTGAGGTCGCGGCAGGCATTGTTGGCCTCGGTTTGATCATCGAAGCCGGCGAAGCGGGCGCGGAACAGGGTCGAACCGCCACGCTCCACCGGCTGGGTGAAGCCCTTGGCCTCGGCCAGCGCGGGGGATTTGGCCCGCGCATTGCTGATGATGCCCTTGGCCTTGCCCTCGTCATCGGTGGCACCAAGCTGGATCATCCAGCCGCTTGCGAGCGTGATCTTCGGCTGCGGGGCTTCGACCTGCGCTGCGGGCTTTTCAGACTGCTTGGCGACGGAGGAGGTGAACTGGACATTGGCCGGTGGGCGAATCGCGCCAGGTCGGGATGTCTGAACCGGCGCGGACTGGATGCGCTCGGGCATGGCAGCCGGTGCTTCCGAGACAGCAACTGGCGGACGCAGCGGCGAAGTCGGCTGAACCACAGCCGGTGCGGCCTGGCGTACTGGCGGCTGCGGTGCGCTCTGCGGCCGAGCCTGCACGGGGGCCTGTGCTGCGGCCTGCGCAACGGTGGCTGGCGGGCGGATCTCGCGGGCACCGGCCGGCGGCGCGCCGGTTGCCCAGCGCATGGCCTGGGCCGAGGTCGATGTCGGCGTCGGCGCGGCAAAGGCGTTGGCGGCAGCCGAGGCCGAGATGGGGCGTGCCGAGGCCAGATCGATCGGGCGAGCGACAGGCCGGGTAGCCATGGCAGCCTGCGGGGCAGGTGCGGCGACGGGCTCGGCGGCGCGCGCAGGCTCTGCTGCAGCAACACGGACGCGTTCTGGTGCGCGTTCCGGCGCACGTTCCGCGTTGCGTGGCGCATCCGGCTGGCGCTCGATTTCAGGGACCTGCGCAACCAGTGTCGTGCGCGGGCCGGACGAGGCGCGCGGCAGATGGGCAACGACCAGGCCCGCCATGATGTTGTCACGCACGCGACCTGAGCGGCCACCCAGAACGATGGAGACAATATGCCGGCCATCGGCCTTGGCCGAGGTCATCAGATTGAAGCCTGACATGCGGGTGTAGCCGGTCTTGATGCCGTCAACACCTTCCACGCGCCCCAGCAACTTGTTGTGGTTGCGATAGTTGCGCCCGGCGTAGGCAAAGTTCCGTGTCTGGAACATCTGGTAATGGCGCGGGAAGCGCTCCTGGATGGCGCGGGCCAGAATGGTCAGGTCGCGGGCCGTCGTGACCTGCTCGGCATCGGGCAGGCCCGAGGCGTTCTTGAACACGGTGCGGGTCATGCCGAGCGAACGGGCGCGGCGGGTCATCTGTTCGGCGAACGTGTCCTCGTCGCCAGCAATGTTCTCGGCAACCACCACCGCCACGTCATTGGCCGACTTGGTGATCAGCGCCTTGATTGCATCCTCAACCTCGATCGTCTCGCCAGCATCAACGCCGATCTTGGATGGCGGACGCGAGGCGGCATAGGAGGAGACGCGGAGCGGCGAATCCATCCGGAAACGACCACGCTCCATCTGCTCGAACAGCATGTAGAGCGTCATGACCTTGGTGATCGAGGCGGGGTGGCGCAGCGCGTTCTCGTTCACGCCGTGCAGCATGCGCCCGGTCTTCGCGTCGATGACGATTGCAGCATAGGGCGGGTTGTAGCCACCGCTGCGCTTCTTGCGGGCAGCCTCGGCCGGTGCGATTCCGGCCGTGAAGGCCAGCGCAAGACCCGCCACGGCCCCGATTGCGGCACGAAAATGCCCGAAACGCCTGACAACGCTCAACAACGCCATAAAACAACCCACCCGAACGCGAACCACGCCATGCGTCCGGGCCAGCGTGGCAATTCGAACACACAGGTTGAGCTTAGTCGGGTGAGGTTACTTGCCGGTTAAGGGGCGGCCACAGCGCGAATGGTGCAGCGCAACAATCCACTTGACATTGATGTTGCAGCGCACAATATTGGGTGCATCAGGTTGCGGTGCAGCATCGCAAGCTGGGCAGATGAAACCGGGGCAGGCGCCCCAGAGCAAGAGGCGGCCTTGGGCCGTGGTGATTGTCATGATGCAGCAGTTTGAAGCATTCCAGAAGGTCGGCAAGGAAAACGTCGACGCCGCTCTCAAGTCGTTCGGCGTTGCCTCGAAGGGGCTGCAAGTCGTTCGAACAGGGCACCGCTGTCGTCGAGAAGCTCGTCGCCGTGAAGACCCTCGACAAGGCCTTCGAAATTCAGGCCGACTACGCCAAGACCGCTTACGAAGGTCTCGTGGCCCAGGCCACCAAGATGGGCGAACTCTACACCGCCATGGCCAAGGACGCGTTCAAGCCGTTCGAAGCCGTGATCGCCAAGGCTGCTCCTGCCCATATCGTTCTTGAGAACCCGGTCCTTGTGGCCGGGTTCTTGCTTTTCTCCGGCAAGGCCGGCGCGGAACGTCATCGATGCCAAACCCGCCAACAGGCGTGCTCACGGCGAAAGTGATGGGTTACGCTATTCCCCGCACTGGCGAAGCGGGCAGGGCGACTATACATTCGCCACGAAGCAGACTGATCCTTGCAT
>JALORF010000238.1 GCA_025459195.1 Beijerinckiaceae bacterium
CATCGCGTAGGCCATGCCGAGATAGCCGAAGATCGGCTTCTTCGAGAAGGTCGAGATGATGTGGCTGACGATGCCGAAGGCCGGCAGGATCATGATGTAGACTTCAGGGTGCCCGAAGAACCAGAACAGGTGCTGGTAGAGCACCGGATCACCGCCACCGGCCGGATCGAAGAAGGTCGTGCCGAAGTTGCGGTCGGTCAGCAGCATGGTGATGGCACCGGCCAGAACGGGCAGCGAGAGCAGCAGCAGGAAAGCCGTGATCAGCATTGCCCAGGCGAACAGCGGCATCTTGTGCAGGCTCATGCCCGGTGCGCGCATGTTCAGGATCGTGGTGATGAAGTTGATCGCACCGAGGATCGACGCCGCACCGGCCAGATGCAGCGCGAAGATGCCGAAATCGACGGCAGGGCCGGGGTGGCCCGTGGTCGAGGAGAAGGGCGGATAGATGGTCCAGCCCGTGCCGACGCCCTTCGTTCCGGGCGCGCCCTCGACGAACATCGAGGTCACCAGCAGGCCGAAAGCGGCCACCGTCAGCCAGAACGAGATGTTGTTCATGCGCGGGAAGGCCATGTCCGGCGCGCCGATCATCAGCGGAACGAACCAGTTGCCGAAACCGCCGATCAGGGCCGGCATGACCATGAAGAAGATCATGATCAGCCCGTGGCCGGTGACGAACACGTTGTAGGTCTGGCCCGACGCGAAATACTGCATGCCCGGCTCTTGCAGTTCGAGCCGCATGGCGATCGACAGGAAGGTGCCGACCAGACCCGCGACGATCGCGAAGATCAGGTAGAGCGTGCCGATATCCTTGTGGTTGGTCGAATAGACCCAGCGCTTCCAGCCGGTCGGATTGGCATGGGCGTGGTCGTCATGGGCATGTGCGGCTGAACCGTAGGCCATTGCGTGGTTCCTTGCTGTTCTGGTGTCACTGGCCAATGACGGCGGCGACCTTGGTCGGCGCGGCGTCGAGGCGTGCGAATTTCTTCTGCGATTCTGCCAGCCAGGCGGCGTAGCGCTCGGCGCTGACCACGCGGATGGCAATCGGCATGTAGGCGTGGTTCTGCCCGCAGATGAACGAACACTGCCCGAAATACAGCCCTTCCTTCTCGGCCTTGAACCAGGTCTCGTTGAGACGGCCCGGAATGGCGTCGATCTTCAGGCCGAAGGCCGGCAGCGCAAACTTGTGGATCACGTCGGCGGCGGTGACCTGAAGCCGAACGATCTTGCCGACGGGCACAACCGCCTCGTTGTCGACGCCGAGCAGGCGCGGCACCTCTTCGGCCTTGGCCTTGCCGGAATTGACCAGTTCCAGCCGCTGCTTGTCATCGAGCATCAGCGAATCGAAACCGAAGCCCCCGCCATCCTTGGGGTATTCCCAGCTCCAGTACCACTGCTTGCCGGTGACCTTGAGCGTGATGTCGGAGGGCGGGATCACCAACTGGTCGCGCAGGATGCGGAACGAGGGAATCGCCACCACGACAAGGATCAGGACCGGAATGATGGTCCAGGCCACTTCCAGGCCGGTATGGTGCGTGAGCTTGGAGGGAACCGGGTTGCGCTTGGCCGAAAACCGCCAGCAGGCATAGACCAGAAGCACCAGCACGAAGATCGAGATCGCCGTGATCAGCACCAGCAAGCCATTGTGAAACCAGACAATATCCGCCATCTTGGTGGTGGCCGGCTCCGGCAGGTTCATCTGGCGCGGCTGGGGCTGGCCGTTGGGGGCTGCCTGGGCGAGGCCGCCCGTCATCAGGCTGGCCAGCATGGCCAGAACCGCCGCCTTGATGGCAGACCAGCGGCCCTGAACGCGGTTGTTGCATCCACGCATCGTCTTCTTGGCTCCTTCACCACATCTTGATCGCCGCGCGACACGCCAGGTGCGCGAAGCGCCGCAAAACCGCCGTGAATTCCACGGTCGGCGTTCGGGCTTTGCTCTAGATCAAAGACCACAAGCGCGCCAGTGTTTCAATTGTCAGTTTGGCGCAGTTTATGCGACATAGCCCCACATCGCGGTTCAGCGCGGCATGCGCCGGCCCGATGTCCGGCCTTTTGCCGGCGCACGGGACGGTTTTTGGCCGGACGGCGCGGGCCGCCGCCAGCCGCTGCGCTGCACCGCAGCGACGTGCAGGCGCTTGACAGCCCCGCCCATGCGTGATGCGAACAGACAAGCCGCCGGCAACGTGACCGGCGGGGCATGTTGCCAGGGCGTTCGGCAACGCCATGGCCGCGAACCGAGGATTGGGACGGGTGATCGAGACGGCTCTGAACTTCATCGCACGGCAGGCGGCGCCGCGGTCCGTGCAGCGTGCGCGCCGGACGGTGCTGACGCTGGCCGCCGCCGGCATCGCCGCCGCCCTTGGCTTGACCGGGCTGGGCGCGCCTGCCGCCGCGCAGGGCGTGGTGCGCGGCACCTATGGCGACTGGCAGATGCGCTGCGAGACGCCGCCCGGTGCCCGCTCCGAGCAATGTGCGCTGGTGCAGAATGTGGCCGCCGAGGATCGGCCGAGCCTGACGCTGCTGGTCATCGCGCTCAAGACCGCCGACAACCAGAGCCGTCTTCTGCGCGTTGTCGCCCCGCTTGGCGTGCTGCTGCCGGCCGGCCTCGGCCTCAAGATCGATGACAAGGATATTGGCCGCGCCGGCTTCGTGCGCTGCCTCAACACCGGGTGCATTGCCGAGGTGGTGATGGACGATGCCCTGGTCGGCAATCTCAAGGCCGGCCAGAACGCCACGTTCATCGTGTTTCAGACACCCGAAGAGGGGGTC
>JALORF010000100.1 GCA_025459195.1 Beijerinckiaceae bacterium
CCGGATGACGAGATCGTCATACTGGCAGCGCATGCGCAGCAGGAGGGCCAGCGTCGCTGCGTCGGGTTGTGGTGCCTGCGCCTTGTCCGCGAGATCTGGACCTTGTGGCTGCCGGTCCTGCAGGCGCCGCTCAAGCCGGATTTCGAGCCATTGTCACACCCGTTGCTCGCCAGAGGAAGCGAGCGCGAGGTGCTGGCGGCCCTGCTTGGCTTCATCGAGCGCGAGCGCCATTTGCCCGGCGTTGTCCGGGTCCATTCGTTGCCCGCCGCGATGATCCCGCTGTTGCCGGCCCATGTCGCCGTGAGCTTCGCCGAGCGTTGGCAGCGGGCGGTGTTCAGCCGCGCGGAGGGCCAGCCGGAAGGCCCGGAGCAGGCCCTCAAGGCCATGATGGGCTCATCCTGCAAGAAGCGCCTTGCGCAGGAGCGCGCTTTGGCCCGCCTCGGCATGGTGAGTCATGCCTCGCTGCGCGGCCAAGATGCGCTGGCGGCCGTCGAGGCCTTCATCGCGCTTGAGGCAAGCGGCTGGAAGGGCCGCAAGGGCAGCGCGCTGGCCAGCCATCCGCACGACGCCGCCTATGTGCGCCATGTCGTGCAAGGGCTGGCTCAAGCTGACCGGATCGCGGTCGACATGATCTGCCTCGATGGCGAGCCGGTCGCCATCGGCCTTCTGCCGGAAGCCGCCGGGCTCAGCCTGTTCTGGAAAACGGCGTTCGACGAGCGTCATGGCCGGCATTCCCCCGGCGTGCTGCTGGACATGGCGGTGACAAGGCGCTTGCTGGCCGAGGGCCGGCCGGCGCTCGACAGCGGCATGATGGAGTTCACCGATCCCGATGGCCAGATCTGGCCGGGTCGGCTGGACCTGTGCCGCGCGGCGCTCGACATCCGCCACGGCCTTGATGGCCGCGTGTTGCGGGCCGGCAAGCAGGCGCGCTTTGCCTTGCGGCGGCTGAAGGCGCGCGCTGAGGGAGGCCGGCAGGGGCGCGGCCGGAAAGCCGGGCCTGCTCCCTTTCGCCGCCCTTGCCGCTGGTGCCGGGCACCCCCATATCCCGGTCGTGACGGCGTGCCGCTCACCCCACGTGCCGCATGCGGCGGGCGTGGCGACGGTTTCACGAAGTGCCTGATGGGGCTTCGCAAGATGACACGACATCCTTCGCTGTCGCACCCGTACCGGACCGGTTGCGCATCACGCTGGCCGTGGCGGGGTTCACGCGTGATCAACTCGACATCACGCTCGAAGAGAACCAGCTCACCATCCGTGGCCGGCAACTCGACGACAAGTCGCGCGCCTATATCCACCGGGGCATCGCGGCGCGGCAATTCCAGCGCACCTTCCTGCTGGCCGATGGCATGGAAGTGCTTGGCGCGGATCTTGCCAATGGCCTTTTGTCAGTGGACCTGGCCCGCCCCGAACCGGAGCGGATCATCCGCAAGATCGACATCCTGTCGCGTGACTGAGCGCCACGGCAAGATCGCAACACTCAAGGAGGACGCGATGAAGACCACGACCCCCGATCACGACACCGTTGTCACGCTTGCTGACCTCGCGGCCATGGGCATGGGGCATCTGGCCTATGTGCGCCCGATGCGTGCCGATGAGGTGCGCAAGCTGGTGCCTGAGGCTGCGGACATTCCCGCCGACATCGATCTGTTCGCCCTGCTCGGCGCGGACGGCACGCCGATCATGATCGCCGATTCCCGCGCCGAACTCACGGCCAACGCCTGGGAGAACCAGTTGGTGACCGTCAGCGTCCACTGATGGACCACTGACAAACACCTGTTGCCGCGCCACGGCGGGCGCTTCGCTCAGCGCTCCGCCATGGCCGCCACGGACCTGACCAGCAGGGCAATGTCCTGCGGTCTGGAGAGCCGGTGATCACCGTCTCTCACCAGTGTCAGCGTCACGTCGTCGGCGGGCAGGTGCTCCACCAGCCTCATCGCATGCTGCCACGGCACATCGTCGTCCTGCATGCCCTGCAGGATGGTGACGGGGCATCCCGGCTCGATGGGCGCGCCGAACATCAGGTGCCGACGCCCGTCCTCGATCAGCCCCCGTGTGATCGGGTAAGGCTCCGGCGCATAGGCCGAAGGTCTGAGCCACTGGCCGGTCAGCATGATCTGATCACGGATGTCCTGAGGGAAATGCTCCCACATCAGCACCTCGGTGAAATCCACCGCCGGCGCGATCAGCACCAGCCCTGACAGCGGCTGGCCGCTTGCCTTCAGGGCGCGTGCCGCCAGCAGCGCCAGCCAGCCGCCCATCGACGAGCCGACGAGGATCGGCGCAGGCCCGCCTTGTGCCGCGATCATGGCCAGCGCGTCGGCCAGCCAGACCGAGATCGTGGCATCCTCGAAACGGCCCTCACTCTCGCCATGGCCGGTATAGTCGAAGCGCAGGAAGGCCCGGCCCGCCGCGCCGGCCCAATCTGCCAGAGCCTCGGCCTTGGTGGCGCGCATGTCCGAGCGGAAGCCGCCGAGCCAGATGATGCGGGGCAGGGCGCTGGCTGCCGTCGGCTCGCCGCTGCCCGGCCCGGCCAGCCAGGCCAGACGGCGAATCGCCGGTGGATCGTGCCGTGTCAGAAATTGCGGCGCTGGCTGCTTCAACCTATGTCTCCTTGGCAACGCCGCCGCCCCGGGCGGCATGATTCGTGCCAGATGGCATGGCGAGAGGGATGTGGTCCAGAGCGTGCGTTCAGACGAGACAGCCCCTTTTGCCGATCGCGGCACCCATCCTCTGGCTGGCCGGACGATCCTCCAGATCATCCCCGAATTGCAGGCCGGCGGGGCCGAGCGCACCGCGGTCGACATTGCTGCCGCGCTCTCGGCGGTCGGGGCGAGGGCGCTGGTGGCCAGCGAGGGTGGCCGGCTGGTGGCCGAGTTGCAGGCCAAGGGCGGCGTCTGGCTGCCTTTCCCGGCGGCGGCCAAGAACCCGCTGGTGATGCTTGGCAACATCCGCAAGCTCTCGCGCCTGTGCGCTGCCGAAAAGGTCGATCTGGTGCATGCCCGCTCGCGTGCCCCGGCCTGGGTGGCGCTGGCGGCTGCGCGCGCCATGAAGCTGCCGTTCGTCACCACCTATCACGGCTCTTATGCCGGCGCGTCGGCGGTGAAGGTGCTCTACAACTCGGTGATGGCGCGCGGCGATGTGGTGATCGCCAATTCGGCCTACACGGCAGACCTGATCGCCCGCATGCATCCGTTTGCGCGCGCCAAGACCCGCGTCATCCATCGCGGCACGGACTTCTCGGCCTATCAGCCCTCCGCCGTCGATCCAGACCGGATCGGGGCCTTGCGCCAGGCCTGGGGCGTCGAGCCGGAACAGCGCATCGTGCTGCTCGCCGGCCGCCTCACCGGCTGGAAAGGCCAGCGCGTGCTGATCGAGGCAGCCCGCCTGCTGAAAGAGCAAGGTCGCCTCTCCGATGCCGTCTGCATTCTGGCCGGCGATGCCCAGGGCCGCGAGGACTATGTGCGCGAACTCGATGGGCTGATCAGCGCTGGCGGGCTCGAGGGCCGCGTGCGCCGCGTCGGCCACTGCACTGACATGCCGGCGGCCTTCCTCGCGGCGGCGGTGGTCGTCGTGCCGTCGACAGAGCCGGAAGCCTTCGGGCGCGTGGCGGTCGAGGCACAGGCCATGGGCACGCCGGTGATCGTCTCCGATCTCGGTGCCGTGCCCGAAACCGTGCTCGGCCCGCCGCAATGCCTCCCGCAGGAGCGCACGGGCTGGCATGTGCCGCCCGGGGAGGCCGGCGCGCTGGCCGATGCCATCGCCGAGGTGCTGGCCCTGCGTCCGAGCCAGCGCGATGCGCTGGCCCGCCGCGCCCGCCAGCATGTCGAGGCCCGCTTCTCGCTCGAACACATGGTCGGCGAGACGCTGGACGTCTACACCGCGCTGCTGGGGCGGTGACCATCCCGGTGGCTGCAAAGCCCGAAAATCGGGCAGTTGAGGCAGCCAGACGTTGACATCCGCACCGGTTGTGCAATTTGTGCCAGCACAGCGCTTCGCAGCGTGATCACGCAGGAGAGACTCCCATTCGCAGACCGTTTCGTGCCCTTCCCGTGCCCCAGAAAGATGGCCCCCGCATCAACCGCGACATTCGCGTGCGCGAGGTGCAGTTGATCGATCAGAATGGCGAGAACAAGGGCGTCGTGCAGACCCCTGACGCCCTGAAGATGGCCGAGGATGCGGGTCTCGATCTCGTGGAGATCTCGCCCAATTCGACCCCGCCGGTCTGCAAGATCCTCGATTATGGCCGCTTCCGCTTCGCCGAACAGAAGAAGGCAGCCGAAGCCCGCAAGAACCAGAAGATCATCGAGATCAAGGAGCTCAAGCTCCGTCCGGGCATCGACAAGCACGATTACGAAGTCAAGATGCGCTCGCTCAAGAGCTTCATCGAGGAAGGCGACAAGGTGAAGATCACCCTGCGCTTCCGTGGCCGCGAAATGGCCCACCAGCATCTTGGCATGGAGGTGCTGAACCGCGTCAAGGCCGAGACCGCAGCCTTCGTCAAGGTCGAGTCCGAGCCCAGCTTCGAAGGCCGTCAGGTCGTCATGGTGCTGGCGCCGAAGTAGGCGGTCATCCGCCATCATCCGGCATCCCGAAAGCCCGCCGCGCAGGCGGGCTTTTTCATGCACCGCGGTTGGCGCGCCGGGTATGACGCCGGTTCTGGTGCAGGCGCTCGCGCCACCGCCGCGCCATGGCATCGAGATTTGCCCCGCCGGCGGCACGGCACTAGCATGGCGCAACAGGCCCGGCAGCCGGGCTGAATGCCACCACAACCGACCGGTGCCTTGATGAGCTATGTCGCCCGACCGATGCCGCCGATGGACCCGTCCATCGATGTCAGCAACAACCACTACTGGACCTATCACAACCTGCCGGTGCTGCTGGCCTGCAAGAAGCCGGTGACGGCCTCGGTCGATGAGGACCTGTTCATTGCCGTCCATCAGGTTTGCGAGCTGTCGTTCCACCAGATGATCATCGATCTTGGCCGTTCGCTGGTTCGGGCCAAGGCCGGCATCGATGCCGACAGCGGCACGATTGGCGATCTTTCGGAAGCGGCCTATTTCCTCAAGCGCGTCGTCCAGTTCTGGCGCACGGTCAACGCCACCATGCCGATCCTGTCGGGCATGCGCGGCTTTGCCGAGTTCCGCACGGCGCTCGGCCCGACCAGCGGCTTCCAGTCCTGGCAGTTCCGCCGCATCGAGATCATGAGCGGCATCACCGACCGCTACTGGCAGGGCGGCACGGCGGATGCGGCCGGCAAGGTCCATGTCGCGGAAAGCGAGTTCGAGCACCACTATGGCGCACAGGTCCGGGGCTGGATCGCCGACCACCGCCAGCACAGCCTGAGGCACTATGCCGAAGAGTTGGTGGCCGCAGCCCGCCGCCAGGGTGCGGACGATCCGGCTGGCTGGCTCGATGCCCACCCCCAGGCCGGCCCGTTGACGCGGCTGATGGCCGCCTATGACAGGGCCCAGCTTGCCTTCCACCGCGCCCACCTGCAACTTGCCGAGGTGCAACTCACGCGCGTCGGCGTGGAGATCGGCACGGGCGGCACCTCCTACAAGGATTATCTGGCCAAATACGAGGCGCTGCTCGCCCCGCTGTTTCCGATGCTGGCCGGCAGCACGGGCGATGCCGCCCCTGATGCATGAGGGGCAGCGCCCTGCAGGCCGCGCCGGGCCTTGCGGCCATCCCCTCCACAACGTGAACGCGGCTGTGCCACGAGGCCGGCAAAGAAGTGTTCACAACCGGCCCGTTCCGGTGTGTAACGGACGCTGACGATCATTCCGGACGGACTCCCATGAACATTCTTGTCTTGCTGTCGGGCCTTGCCTCAGCCGCCGGTCTTGTCGGCGCATTGGGCGGCGGCTGGTTCGACGGCATCCCGCTCTATGTGGCCATTGCCGGCGTGCTGATGACAGTGGCGCTGGTGCTCAGCCGCAGCATCGGCCCGTTCCTGCGGTTCTTCATCGTCTTTTATGCCATGGGCTATGTCGGGCTGATCGCGCTGATCGCGGGCAAGGGCCTGCTGCCCGCCGGCTGGTCTGGCGTGGTGCCGCCGCCGCTGACCGCCTTCACCGCCGCCGCCTTCGCGCTGCTCGCCTTCGGCATGTCGCGCGTGCCGGTGATGCGCCAGATCACCGAGATCACCGACAAGTATTTCTCCACCGACGAAACCGCGACCTACAATCTCGGCTTTGGCCCCGACCGCACCTTGCCGGTGCGCTGGGTGGCGATGGCGCTGCTCGCCATCATCATCCTGATCAATCTGGGGCAGGTCTGGATTTCGGTCAGCCTGTCCTTCTTCAACCGTGACTGGTTCGATGCCATCCAGGCCAAGAACGCCACCGAGTTCTGGCGGCTTTTGTGGAAGGTCTGGCTGCCGCTGGTCGGCGTGCTGATCGCCTCGAACTTCATCGAGTTCCTGATCGTCTCGGCCTTCAAGATCCGCTGGCGCTCATGGCTGACGCAGAAACTGTTTGGCCGCTGGCTGGAGGATGGCACGCACTATCGCCTGCAATTCGGCGATGCCCGCGTCGACAATCCGGACCAGCGCATCTCCGAGGACATCCGCAAATACATCGACACCACCTATTCGCTGACCATTTCGATGATCCAGCAGATTTCCGGGCTGGTCTCGTTCTCGGTCATCCTCTGGGGCCTGTCGGCCAACCTGACCTTGCCCGGTCTCGACACGAAGATTCCCGGCCTTCTGTTCTGGATCGCGCTGGCCTATGCGGCGATCGGCACGCTGGTCACGCACCTGATCGGCAAGCGGCTGATCCGGCTCAACTTCCAGCAGGAGGTTTACGAGGCCGATTTCCGCTTCGGTCTGGCCCGTCTGCGCGAGTATGGCGAGCCGGTGGCGCTGCTGGCCGGCGAGAAGGCCGAGACCAAGCGTCTCGGCCAGCAGTTCGGCGAGGTCATCCGCAATTTCTTCGACATTGTGCGGGTGCAGAAATGGCTGTCGGCCTTCATCCAGCTCTATGGTTCGTCGAACAGCATCGTGCCCATCGTCATCACGGCCCCGTTCTTCTTTGCCGGCCAGATCACGCTCGGTGTGCTGACCCAGACCAGCCAGGCCTTTGCCCGCGTCGATGCGGCCTTGTCCTTTTTCATCGACCGCTATTCGATGCTGGCCGATTTCAAGGCTGTGGTCGACCGGCTGTCGAGCTTCGATTCGTCCTTGCTGCGCGCCGAGACGATCAAGGCCGAAAGCCGCATCACGCTGGCGACGACGCAGGATGATCATCTCAGGCTGTCGGACCTGACGCTGGCGCTACCCGGCGGCCAGCCCATCGTGCAGATTCCAGCGCTGTCGATGCAGCAGGGCGAGCGCACCTTGCTGGTCGGCCCGTCCGGCTCGGGCAAATCCACCATGTTCCGGGCCATTGCCGGCATCTGGCCTTTCGGGGATGGCACCATCGCCACGCCGGCAGGCAAGAGCGTGATGCTGCTGCCGCAACGCCCCTATCTGCCGCTCGGCACCTTGCGCGATGCGGTCAGCTATCCGGGCGTGACCGGAACCTATGCCGACGAGGCCATCATCGCAGCGCTCAGGGCGGCGAGCCTGCCCCATCTCGTCGACCGGCTGGATGAGGAGGCGTTCTGGGTGCAGGTGCTGTCACTGGGCGAACAGCAGCGCGTGGCTGTCGCCCGCGTGCTTCTGGCCCGGCCGGACTGGCTCTTCCTCGATGAGGCCACCGCCGCGCTGGACGAGCCGCTGGAGGAGGCGATCTATCAGGCGCTGCGCACGGCCCTGCCGGCCACCACCATCGTCTCCATTGGCCATCGCTCGACGCTCAAGGCCATGCACGACCGCATCATCGCCATGAAGCCCGTGGGCGAGGGCGGCCGCCTGTTCACACCGGGGTGAGGGGCACCGCAACGATGGCGTTGCGGTGCTGGCGTCTCACAGCGCGCGCACGAAGCGCAGTTCGGCTGCGCCTTGCAGGACGAGCTGGCCGTTGACGATGTCCCACTTGCGGGCATTGCGCAGCGCCACCAGGAAGGCGCGTTCCGTGCCCATCACGCCCGTCTCGCAGGCGCGGCGCGTGACTGCCACCGGCCCCACGGCAAAGCCCTGCTCGCGCAGGGGATACATCGTGGCCGAGTAGGTGTTGCAGCCGCCGAAGCCCTTGCCGCGCAACTGGTCATCGACGATCAGCGAAGGCCGTTCGCCGGAAACAGGCTTGCCGCCGATGCTCTGGAGCGACCATGCCGTGCCCACCGGGAACTGCTTGTCCTGCCTGGGCTGGGGCACATTCGGGTCGAAGTTCGGGTTCCGCTGTCCGCCGGATTGCTGCGCCATGGCCGGCAAGGTGGCCAGCGACACCGCAGCAGCGAGGATCAGGGAAAGGGCAGACGAACGGGAACGGCGCGCCATCGGGAAATCCGGTTGCTGACGAGGGAGGCGGGACCATAGAAACATGCGCCGCGTTGTTCAACCGGTGAGTTGGCTTTTGTGCCGGTCCGGCTCCGCCTTCAGCCGCCCATGCCTTTCGCCGGCGGGCACTGTGCTGCCCGCCAGGGGCAGGTTGCTGCCGCCCCTTCCCGGACACGCGGCAAACGGAGCGGCGGGCGGGCAGTGATCCGCCCTCCGTAATGCTACGTATCCATCCATGAAGTCTTCTGGACTTCCTTCCCCAACGCAGCCCGCTCCTCCCCCGGACCGGCTGTTACCTGCGAGGCCACCTCCTCCCCCGGGGTGGCCTCTTTTTTGGCCTATCTTCCTGCACAAAAGATCAGGAATCGATTATAATCGCCATGTAAGTTGGTCCGATGCAGGAAGTTTTATGTCGATTCAAAAAGACGATTTATCTCAGATAAAATCCGCTGTGGCAGTTCTGAATGCTTGCATTGTGCAAACTCTGAACGAATCGGATGTCACTTTCCAAACCCGTTTTTTGGAACGCCTAGAGTTGGCATATCGGGAAAGACGCGAAGAAGCAGGCCTGCATGAGTTAGAGGTGCTGATTTGGGCACGTGAACTCTTAACAGGGTTCAGCTTCGGAGATGGCCAAGGCAAGCCATTCCTCGGCCGGTAAACTCGTTTAGTGAACGGGCCGACTAGGGGAGCCCGCCTCTTTGTGGCGAGTTTGGCTGCTTGCAGCCAAATTTCGGTGCCAGTGACTGATGGCGAACTTGTTGCAGTGTTTGCTGCATTTCGGCGCGGCAGCGCTCAGATGCGCCTGAGAAGCCTGTCCAGCAGCGGATTGTCCTGCCGGAACACATAGTCGAGCGAGCGCACGGTGACATCGGTCGCGCCGGCGGCGGTGAGGTCGTCGACCAAATCGAACACCGCCTTGCGCGGGCAGTGCAGCGTGACGATTCCGCCCGGAGCCTGGATTCCGAACGGCAGGCGCGCCTCATGCCGTGCCTGCACCGTATCGGCGAAGGCCTGGTCGACCCCTGCGATGCAGGCGCGCACCTCCCGGAGCTTGCGCCCTTCCTCCTCGGCGGCAATGCGCATCAGGATGGAGCGGGCCGCCTTGCGGGCCCGCGCGCCCCACGGCGCCTTCAGCGAGGCGACGAGATTGGCCTCCGAGGTCAGCATCACGCCATCATCAAGCACCTTCAGCGCATTGGCTGCCAGTGTCGAGCCGGTGGTGGTGATGTCGACCACGATCTCGGCCGTGCCCGCAGCCGGCGCGCCTTCGGTGGCGCCGAGGCTCTCGACGATGCGGTAGTCCGTCACGCCATGCCGGGCGAAGAAGCGGCGGGTCAGGTTGACGTATTTCGTGGCCACGCGCAGTTTGCGACCCTGCCGCACGCGCATGTCCTCGGCGATGTCGTCGAGATCGTCCATGGTTGCGACATCGATCCAGGCTTGCGGCACGGCCACCACCACACTGGCCTGGCCAAAGCCGAGCGGTGTCAGCAGTTCCATCGCGGCGTCGACATCGGCCACCTGCTCGCGCACCAGATCCTCGCCGGTGATGCCCATGTGGGCTGCGCCGCTGGCCAGTTGCGCCACGATCTCGGAGGCCGAGAGAAACGCCACCTCGACATCGGCAAGGCCCTGGATGGTGCCGCGATAGTTTCGCTCGCCGCGTTGCTGGGCAAAGCCGAGCCCGGCCCGCGCGAAAAAGGCCGCAGCATTTTCCTGAAGCCGGCCCTTGGAGGGCACGGCCAGAACAAGCGCCGGATTGCTGGTGTCGTTCATGCCCGTCTCGCTCATGCCGGCCTCCGGGTCAGCCGGTCCAGCCAGATCGAGGCTCCGACTGCGGGAATGGGGCTCTGTGCCCCGAGCTTGCCGAGCAGCGTGTCATAGCGTCCCCCGCCGGCCACGGGCTTGGGCGAACCCGGCTGTGGGTCGTGCAGCTCGAACATGAAGCTGGTGTAGTAATCGAGATTGCGTGCGAAGCCGGCGCTGAACTGCATCGCTGCCACATCGAGCCCGCGCGCGGCGATGAACCCGGTGCGCGCTTCAAGGGCGTCGAGTTCGGCAGCCAGATCAAGCCCCGCATCATCGGCGAGCACTCTCAGCGCAGCGGCCGCCTCGTCCGGGTCGCCATCCACAGCCAGCACGCTGGCCATGATCTGGCGGGCTTCCGGCGCAATCGTCTGGTCGCGCTCGCTGGCGCGGGCCAGGAAGCGGCTGGCAATATCCCCGGCCGAGCGCCCGCCAACGCTGGCAATGCCGGCAATCGACAGCACATCCTCGACAAAACGCCGGGCCGCGCCAGGGTCCTGCCCCTGCAGCGCGGCGAACAGCCCGGCATGGGTGTCCTGACCGGATGTTTCAGCCGTGTCCAGCGCCGCCAGTGCGCGCTCGCCCTCGCCGGCACTGACAGCGCGCATCAGCTTGCGCTGCGCCGCCGCCGGCAGGTTCAGCCCGCGCAGCACGGCCCTGAGGATCGCCACGTCACCGAGCCTGATCCGGGGAGCGGCAAGGCCAGCCTTGGCCACCGCCTCGCAGGTGATGGCCAGCACCTCGGCATCCGCCGCTTCGGTGTCGGTCCGGCCGATCAGCTCGATGCCGGCCTGCAGGAATTCGCCCGGCTCGCCGCTGCGCATCCGGAACACTGGCCCGAGATAGGCGTAGCCCCGTGCCTCGCCGGCGTGGCGGCTGCTCAAATGGTCGCGGCAGACGGGAATGGTGTATTCCGGCCTGAGGCACCAGTCCTGACCATCGGCGTCCTGGGTCATGAACATGCGTTTGCGCATGTCCTCGCCCGAGACATCAAGAAAGATGCCGGCAGGTTGCAGGATGCCGGGCTCGGCCCGCCCATAGCCCTCACGCTGGAACAGCGCCAGCAACCCTTCCGCCAGAGCCTGATCCGTCGCAGCCATGCCTCTTGCCCAAATCCTTGCACGAAAGACCGGGCACCTGAGACCGA
>JALORF010000239.1 GCA_025459195.1 Beijerinckiaceae bacterium
GCCAGCCGCGTGGCGGCGGGCCAGGGCGTCGGCATCCTGTTCGGGCGCGAGCGCACCGGGCTGGAGAACGAGGACATCAGTCTGGCCGATGCCATTGTGACCTTTCCGGTCAATCCTCAGTTTGCCTCGCTCAATCTGGCGCAGGCGGTGCTGCTGATGGGCTATGAATGGTTCCGCGCTGCCCATGGTGATGTGGTGCCAGCGCCGACCGAGGCACCGATGCCCGCCCCGCGCGAGATGGTGGTGTCGCTGTTCGGCTATCTGGAGGATGAACTCGACAGGGGTGGCTTCTTCCCCCCTGACAAGCGCGAGATCATGGCGCGCAACCTGCGCGACATCCTGCACCGGCTGACGATGAGCGAGCAGGACTGCCGCACCCTGCGCGGCGCCATCCATGCGCTGGCCGAGGGCCGCAAGCGGCGCGCCAAGGATGGCCCTCCGCCGCCGGCCAACGATGCGCCCTGAGTGTGATGGCCCCAGCGAAAGCGCCTTCCCATGCGCATTGGCTTGCCGCATAGTTCATATCTGAACAGATTGCCGAACAGGTCACAATCCGGAAAGACCCCCGCCATGAGCACGCCCAGCCACTCCCCTGCCCTCTACGCCGCCAGCAAGGGCGTCGCGACGATCACGCTCAACCGGCCGGAGAAGCTCAACGCTTTTTCCGCCGGCATGTTCGAGGCGATCCGCGCCGGCCTCGACGAGGCCGAGAAGGACGAGAGCGTCCGGGTGGTGATCTTCACTGGGCAGGGCCGGGCTTTCTCCTCCGGGCAGGACCTGACCGAGGCGCTGCCGACCGACGAGAATGGCCGCATCAACCTCGGCCCGCCGCTGGAGCGTGACTACAACCCGCTGGCGCTGCGGCTGATGGCCTATCCCAAGATCACGGTTGCCGCGATCAACGGGCCGGCGGTGGGCGCTGCGGCCAACCTCGTGCTGGCCTGCGATCTGGTGGTGGCGGCGCGCTCGGCCTATTTCCAGCAGGCCTTTGCGCGCATCGCACTGGTGCCGGATGCCGGCGGAACCTGGCTCCTGCCGCGCATTGTCGGCTCCAAGCTGGCGCTGGCGCTGGCCCTGACCGCAGACCGCATCAGCGCCGAGGATGGCCAGCGCATGGGCCTGATCTACAAGGTGTTCGAGGATGCCAGCTTCGCCGCCGATGTCGCCGGCTTCGTCGCGCCTTTCGCCACGGGGCCTGCCGGTGCCTACCGGCTGATCAAGCAGGCCTTTGCCAAGTCGCTCGACCATGATTTTGCGGAACAACTGGCACTGGAAGCCAGCTTGCAGAACGTGGCGGGAAAGAGCGACGATTTCCACGAAGCCATCGCCGCCTTCGCCGCCAAGCGCCCGCCGGTGTTCAAGGGGCGGTGAGGGAGGGCAGACGGCAGGCGCTGATTGTGCTACATGACCAGGTAGATGGTCATGTTGAAGTGTTCAATGTCGACATACAGCGTTGCCGAGGCCAAGACCAAATTGAGCGAACTGTTGGCCGGTGTCGAAGCTGGCAAGACCCAGATCATCACAAAGCGCGGACGGCCAATTGCGCTGGTCACTCCCGTCGATCCAAGACGGACGCCTGCCCCTTTGGATGTTCAAGGTCTGCGCGCATTTGTGCAAGCGCTTCCCGATCCGGTCGACAACGCCGATGAAGCGCTCGCCCTCTGGAAGGCGCATGAGCGCTACTGATGTTTCTGATAGACACGTCGGTGCTTGTCAGTGCCTTCACCAAGGAGGATGCCAGCGATGGCGTCTTGCGCTGGCTTGACAACAATCGGCACGAGGTGCTTGCCATCAATGACTGGACTTGCGTCGAGTTCGCCTCGGCCCTGATGGTCAAGGTTCGTGATGGCCGCCTTTCAGCCGATAGCCAGAACGCAATACAGTTCAGGTTCAATGCCGAGCGGCGATCCTTCCTGCTGCTGGACGTCACACGAGAGCACGTCTCTCTCGAGGAACAACTGTGCCAGCGTGCCCGTATCGGCATTCGGTCAGGCGATGCGCTTCACGCCGCAGTTGCGCTTCTGGCTGATGCAACGTTGGTAACGCGCGACAAGGCCTTGCTGGCGGCTTCCGGCGCCTATGGCCTGCGCTGTGTGGGGATATTCGACTAGAAAACCCCTCACCGCTTCAGCCGCGCCATCAGGCTTGAGGTGTCCCATCTCGCCCCGCCCATGGCCTGCACTTCGGCATAGAACTGGTCGACCAGTGCGGTGACGGGCAGGTTCGCGCCGTTGCGGCGGGCTTCGCTGAGCACGATGCCGAGGTCCTTGCGCATCCAGTCGACCGCGAAGCCGAACTCGTACTCGCCCCTGTTCATGGTCTTGTGGCGGTTCTCCATCTGCCACGACCCCGCCGCACCCTTGGAGATGACCTCGACCACGGCCTCGATGTCGAGCCCGGCCTTCTGGCCGAAATGCAGCCCCTCGGCCAGGCCCTGCACCAGCCCGGCAATGCAGATCTGGTTGATCATCTTGGTGAGCTGGCCCGCGCCGGAGGGCCCGAGCAGCCGGCACATGCGCGCAAAGCTGGCGATCACCGGCTCGGCCTTGGCATAGGGCGCCGCGTCGCCGCCGCACATCACGGTCAGCACGCCGTTCTGCGCGCCGGCCTGCCCGCCCGAGACGGGCGCATCGATGAAGCCGAAGCCGAGAGCCTGCGCCGCAGCGTGAAGTTCGCGCGCCACATCGGCGGAGGCGGTGGTGTGGTCGACGAAGACCGCGCCCTTGCCCATGGCGGCAAAGGC
>JALORF010000240.1 GCA_025459195.1 Beijerinckiaceae bacterium
GCCTGTCAGAGAAACAGCTTCTCGCCTTCCTTGCCCTTGTACAGATGGGCGACCTGTGCGGCATAGCCATTGAAAAGCTGGGTCGGGACACGGCCTTGCGTGCCGATGAGCTGTTCGGTTGCCTGGCTCCAACGCGGGTGGGCGACCTCCGGGTTCACATTGGCCCAGAAGCCGTATTCGGCACCTTGCAACTGCTCCCAGAAGCTCTTGGGCCGGTCAGCCGTGAAGCTGACGCGGGTGATCGCCTTGATCGACTTGAAGCCGTATTTCCAGGGCAGGATCAGCCTCAGTGGCGCGCCGAACTGGTTGCGCAGCGGCTTGCTATAGACGCCGGTGACCATGAGCGGCAGCTCGTTCGCCGCTTCCTCGATGGTGATCGCCTCGACATAGGGCCAGGGATACCATGTCTGGCGCTGGCCGGGCGCGACGGACGGGTTCTGGAAGGTCTCGAAGCGCAGATACTTTGCCGCCGAGGTCGGCTTGGCGATGTCGAGAAAGGACTTGAGTGTGAAACCCGTCCACGGCACGGCCATGGACCAGGCCTCCACGCAGCGGAAACGGTAAAGCCGCTCTTCGAGTTGCGAGCGCCGGATGAGGTCGTCAATGCCGATCTCGAACGGCTTTTCGACGAGGCCGTCGATCTTCACGGTCCAGGGCCGTGTCTTCTTGGCCTCCGCCTGCTTCCAGATGTTCTTGGAGGAGCCGAACTCGTAGTAGTTGTTGTAGCCGGCGGCCACGATCTCGGGCGTCATCGCCCTGTCGAGCGTGAAGGCCGTGTTCTGGCGGGCCGGATACAGATCGTCGGTCGGGTCGGGTTTGCGGTCCAGGTTGGGCTGGCTGCTGGCAAACCACTGCGCCGAGGCCGGCATGGCGCCGGCTGCCATCGAGATGGCTCCTGCTCCGGCTGCGATGAAGGCCCGTCTGTCGAGAAAGGCCGCTTCCGGGGTGGCCTGCGATTCCGGGATTTCCCAGCCGCGCCGTGTCTTGATGAGCATGTCCGCCTCCCTCATGACGCCTCACGCATGAGCGCCATTGCTGATCATACGCAGGATTGCTGCTCTCCGTTACGGCAGCAAGTGCCGCAGGCGGATCACGAAACGGGGAGCGCTGCGAGTGATGTCAGCGTCACGCCTGCTGGCGGTCGATCAGGCGCTGTGCCTCGCCTGTGCTGCCACCGCGCTCGATGCCTTCCCAGGCCGCATTGGCGCGCGGCTCGTAGGTGTCGGCAGCACCCAGGGCGATGCGGGTCGCGTCCGGCGATTTCTTGTAGGTCTTCTGGGCCGGAAGGCCGGTGACGGCGCAGCGCGCGGTCAGTTTCTCGACATGATCGGCCATGGCCAGTAGGCGGGCCGAGACATCGAAGGGCATGCCGCGCCAGTCGCAATCAAGCCCGCCGCAGGTGACATCATGACCTGCAACCAGCAGCGCATGGACGGCCTCGTGGAACGAGCCATGGAAATGCGGCGCTTCGAGAAACTGCACCTCATCGGCAAAGACATGAACCGGGCCTTGCACGCGGGCGGCAGCTTCAGCCACGGCGGCGAACAGGTCATGCTCGCAGGCAATCGGCAACGCCGGGTGGGCCACGCCATCATGGGTGACGATGGCTGCGTCGGCATAGCGGTTGTCCATGGCCGGCTTGACGATGACAACGGGCTGATTGTGGCGATCGAGCGCTTCGATGATGCGGGCGATCAGGGCCGAGGTCTTGCCGGCGAACATCGGGCCGGCAACGACAGTCAGGGTGGCAATCATGGTTTGGTGTCCGGCAGGTGGGCAATGCGACGAGCGGCGCTACCGAACCAGATTCCATGGCCGCGCGCTCTGTCAAAAGCCGGCTGTTCACATGAATTCGCGCCAGCAGGCTGTTGAGCAACGCGCGGGTCGTCATTGCGGGGAGCGCAGCGAGGAGGCAATCCAGCACGCGCGCCGCCACAGGTCGTCTTTTTTGCGCCAGTTGCCGCCATCCCAGCGGACACGAGACTGGATTGCTTCGCTCTGCTCACAATGACGAATGGGGCGACGTGTTCGTCAACGCATGCCTCGCCATGCGGGCGGCGCGCCCGGCCCCGTGTCTCTCAGGGCAGGGCTGCCACCAGTTTCTTGAAGACATCGCCGCGATGCTCGAAGTTCTGGAACTGGTCATAGGAGGCGCAAGCCGGCGAGAGCAGCACGCAGACCTCGCCAGGCCCGCCATGCGCGGCAGCGTCGCGCGCGGCGGCAGCCACGGCCTTGTCGAGCGTGCCGCTGATCTCGAAGGGCACATGGCCGTCCAGCGTGGCGGCGAAGCTCTCGGCCGAGGCCCCGATCAGGTAGGCACGCACGATGTTGGGGAAATAGCGGCGAAGGCTGTCAATGCCGCCATCCTTGGCCTTGCCACCAAGGATCCAGAAGATCTCTCGGAACGAGGTCAGCGCCTTTTCGGTCGAGTCGGCATTGGTGGCCTTCGAATCGTTGATGAACACGACGTTGCCCTTGCGGGCGACCTCTTCCATGCGGTGTGGCAGGCCCGGATAGGTCCTGAAGCCTTCGGCGATCACATCATCGGCGACGCCCAGTGCCGAGACGGCAGCGAAGGCGGCCGCCGCGTTCTGGGCATTGTGCATGCCGCGCAGCGAGCCGATGCCGGACAGGTTGGCGACAACGCGGGGCATGCCGCCGGCGACGCGCACCAGCCGCACATCGAGCGCGCCATCCTTGGCCGTGACGCCGGCAAAGATGCCGTTGTCGACCGGAGCCTC
>JALORF010000101.1 GCA_025459195.1 Beijerinckiaceae bacterium
GCCGGCATGACCTCCCTGCTGGAGCCGGACCCGGCGGCGCTGAATTTCTTCAACGGTTTCGAAGGCTTCGGCCAGGTCAACCGCACCGTGCCGATGCAGACCCATCGTCTCGCCGATGTCGCGGAAGTCGACCCGCTGAACTACATCAAGATCGACGTCCAGGGCTCCGAGTTGATGATCCTCCAGCACGGCGGGGCCAAGCTGGATGATCTGGCCATGATCCAGATCGAAGTGTCGTTCGTGCCGCTCTACAAGAACCAGGCGAGCTTCGGCGACATCGACTGCTTCATGCGCGCCAAGGGGTTCATTCCGCACCACATGCAGGCCTGCAAGCGCTGGATCATCGCGCCGACCGTGCTTGGCAACGACTTCCGCCGGCCACTCAACCAGCTTCTCGAAGCCGACATCGTCTACATCCGCGACATCGTTCACCCGGAGACCATCCCGGACGAGACGCTGCGGCACACCGCCTATCTGGCCGAAGTCGTTCATGAGAGCGTCGATCTGGCGATCCGCTGCATCCTCGAACTGGTCAAGCGCGGCAAACTCCCGGAAGGCAGTCATGTTGACTATGCGCAGGGTTTTGCCGAGCGCAAGGCCGCGCGCCAGCAGCGCCTTGCGCTGCCGCGCTGAGCCGCGCCATGTCAGAATCGAAGAACAGCATCGCCGCCGCGCCCGCAGAAGGCCGCTTTGACGCGATCCGCACCACCTATGCCTGCTGCCCGCTCTGCGACAGCAACCGCATGCGCCATGTCGGGGCAGCCGCGACCACCTCCTACGTCAACTGGCACGACAGGCTGCCGCCGACACTGGACTGGATGCGCTGCGATGATTGCGGCCATGTCTTTACCCAGCATTACTGGACAGAGGCCGGCCTTGCCGAGGTCTTCCGCAAGTCGCATCCCTCGCAGGTGGCGGGTGGCGATCCGGACCAGAAGCGCCAGATCTGGCGCCCCACCGTGCAAAATGCGCTGCGCCTGCTCGGCGGCTACGCGTCTGTGATGGCCGGCCCTGTGGTCCCAACATGGCTCGATGTCGGCTGCGGCGATGGCGCGCTGGTCATGTCCGCTTCCGAATTCGGCTTCGCTGCACTGGGCCTTGATGCGCGCGCCGAACCGGTAGCCGCCATCCAGCGCCTCGGCTATGCCGCCGCGCAAAGCGAGTTCATGGCGGCGCGTGCGGAGACGCCGGTCACGGTGATCTCGATGTTCGATGTGCTCGAACACATGATCTTCCCGCGCAAGGCGCTCGCGCATGCGCATGACCTGCTGGCACCGGGCGGCCTGCTGATCATCTCGCTGCCGAACATGGATTCATCGAGTTGGCGGCTGATGGACCAGGCTTCGGCCAATCCTTACTGGATGGAAATCGAACACCACCACAATTTCACGCGCCAGTCCCTGTCCGAGCAGTTGGTGCGGCACGGATTTTCGGTCGAGCTGTTCGACATTCCGGGGCGCTACAAGGCCCAGATGGAGCTTTATGCCCGCAAACCGGGCTGAAGTGCCAGGACATCCCCTCACCCGCACGCGATGCGCAAAGGCCGGGCCTCTCCCCGGCCTTTTTGTTGCCGGCCGCCGCAGCAGGGCGGTCAGGCGCGGTTTACGATCTGTTAAGGTTAACAAATCATGATCGGCCTCAGGCGATTCAGAAGGATCGCTGGTCCAGAATGGGACACCCGAACCGATGAATGACATTGTTCTGTCAAAGGGAATTCGCAGCAACCTGCTGTCACTCCAGAACGCCTCGGCGCTTCAGGACAAGACACAGGTGCGCTTGTCGACCGGGCGCAAGGTCAACTCGGCGCTCGATGATCCGCTGAACTATTTCCAGTCCGAAGGGCTGTCGATGCGGGGCAAGGACCTGACCCGCCTGCTCGACAACATGGGCCTTGGCATCAAGACCATCGAGGCGGCTGACAATGGCCTGAAAGCCATCACCCGCATGGTCGAGCAGATGCAGGCCGGCCTGCGCTCGGCGCTGAACTCGAACGCCACCAATGCCAAGCTCGCCTCCGGCATGGATCTGACCAACCGGCGCGCCGTCGATTTCGGCACCAATCCGAACCTGCTCGACTCGGCCACGCCTCCGGGCCCGCTCAGGGCCGGCGACGCTTTGAGCGTCACCTTCACCGTGCCGTCCAATCCGGTCGTGGGCGCAACCACGATGAGCTTCACCTTCCCGGGCGCCGCGCCCGGCATCAACACCGCGCAGGACCTTGTGGCGGCGATCAATGCCGATCCGGCCAACAACAATCCCGCCACGGGCGAGCGCTATGTCAACGCCTCGGTCGATGCCGGCGGACGCCTGATCATCGACAACACCACCATGGGCACACTGCGCCTGCAGTGGACCCCGGCGGCACCGACCCCGCCCGCCCTTCCGACCAACCTCAACAGCCTGTTCGGCACTTTCGAGCCGCCACTGACCGGCTCGACCCCCACCGACACGGGCAGCATCACGGCGGCGACCAACCAGACACGCGCCAAGTTTGCCGAGCAGTACAACGACATCCTGCAGCAGATCACCTTTGCCGCGCGCGATGCCGGCTACAACGGCACCAACCTGCTCTACGGGCAGAGCCTCGACATGATCTTCAACGAGGATGCCACGACCCGCATGGTCATCCGCGGCGTGGTCTTCGATTCAGCCGGCATCGGGCTGTCGGCCAATGACACCCGGCGCAACATGCAATCGGATACCGAGATCAATGCCGGTCTTGCCAAGCTGACCGAAGCGATCAAGATCATCCGGGCGCAGGCCGCGACCTTCGGGGCCAACAACACGGTGGCGACGGTCCGAGAAGCCTTCACCAAGGAATCAGTGAAGCTGATGAAAATGGGAGCCGACAACCTCGTCGTTGCCGATCTCAACGAGGAAGGTGCCAATCTTCTGGCCCTGCAGACCCGCCAGCAATTGTCGACGCAGGCCCTGTCACTGGCATCGCAGTCCGACCAGGCCATCCTCCGGCTGTTCGGCTGATCCAGGCCGCCGCCCGCAAACCGCCTTCCAGGCAAGGACCATCGCCATGGCGCTGAAAGTCGAGCTCAAGCCGCATGAACGCATCATCATCGGCACAGTCGTGATCCGCGCCGATGACCAGCGCACCCGCCTGTTCATCGAAGGGGAAGCCCCGATCCTGCGCGAGAAGGACATTCTCACGCACCGCACCGCCGACACGCCGGCCAAGCGCATCTACCTTGCGGTGCAATTGATGTATCTCGATCAGGATGTTGCAAAGCATCACGAGATCTATTTCACGCTGGTGCGCGAGTTTCTCGAAGCGGTGCCCAGTTCGGGGGCCGCGATCAACGAGCTCAATAACCGCATCTTAAATGGTGACCTCTACAAGGCTCTGAAAGCAGCAAAGAAGCTGATCACATACGAGAGCGAGCTCCTAGCCCATGTCCTACGCGGCCAACGCCTACGCGAAGACAGCCCAAGCGGCACCGACAAGCCCACGTGACCTCGAAGCCCACGTCCTGATCAAGTCGGCAGCGCGCCTGCAGGCGATCAAGGATCACTGGGACGAGAAGAAGGACGATCTCGACGCGGCCCTTGTGACCAACCGCAAGATCTGGACCATCCTCGTGGCAGCGGTCAGCAGCGAAGAGAGCCAGTTGCCGCTCGACATCAAGCGCAACATTGTCGGCCTTGGCATGTTCATCTTCAACCATACGATCGCGTTGACGGCCCAGCACGAGATCGACCCGGCAAAACTACAGGTGCTGATCAACATCAACCGTGAAATCGCCTTGGGCCTGCGGGCCCGCGTGGAAGGGCCGGCCGCTCCCGACGCCGCCTGAGCAAGACCTCAGGCCACTCGGATCACGACCCCGCCGGCATCACCTGCCGAAGGGCTCCACAACCCTGACCTGCCCGACCTCGATCCCGTTCCAGTTGCGCATTCTCAGGTGCGCGATGTCGCCGACAATGCGGGCGGCCTCCCCTTCGAGCGGCAGAAAGCGCGCCAGCAGGCTCGCCATCACCGCTTCCGACGCGCGCGTGGCGCCATCGTCGATCTTGAGCGCGATGCCATAGCCGCGCTCCGGCAGCGCCGCGCAGAACACCGCTTCCGCCCCTGTCTTGGTGAAGGCCCGCGCCCCGAGCGCACCCATCACCACCGTGTCGAAACGGCCCGTTCCCGCCACCATGTGCGGATTTGCGGCCACCGCCGACCTGATCCGGGCTGCGGCGCGCACCCGCTCCAGACCCATGACCGCGCCCTTGCCGCCACCGGCACCAAATCGGGCAAAGCCCAGCGCCATGGCGGTCAGGCTGATGGCATAGGTCGGGATCGAGCAGCCGTCGATGCCGGCCAGGGCCGCATCATGGGCAGCCCCGGTCATGTCGACCAGCGCGCCGCGCACCTCGCGTTGCACGCGGTGTCCTGCGCCGACATAGCCGGCAGGGTCCTCGTCCAGTCCGCAAGCGAGGCAGACAAAGCCGGCATGTTTGCCCGAACAGTTGTTGTGCAGGGCCGAGGGCTGCTCACCCGTTATGGCCAGCGCGCGGGCCACCTTGTCGTTCATCGGCCAATGGCTGCCGCATTCGAGGCAGGAGACGTCGCGGCCAGCCTTGGCCAGCATGGACGCGGAGCCCGCGACGTGGTGCGGCTCGCCCGAGTGCGACGCGCAGCACAGCGCGATCTCGGCATCGCTGAGCCCGAACCTGTCCGCAAGACCGCTTTCGACCAGCGGCAGCGCCTGCAAGGCCTTCACGGCCGAGCGCGGAAACACCGGCTGCGTCACATCGCCCGCCGCAAGCACGACACCGCCATCGGCATCGACAACCACCAGCGAACCGCGATGGCGCGATTCCACCGCGCGACCGCGCGTGACCTCGACGAGGATCGGATTGTCCATGGCGCTCTCCTTCTCAGCGCGCCGGTGATGTCCGAAGCCGGGCTGCATGTCAAAGCACCTGATCCGCTCGCAGCGACGGCAGCGCAAGGCTTCGCGGCTCGCCATCGGTGGCGGACTGACCTACACTGCTCGCGGAGGTGTGCGGATGGCCGACTACGAGAGCGAATACAACAACCGTGCCCGCGTTCCCGAGCACCCGGCGATCATCGCCGGATGGGCACGCGATGCGGCGGCCTATCGCGAGACGGCCTCGTGCGAGCTGGGTGTCTCCTACGGCCCGACGGCGCGCCAGGTCTATGACCTGTTCCGCCCCGCCGACATGACGGCCAGCGCGCTCGCCGTGTTCTTCCATGGCGGCTACTGGCAGGCGCTCGATCCATCCTTCTTCAGCCACATGGCGCGGGGCCTCAACCGGAGGGGCGTGGCGGTGGCCGTGGTCGGCTATAACCTGTGCCCGCAGGTGACGCTGGCCGACATCATCGGCGAGACGCGTTTCGCCTGTGCCATGTTGCATCAGCGCTTCGGCCTGCCGCTGGTCTGTTATGGCCATTCCGCCGGCGGCCATCTTGCCGCCTGCCTGCTGGCGACGGATTGGCGGCTGGTGATGCCAGACCTGCCGCAGAACCTTGTCGCGGCGGGCTACGGCATCTCCGGCCTCTACAACCTCAAGCCCCTGACAGAGACCTCGGTCAACACGGCGCTGAAGCTCAGCTTCGAGGAGGCCGAATTGCAGAGCCCCTTCTTCTGGCCAGCCCCTTCGCGCCTCAGCTTCGATGCCGTGGTTGGCGGCGACGAGAGCGAGGAATATCTCCGGCAGAGCCGCCGCCTTGTCGATGTCTGGGGGCTGGAAAGCGTGGTCACGCGCTACGAGGAAATCCCCGGTGCCAACCACTTCACGGTGATTGCCCCGCTTGCCGATCCGGCCAGCAGCATGACGGCGCGCATCGCAGCCCTGTGCGGCGCTTGATCCCGGCACAGGATCGTTTATGCCGGAACGCCGGAACCGGAGAGCCGCCATGCAGACATTCTTCGTCGAGATCAAATGCAAGCTCGGCAAGACCTACGAGGTCGCCACAGCGCTCGCCGACCGCGAGATCGCGTCGGAGATCTACTCCACGGCCGGCAACTACGACATCCTCGCCAAGTTCCACATCCCCAAGGATGTCGATATCGGCCACTTCATCGCCCAGAACGTGCAGACCGTGCCCGAAATCCAGGACACGCACACGATCATCACCTTCAAGGCGTTCTGAGGCACCGCGGACAAACGGCCTGCACGCGCGCGGTTCCGGTCAGGTCAGATGCATGACTCGGCCACCAGATTGGCGAGAAACCGGTTGCACTGCGCCAGATCACCGAGCCCGATGAACTCGTCGGCCTTGTGTGCCAGTTCGATCGAACCGGGACCGATCACCACAGCGGGAATGCCGGCGAGCGCAGTGAACAGACCTGCTTCGGTGCCGAACGCCACCTTGCTGTGGTCGTTGCGCCCGGCCAGCCGCTTGGCCAGCGACACCACTGGCGCGCCCGGTTCGGTGTCGAGCCCGGCAAAGCTGGTATAGACCTCAAAATCGATGCCCGACGCCGGATCGACGGCGCGCATTGTCGGCTCCAGCACCTCGCGGGCATAGGCCTGCGCCTCTTCGACCAGCGCGTCGGCATCATCCTCGGCGATCACCCGGTATTCATAAACGATCTCGGCGCTGGCCGGCACGATGTTCAGCGCCGTGCCGCCCGAGAACATGCCGACATGAGCCGTGGAATGGCTGATGTCATAAAGGGCATCGCGCGCGCCCGTCGAGGCCAGCCGCTCGGCCTGATCGCGGATGAAGGCCACGAGCCGCGCACCAAATTCGACAGCGTTGACATACAGCGGGGCCAGCGAGGAATGCGCATGGCTGCCGCGCACGCGCACCCGGATGCTGCGCTTGCCCTTGTGGCCGATCACCACATGCATCGCTGTCGGCTCGCCGATGAAGGCCGCCAGCGGAGGGGCAATGCCGAACTCCCCTGCGGCGAGCCGGTGCAGCATCGGCCTGACCCCGACACAGCCGACCTCTTCGTCGTAGGACAGTGCCAGATGGATCGGCCTGCGAAGCGGGGCCGCCGCCATGGCCGGCACGGTGGCCAGGCAACAGGCGACGAACCCTTTCATGTCGACAGCTCCGCGCCCATAGGCCTTGCCGTCCCTGATGCTGAGCCTGAACGGATCGCTGGCCCAATCCTGCCCGTCCACCGGCACGACATCGGTATGGCCCGAGAGCACATGGCCGGGCTGGTCCTTCGGCCCGATGCTGGCGAACAGCGAGGCTTTGGTTCCGGTCGCGTCAGGCGTCCTGTGCGATGCGATGCCGTGGCGGCCAAGCCAGGCCTCGACCCAGGCGATCAGTTCGAGGTTGGAATGCCGGCTGGTGGTGTCGAACGCCACCAGCGTGGCGAGAATCTCCAGCGTGGCCGCAAGGTCCGGCGCGGTCTCGGATGTCATGGTCATGTCCTATCGAACCGGCGTGGTCAGCCCGTCTTCGGGCTGGCTTGCCTTGAGGGCATCAGCGAAGTGCCGCGCAGCCGGTGATGCTGCACCAGCCGCGGGGAACAGCAGCATCGTGACATAGTGGATCGCCGGTCTGAACGGACGGGCCACGAGGCCGGCCAGCCCGCTGCCAAGCGTCAGCGGGAACGGATTGACCAGCGCAAGGCCGACACCCCGGCGCACCAATTCAGCCACGAAGGCCGAGGTGGCGGCCTCGGCCACGATCCGGGGCTGGGCCCCTGCGCTGGCAAAATGCCGGTCGCACTCGACCCGCGACGGAAACCGACGCGCCAGCGCGATCATCGGCTGCTCATGGAAATCGGACGGCACGATCACCTCGCGGGCCGCAAGCGGGTGGCCTTCCGGCATCAGGCAATGGGCCAGCGCCTCGCGCATCGCCTCGGCCCGCACGCCCGGATGCTGCGATGGCGTGTCGGCGATGCCGATATCGGCCAGCCGGTCGGCCACCGAGGCCACCACCGCGGTGTTGGTGCCGATCTCCACATGCACGGTCAGGTCCGGCTGTTCGATGCGCAGTTGCGCGAGGATGTCGGGCAACAGGAACTGCGCCAGCGTTGGCGATGCCGCCACGCGCAGCACGCCCTGCCGCGCCAACCCATCGGGCCAGACCCTGATCCGGCCGAGCGCGGCGAAGATCGGCCGGGCCTCCTCCTCGAGCGCAAAGGCATCGGCATTGGGGATCAGCCGGCCACCTTCGCGGCTGAACAGGCTGCGCCCCAGGCGCCCCTCCAGCGAGGCGATGGCACGCGAGACCGCGGGCTGCGAAACACCAAGGCTGGCCGCAGCCGAGGTCGTCTTGCGCGACTGGATCAGCGCTCGCAGCACCTCAAGTTCGCGCAATGTCGGCTGACCATCGCCAGCGTCGTCCGGATCAGACATGGAAAGATGCATTTTGATTATTCGATGACGTTCAAGGAATGCTAACTACGCATATCTTGCCTGTCAAACACCCGCCAACAACCGACGAACCCGGCGCGTGGCACACGACAGGGTGTGCTACGGCCTTTGGCGACAGGCCTCCTCGTCACATAGATATATACGCCAGAATTATCCAATTCATGATGACAGATAATCAGATCACATATTTACTCGGGAAAACCGGGACGCCGGAGGTGAAGCCCCTTGCTCCCGCGCGCTGCCCATGCAGATTTGTCGATCGGACGCGCAGCAAGGACCCGATGAACGGGCGGCGGCGCTCAGGAACAGGGAGACTATCGCGATGACATCCATCAGGCTTCTGGCGCTGGCGGCAACCGCCGTACTCACCATCGGCACGACCCTCAGCACCGTGCAGGCTCAGGAACTCAGGATCGGCCTGTCGGCGGAGCCAAGCTCGATCGATCCGCATTACCACAACCTCAGCCCCAACAACATGCTCTCGCGGCAGGTCTTCGAGACGCTTGTCAGCCAGGATGCCAAGCAGGCCCTGCAACCCGGCCTTGCCGAAAGCTGGAAGACGATCGACGACAACACCTGGGAGTTCAAGTTGCGCCGCGGCGTCAAGTTCTTCGACGGCTCTGAATTCACGGCCGACGACGTGCTCGCCACCTTCAAGCGCCTGCCTGCCGTGCCACGCTCGCCATCGAGCTTTGCGCCGTTCATTGCCGGCCAGACCATCGAGAAGATCGACAGCCACACGGTGCGCATCAAGACCGCATCGCCCGCCCCGCTGGTGCCGACCAGCCTGTCAACTTTCGGCATGATCTCGAAGGCCTGCGCCGAAACCCTCTCCACCGAGGATTTCAACGCCCTGAAATGCCAGGGCGGCACCGGCCCGTTCAAATACACCGAGTTCAAGCCCGGCGACCGCGTGGTCATGGAGCGCAACAGCGCCTACTGGGGCACCAAGCCGGATTGGGAAAAGGTCAGCTTCCGCTTCCTCACCGCCGCACCGACCCGCGTGGCGGCCCTGCTGGCCGGCGATGTGGACGTGATCGAAGGCGTTCCGCCCTCCGACATGGCTCGCCTGAAGAGCAACGCCAACCTCTCCGTGGTCGAGGAACTCTCGAACCGCGTGATCTATTTCCACCTCGACCATTTCCGCGAGACCTCGCCCTTCATCACCGCCAAGGATGGCTCGCCGATCAAGAACCCGCTGCGTGACCTGCGTGTCCGCCAGGCGCTGTCCATGGCGCTGAACCGCCAGGCCATTGTCGACCGCATCATGGAAGGCCAGGCCGTGCCGGCGGAACAGGTGCTGCCCGCCAGCTTCTTCGGCACCTCCCAGACCCTGAAGCCGACCCCGTTCGACCTCGCTGGCGCGCGCAAGCTGCTCGCCGAGGCCGGCTATCCCAACGGCTTCAAGATGAAGATGCATGGCCCCAATGGCCGCTACACCAACGACACGAAGATCCTCGAAGCCGCCGCCCAGATGTTCACGCGTCTTGGCATCGACACCGAGATCGAGACCATTCCGCCTGCCAACTTCTTCACCCGCGCCTCGCAGGGTGCGAATGGCGAGCCGGAATTCTCGTTCATCCTGGTCGGCTGGGGTGCCGGCACCGGCGAAACCTCTGGCTCGCTGCAGGCTCTTGTCGGCACTTTCGACCGCACACGCGGCTGGGGTGCTGCCAACCGTGGCCGCTACTCCAACAAGGCCATGGACGATGTGCTGACCGAAGCCCTGCGCACCGTCGACAACACCAAGCGCGCCGCCTTGCTGGCCCGCGCCTCGGAACTGGCGATGAACGATCTGGGCATCATCCCCTCTCACTACCAGACCAACGTCTGGGCCTCGAAGAAGGGCATCAAGGTCACCGCACGCGCCGACGAATACACGCTCGCCACCGGCATCACCCGCTGAGGTGCTCCTGCGCACGTCGTCATCCCGGCCTTGAGCCGGGATCATCTGCTACAGCCCGCCGCTGCGGCGGTCAGACAACCAGCGACATGTGATCCCGGCCCAGGGCCGGGATCACA
>JALORF010000241.1 GCA_025459195.1 Beijerinckiaceae bacterium
TGGCTCAATGATTGACCGGGCACCGGGAAAGATCTGGGTGACGGGCAATCGTGGTGATCTCACAAGGCCTAAGGCCGCAACCATCGCAGCATCGGCATGCCGTTCAGATAGCCCCGCCCGGGCTTCCTTCGAATTGGCGTCGAACGTTGCCTTGCAGCCAGCCACGGTCTCTTCGGCATCGTTGGCCCACGCCTTCAAGCCGGCATTGGCCTGATCCAGCTTGTCCTTGGCCTTGTGCGCATCGAGGCGCTGATCGACCTGGTGGCGGATGCGATTGGAGCACTTCGGGACCAAGCTCGACATGGTGATGTCCTTTGCAAGACGGGGTGCATCCGTTGTGCGGCCTGCCTTATCCGTGGAATGGGCCGCTTGGCGTTGCGCGACAATGCGCGGTGTCGCATCCGTTCGGCGGGCTCGGAAGCTACGCAATTGGCCCGTTGGGGCATGGCCACAAGCGGGGAGTGTCAGGCCGGAACCAGTGTCCCATCGGCCATGGTGATGATCCGGTCGCATTTCCTTGCCAGGTCGAGATTGTGGGTGACGATCAGAAAACTGGTGCCTTCGTCCTTGTTCACCTGCCGCATGAAATCGAACACATTATCGGCTGACTGGCTGTCGAGGTTGCCGGTCGGCTCGTCGGCGAGAATGAGATTGGCCCGCATCGCCAGTGCCCGCGCAATCGCGACGCGTTGCTGCTCGCCGCCGGACATGTTGGAGGACATATTGTCGCCGACCTGGGCGAGCCCCATTTTCGCCAGCAAGATTGTCGCGCGGGCTCTGATGGCATCGCTGCCCCCATTGCGATCGACGATCATCGGCATCATCACATTTTCCAGTGCCGTGAAGGCCGAGATCAGGTGGTGCTCCTGAAACACGAAGCCGATCGCATGGCCGCGCAGCCGGGTGATGGCGGCATCATCAAGGCTCCCCGTGTCGATCCCGTTGATGAAGACACGGCCCGCCGTCGGCCGGTCGAGCAGGCCGATGATGTTGAGCAAGGTGCTCTTGCCCGATCCCGAGGTGCCCATCAGCGCGACGAATTCGCCGCGATGAAGGTCAAGATCGATGCCGTGCAGGATCTCGATCTCTGACGGCATCCCGATATTGTAGGAGCGACGGATCGCCTCAAGATGCACAACCGGAGTTGTCGCGGCAGGGCTATCCACGGATGGCATCGACGGGATCAAGCTTGGCCGCCCGCAGCGCCGGTGCCGTGGCAGAAAGCAGCCCGGTGACCGTCGCAAGGCCGATGGTCACGATGAACATCTGGCGTTCGAGCAGCAGCGGAAACAACTCGCTGCCATCGGCTTGGCGGATCAGGCTGTGATACCAGACAAGCCCGCCTGCCCCGACTGCGCAGCCGACAATCGCACCCGCCAGTCCCAGCAAGCCGCCCTGGATCAGGAAAATCCGCAAGATCTGCCCGCGCGTCGTCCCCATCGCGCGAAGGATGCCGATGTCCTTTGATCGCTGGATCACCGACACCACCAGCACCGCCGCGATGCCAAAGGCGACCGACAGGCCGACAAACGCCCGGATCAGCGTGTTGGACGATTGCTGCGCCCGGATGGCGGTGAAGAACTGCGCGTTGGTTGAAATCCAGCTCTCGGCCTTGACCGGATTGGCGGCGGCAATCTGCTGCGCAAGCTGTTCGGCGGCATAGACATCGGCGATCTTGACCTCGATCGTGGTGACCGCACCTGCCTGCCCCAGCAGCGATTGCGCGGTGCGCAGCGCGACATAGCTGACGCTTTCATTCGCCGCCTTGTTGCCCAGATCGAACAGCCCGGTGATCCGCAAGATGACCGCATTGCCCGATGCCGCCCGGACATTGACCGTGTCGCCCAGACTTGCGCCGAGATTGGTGGCGAGATCGGTGCCGAGAATGATCTCGTCATTGGCGAGGGTGGCTTTTCCTGCGGTCAGAAAGTCAGGGATGCGGATGATCTGGAAATAGCTTTCGGGCTCAACCCCCGACACTCTGACAGCGCGGCTGGCATCGCCGCGTGTGATCAGTGCCGCGCCCAGCATGGTGGGGGCGGCCTGCAACACGCCCGGCATCTGCGCCACCCGGTCGCGCACCTTTTGCCACTGGTTGATCGACACGATCCGCTGCGTGGGGCGCTGCACGGTCGCATCTTCGATCAACCCGTCGGCCCCGAACAGCGGCCGCGCCACCTGATCGAGCGGCAGAAGCTGGATCTGCGCCGAGGATGTCAGCACCCGGTCAAGGAAATTGACCTGCAAGCCGGAAAGCAGCGCCGACATGAACACGATCACAGCCACGCCGATGGTGATGCCCAGAATGATGAAGGCGGTTTGCAACCGCCCTTCGCGCAGGAAGCGGACCGCCGCGATCCATTCGAACGGCACAGCATTGTTCATGGCGCAGCCGCTCGCACACGGTCGCCTATCGCAATGTCCGCTGTCGCCGGGATCACCTGCGCGCCCTTGGTCACGCCGCTGAGAATCTCGATCCGCTGGTCGCCCTGCAATCCCAACCGCACCGGACGGCGCACGGCACGCCCGTTCTCGATCACCATGACCCACGGTTCAGGCGTCAGCGCATCGCGCACGGCGCTGCCCGGCAGCGAGAGCACATCGGCGCGGCGCGCAGTGGCGATGTCGACCGAGACGGTCATGTTCTGGCGCAGATAGGCTGGCGGATCGGTCACGGTCAGCTTCACGGTTGCCGAGGCGCGGGCAATGTCGATGCCCGGGTTGATATAGGTG
>JALORF010000102.1 GCA_025459195.1 Beijerinckiaceae bacterium
GGCCCAAAGAGCCAAGACCGCCGAGATGAGTGTCATGACCTGTTGCGCGCACGCATACAGGCGCGGGGCGCTTCGGTCCAGCGCCGAGCACTGATGTGGGGGCTGATGGCCCGGTTGCACAAGGGTCGCGCCCTTCCGGCTGTGCTGCCGCCTGCGTGCTGACGGGAAGTTGAGCCCGGAGCGGCGGGCTCTGGCCCGGTCGGGTCTTGCCAACCCGGGCCCGGGCTGGCAGGTGACGGTGCATGCCTCAACCGTGACAAGGACAGCACGATGATTCGATCAGGCCTCCGACGTTTCAGCGCCCCGCAGGGCCGCGGCTCGCTCTTCGCGCTGCTGGCCGGCGTTGCCATCTGCGCCAGCCTGATCGGCAGTGCGGCCCTGGCGCAGGACAGCAAGGTCGACAACAAGGTCGTGGCCAAGATCGACGGGATCGAGATCACCGAACAGGAAATCGTCCTTGCCGGTGAGGATCTGGGTGAGCGCATCACCCAGGTTCCCGCTGCCCAGCGCCGCGACTACCTGATCGGCTATCTGGCCGACCTCAAGATCGGGGCACGCGCCGCCGAACGTGCCAAGATTGGCGAGGCACCCGAGTTCGCCCTGCGCATGGCCTATTTCCGCCAGAAGGTGCTGATGGACGAGTTCATCTCCCGCCAGTCCAGGGCTGCCGCTTCGCCCGAGGCGGCCCGCAAGCTCTATGACGACACGATGAAGACGATGAAGCCCGAGGAAGAGGTGCGCGCGCGCCACATCCTGGTCGAAAAGGAAGACGAAGCGAAGGCAGCCTTGGCCCGCGTGCGCAAGGGCGAGGATTTCGCCAAGGTGGCGGCGGAACTCTCGCGCGATCCCGGTTCAGGCAAGGAAGGCGGCGATCTCGGCTATTTCACACAAGATCGCATGGTGCCGCAGTTCGGTGCCATGGCCTTCCAGATCAAGCCTGGCGAGATCTCCGAGCCGGTGCAGACCCAGTTCGGCTGGCATGTGATCAAGGTCGAGGACAAGCGCGCCAAGCCGCTGCCGAAGTTCGAGGACGTCAAGGGCGAGATCGAGACCTATCTGGTGCGCAAGGCCCAGCAGGATATCGTGATGGGCCTGCGCGGCGATCTCAAGCTCGAGCGGCTCGACCAGCCGAAGCCCTGAGAAACCTGCCCTGATCTGCCGGAGAGTGCCGCCATGGCTGGCAAGGATGTTCCTGTTTCGCCGCTCGCGCCGAAATCCTACCCCGCAGCCCCTGCCATCGAGGGCGTGCGTTTTGCGACGGCCGAAGCCGGCATCCGCTACAAGAGCCGCCGTGACGTGTTCATGGCGGTGCTGGCGCCCGGCACCGAGGTGGCAGGGGTGTTCACCACCTCGAAGTGCCCCGGCGCCCCGGTGGAATGGTGCCGCGAGGCGCTGAAGGGCGGCACGGCCCGTGCACTGGTGGTCAATTCGGGCAATGCCAATGCTTTTACCGGGCTCAAGGGCCGCGAGGCAGTGAGGCTCACCGCCGAGATCGCGGCGCGCGCCGTGGGCTGCAAGCCGGGCGAGGTTTTCATCTCGTCGACCGGCGTGATCGGCGAGCCGCTCGACGCCAGCAAGTTCGAAGGCGTGCTGGAGGCCTGCGCCAAGGCGGCCAAGGATGGCCCCTGGCTGGATGCCGCGAAGGCGATCATGACGACCGACACCTATCCCAAGGTGGCGGTGCGCACGGTCAGGCTGGGCGGCGTCGATGTGAATCTGGTCGGTATCGCCAAGGGCGCCGGCATGATCGCGCCCGACATGGCCACGATGCTGTCCTATGTCTTCACCGATGCGCCGATTGCCGCGCCGGTGCTGCAATACCTGCTTTCGCAGGGCGTCAAGGGCAGCTTCAACGCCATCACGGTCGACAGCGATACCTCGACCTCCGACACCTTGTTGGCCTTTGCGACGCAGACGGCGGCAGGGCGCGGTGCGCCGCGGATCGAGAGCGCAGGCGACCGCCGGCTTGGTGCCTTCAAGGCTGCCTTCACCAGCCTGCTCACCGAACTGGCCCACATGGTGGTGCGCGATGGCGAGGGTGCCCGCAAGTTCGTGGGCGTCACGGTCGAGGGAGCGGTGTCGAACGCTTCGGCGCGGCGCGTGGCCCTGTCGATTGCCAACTCGCCGCTGGTCAAGACCGCGATCGCCGGCGAGGATGCCAACTGGGGCCGCATCGTCATGGCAGTGGGCAAGGCCGGCGAGCCGGCCGAGCGCGACCTTCTCGACATCTACTTCGGAGACATCCGCGTGGCCACAGCGGGCGCGCGCGACCCTGCCTATTCGGAAGCGGCCACCACGGCCTACATGCAGGGGCAGGATCTGGAGATCCGCGTGACGATGGGCATGGGCAAGGGCCGCGCCAAGGTGTGGACCTGCGATCTGACCAAGGCCTATGTCGAGATCAACGGGGATTACCGGTCGTGATGGCTGCTCCGTGAGCATCCATCGGTGAGCCAGCCCCCTGCAAGCCGTCTGTTCATCGCAGCGCACCTGGCCGGCTGCTCGCTGCTCTGGGCTACCAGCTTCCTGTTCATGAAGCTGACGAATGGCGAGATCGAGCCGATCATCGTGGCTTCGCTTCGCGCAGGCGTGGGGGCACTCACGCTGATCCTGATCGTCGGCCTGATCCAGCGCCAGTCGATCCTGCCGGCCCGCCCCGAGTGGCGCGACTGGCTGGTGCTGGGCTCGCTCAACGGCTGGATTCCCAACCTGCTGGCCGCCTATGCGCTGAGCCGCATGGCCACGGGCCCGGCCGCCATGATCCAGGCGGCCAGCCCGCTGCTGACAGTCCTGCTGGCCCACCTTGCCTTTGCTGATGAGCGGCTGACCTGGCAAAGGGCGGCTGGCGTGCTGGTCGGGCTGGTCGGAACGCTGATGCTGATCGGGCCGAAAATGTTCGAGGGCGGCGCGGAAGCCCCGGCAGCGCTGGCGATGCTGGCGCTCGCCGGCTGCTATGCCATCGCCAATGTCTACACACGGCAGATCAAGGTGGCGGTGCCGGAACGGCTGGCGCTGGGGCAACAGGTGGTCTCGGCACTGATCGCGACCGTGATTGCGCTGGTCTGGGTCGGTGCCGGCGGCTATCACCCGGCTGTGCCGCATGCGGGCGCGCTGCTTGGTCTCGGCGTCATCGCCACCGGGTTGCCGATCCTGATCTTCATGCGCCTGATCCGCGGTGCGGGGCCGACGCGTGCCTCGATGACCGGCTATCTCGTGCCGGTGATCGCCGTTGCCATCGGCGTCGTCGTGCTGGGTGAGGCGCTGACGTGGAACCAGTTGGCTGGCGGCGTTATCGTCCTTGCCGGCGTGTTCATCGTCACCAGCGCACCGCGCGCCAGAGCGAAGGGGCTGTCATGAAACTCGTGCTTGTGGTGGCCTGCGCGCTGGTCGATCCGGACAACCGGGTGCTGGTGACCCAGCGGCCCGAGGGCAAGCAACTGGCGGGTCTGTGGGAGTTCCCCGGCGGCAAGCTCGATCCGGGCGAGCGTCCTGAAGCTGCGCTGATCCGCGAATTGCACGAGGAACTGGGCATTGCCGTGAAGGAGCCCTGCCTCGCGCCGCTGACCTTCGCCAGCCATGGCTATGACAGCTTCCATCTGCTGATGCCGCTCTATATCTGCCGCCGCTGGGAAGGCACGCCGATGTCGCGCGAGGGGCAGGCGATGAAATGGGTGCGCCCCGGCAGGCTGCGCGACCTTGCCATGCCGCCGGCGGATGAGCCGCTGATCCCGCCGCTGATCGATCTGCTCGGTCCGTGAGCTTCAGCGTCCGCCGCGCAGCACCAGCTTGTCCTCGCTGACCTGATAGGATTGCAGCCGCTCAAGGAAGCTCATGCCGAGCAGGTTCTCGCCGAGCGCTCCGGGTCTCGCCACCAGCGCCTGCACGCTGGTCTCGCTGATCGGGCCGATCTCGAGCCTGTCGAGGCGCACGGGCGCTGCCGTGGTGCGGCCATTGGCGGTGGAGACCGGCACGGAGTAGCGCAACGTGTCGGGATCGATGCCAGCGGCGCGGGCCGTGGCATCGGTCAGCACGACGGCGCTGGCCCCGGTGTCGAACAGCAGCCTGGTCTCGCGGCCGTTGACCTTGCCTGCGATGATGAAACTGCCCGAGCCTGAACGTGCGATGGTGACTTCGCCGCCGCGCGCCATCACCACCCGCCCCGGTGCCACCTCGGCCAGCACGCGGTTGGCCACATCCTGGAACTCGAACCGGTAGGCATAGGCGGCCAGCAAGCCGAAGGTGATCAGCAGCCAGATCGCTGCATTGCGGGCGGCCTCGCGCCACTTGCCGCGAAATTCATCGCTGCCCCAGCTCAGTGCCAGCACGCCGAAGGCACTGGCCGAGACCAGCGAGGCGAACAGGGATGGTTCGAGCCCTGCAATGGTTTCGCCTTCGCCAAAGATCACCAGGATGACCATTGCGGCGATGACGACGATGAGCAGGATCAGGGCGAGCATGGTGCGGACCTGGTGTTGGCGTGCCGGGGCATGGACCTGACCGATATGGCGTGGCCGGGCTCGTCAGGGAAGGGCTCAAGGGCGCGGCTCCGGGCAAGCGCTCGCCATGCCCGGCGCAGAGCGGCCGTCAGGCCGCAAAGCCCGCTGCGAGGCCGAGATAGACACCGATCTCGGCCAGTTGCTGCGCAGCGCCGGCAATGTCTCCGGTCTGCCCGCCGATCAGCCGGCGCGCCAGCCCGGCGAGGATGCTGACCGCCAGATTGCCCAAGACCAGCCCGGCGATGACGCCCGATGGCGGCAAGCCGCAGAGCATCGCCACGATTGCGGCAAGTGCCAGCCCGATCGCGATCGCGATCATGGCAACCTTCGGCGAGGGTTTGCCGACCGCAGCGGACGCACCATAAGCCCGCGCGACCGGCAGGCTGGCAAGAACGCGCACGCCTTCGACGCGCGAGGTGACCGCCGCAAGGAGCAGTGCGCCGATGGCGGCATCCAGCCCGCCGGCCCGCACGATCGCGGCCAGCGCCATGACCCTGATCAGCAACGACAGCACCAGCGCACAGCCGGCAAAGGTGCCGATGCGGCTGTCTTTCATGATCTCCAGGCGGCGCTCCACATCATGCCCGCCAAACAGGCCGTCGGCACTGTCGCCAAGCCCATCCTCGTGGAAGGCTCCGGTGGTGATGACAAGCGCCGTGATGGCGAGCGCTGCCACCAGCACCGGATCAAGCCGCACCGCGAAGGCCAGTGCCGCGACCAGCACGGCGGGCAGCGCAATGATCAGAGCGGCGACAGGCAACCCGACCGGCTCGACGCGAAAATCCGGGATGGCGTGCGGGTCGGCCTCGCCTGGAAGCGCCGGCACCGGCAGGCGCGAGTAAAAGCGCACGCAACGCGCCACGGCCAGCGCAAAGCGGGCGGGGGAGAGCGTTGGCGTGCCCTGCGGGCGCGGCAAGGCATCGGGCGGTTCGGTCATGGCTTGCCTGCATCCATCTGTTGTCACGCGCCGCTCGCCAGCGCTGCCGGCAGTTTGCCACAGGCCCGGCTCTGGACGACGCATGCCCCAAGGCTGTAGCAGGGGCCGTGCCGCTTCGCGACCCCGGCCGGGGCAGGAGACGGTGTCAAATGCCGTCTTTGGTCATCGCGCCATTCCAGAAAGCCCTGAACATGCCTGTTTCCGCTTCCGGCCTGCCCTTCGATGATGTGCGGGCGTTGATGGCCTCGATGCCGGGGCCGGACATGGAGGCCGTGCGGATGGTGGAGCAGCGCGACCGGCACCTGACAAAGCCAGCCGGCAGTCTTGGCCGTCTTGAGGAACTGGCGGCCTGGATGGCGGCCTGGCAAGGCAAGGGCAAGCCGAGCTGCGACCGGCCGCTGGTCTGCGTGTTCGCCGGCAATCACGGCGTGGTGCAGCATGGCGTATCAGCCTTTCCGCAGGCCGTGACCCGCCAGATGCTGGACAATTTTGCGGCGGGCGGGGCTGCCATCAACCAGATCTGCGCGGCCTTCGATTTCGGTTTCAAGGTGTTCGATCTGGCCCTCGACCTGCCGACCGAGGACTTCACCGCCCAGCCTGCGCTCGACGAGAAATCAGCCGTCGCCACGATGGCCTTCGGCATGGAGGCCATTTCCGGCGGCACCGATCTCCTGATCCTCGGCGAGATGGGCATCGGCAACACCACGGCGGCGGCTGCGATCTATGCCGCACTCTATGGCGGCGGCGGGGCGCGTTGGGCCGGGCGCGGCACCGGCGTCAATGATGACGCGCTGGCCCGCAAGATCCTGGTGATCGACACGGCCCTGGCGCTGCATGGCCCCTGGCTGAATGATCCGCTCGAAGTGCTGCGGCGGCTGGGCGGGCGCGAGATTGCGGCCATCTGCGGAGCCATCATCGCTGCGCGCCTGCAGCGTATCCCGGTCGTGCTCGATGGTTATGTGGTGACGGCGGCGGCCGCGATCCTGCATGCTCTCGATCCGGCTTCGCTCGATCATTGCGTGGCCGGGCACCTGTCGGCAGAAGGGGCACACCGCGAGGTTCTGGTCAGGCTCAACAAGGCCCCGCTGCTGGCACTCGACATGCGGCTCGGCGAAGCGAGTGGCGGTGCCCTGGCGGCATCGATCATCAAGGCCGCCGTGGCGACGCACAACAACATGGCCACGTTCGAGCAGGCCCAGGTTTCGCAGTCACCCGGCCGGGATTGAGCCGCCTTCAGACTGCGGTCAGGCGGGCGAAGCGAAGCGGGACGGATGGCGCAACGCGCGTGACACGGCATCCACGGCGAGTTCGATGTCTTCGGCCGTCTGGTAGCAGCCGAAGCCGAAGCGGATACGATCAGCCCGCACGTCGGTGATGATGCCCGCCGCCAGCAGACGCTCATGCATGGAGCCAGCCTGCGCTGTCTCGAAGGTGAGAAAGTGGCCGCGCCGGGTGGTCGACATCGGCGTGATCAACCGCGCGGCGCGGAAGTCCGCCAGCGCGTTGGCCCTGATGCCTTCCAGGAAACGTTCCTGCAGGGCCAGCGCGTGATGGTGCAGGGCAGGGATCGTCAGCCCGATTGCGTCCATCCAGGCAAACACGGCCCGCTGTCGATAAAGCCCGACCGGATCGAAGGTCGCGCCCCAGAAGCGGCCGCCCTTGGCCCCATAGGGCACGCCGACCTGCCTTTCTGTCAGCGCCCCGAAAGCTGCATACCAGCCCGTGTCACGCGGGCGCGGCGCATGGCCGGGCGGGCAATGGATGAAGCAGACATTCTCCCCCGCCATCGCATACTTGTAGCCGCCGGACAGGTAGAAGACCCGTTCCGAGATGGCGGACAGGTCCGTCGGCAGCGCCATGAAGCCGTGATAGCCATCAATGCACACGAGCGTGGATGGATCGGGCACAGCGTTGGCGAGGTTTGCCAGATCGCCGCACGAGCCGCCCGCGTTGAACAGGATCTGGCTGACGAAAATCAGGTCATGGCCACCGGCGCGTGCAGCCTCGCACAGCCTGTCGGGGAAGCTGGCGAGGGGTTCGTGGGCAACGCGCTCGACGGCCACAAGCCCGTCTTCCTCAAGGCGCGCAACCTGCCGTGCAAAGGAATGGAATTCGCCGTCAGAGGTCAGGATGCGCGGCACTTTGCCGGTTGGCAGTGCGGACAGAAGCCGCGTGACGAAATCATGGGTGTTCGGCGCAAAGGCGATGGTTTCGGGGTCTGGCAGATTGAGGATGCGTGCGATGCCGCGCTGCACGGCCGGGATGACCTCGCCGAAGATCACGCCCCATTTCTCGTCGGCATGGCGGCAGGCATCGTCCCAGGCCGTGAGTTGCGCGTCGCGCGTGATGTCCGGCCAATAGTGATGGCTGTGAGCCGCCAGATGAATGCGCCTCTCATTGGCACGGTAGCGACTGAAATGGGCAGAGAGATCGAGAATCGGCAAGCGCATGGCCTCGTCGCGGGGGAGTGGCCATGGTGCTGCGACCCGCGCGCCATTTCAAGAGCAGTCCGTCAGGCTCCCAGGGGATGGGGGTCTGGAGGAGCCTTGATGCAAGCGTGTGTGGAAGTGGAGGATTCTGTTGCCAGGCTCCCAGGGGACGGGGGTCTGGAGGAGCCTTGATGAGACCGTTTGGAAGTGGAGGATTCTGTTGCCAGGCTCCCGAGGGACGGGGGTCTGGAGGAGCCTTGATGAGACTGTTTGGAAGTGGAGGATTCTGTTGCCAGGCTCCCAAGGGACGGGGGTCTGGAGGAGCCTTGATGAGACTGTGTGAAGGTGGAGGATTCTGTTGCCAGGCTCCTCCGGGCCCCGCCTTACGCTGCGAAGCGCAAGGACTTAGGTTTGTGTGTAATTACCGCTCACGCGGCAACTGCAACACGCGCATTGTTGTCATTGGCAACTATGCTATGGCCCGATGACGGTGGAACCATGCCGAGCAAAAGCCAACCCTTTACACCCTCGTCGATCCTGTTTCGCCCCCGCCTCAAGCCAGCACGCAGGCCTGAGGTGGAGGCGCCGGGTACCGCCCCCGGGTCCGAATGGTTTATTTCGATTGCCGTTTATCACTATAGCCGGATTGCTCCGGCCCCTCTGATATAGCGATCAACAGGGCGGGATGAAAGGTCGCAATCCTGCAAGCTGTAACAAAGCGCTCGCGTCGACGAATTCGGCTTGTCGAACACACTGACCAGGTCAGGGAGCCTCATGCCCAGCATCATCACACGCCGTGCCACGCTGATCCTGTTCGGGGCTGCCGGGCTTGGGGCTCTTGCCGCGACCGGAGCCGCGATCGCGCCGGCCAGCGGGTCCGAGGTCTACACGGACATCATCCGAGGCACCGGTGCCGGTGGCTTTGACGTGGTGGCCTATGTCAACGCCGGTCGTCCCGTTCAAGGTTCCGTGCAGTTCACGCATGCCTGGAACGGTGCCACCTGGCGCTTCGCCAATGCAGCCAACCGGAATGCGTTTGCTGCGGAACCGGAGCGCTTCGCGCCGGCCTATGGCGGCCATTGCGCCTGGGCCGCCGCACAGGGCTACAAGGCCAAGGGTGACCCGAGGCACTGGAAGATCGTCGGCGGTCGCCTGTTCCTCAACTACGATGCCAGTGTCCAGAAGACCTGGGAGACGGACATTCCGGGCTTCATCGTGTCCGCCGATGGCAACTGGCCGACCTTGCGCCAAAAATGACCGGGACGCGCGAGGCCGAAGGCTGCGAATCGGCAAATGATGGCCTATATCCCGAAGCATGAAAGTCTATCATGAGTTGTTGCAGCGCGTGCTCGATGAGGGCGTGCGCAAGGATGACCGGACCGGAACCGGCACGCTGGCCGTGTTCGGCCATCAGATGCGCTTTGATCTTGAAGACGGATTTCCTCTCGTCACCACCAAGAAACTGCATCTCAAGTCGATCATCCACGAGCTGATCTGGTTCCTGCGGGGCGACACCAATGTGCGTTATCTGCAGGAGAATGGCGTCAGCATCTGGGATGAATGGGCCGACGCGAATGGCGATCTTGGCCCGGTCTATGGCCGGCAGTGGCGCTCATGGGCCGCGCCCGATGGCGGCGTTGTCGATCAGATCGCCTGGGTGACCAACGAGATCCGCCGCAATCCGGATTCGCGCCGGCTGATCGTCTCGGCCTGGAACCCGGCAGACATCCCGAAGATGGCGCTGGCTCCCTGCCATTGCCTGTTCCAGTTCTTCGTGGCGGAAGGGCGGCTGTCGTGCCAGCTTTACCAGCGCAGCGCCGACGTGTTTCTCGGGGTGCCGTTCAACATCGCCTCCTATGCCTTGCTGACACAGATGATGGCGCAGGTCACAGGCCTCAAGCCCGGCGAATTCGTGCATTCGTTTGGCGACACGCATCTGTACATCAACCATCTCGATCAGACGCGGCTGCAATTGTCGCGCGAGCACAGACCGCTGCCGACCCTCAGGCTGAACCCCGAGGTGAAGCGGCTCGAGGATTTCCGCTTCGAGGACATCGTCATCGAAGGCTACGATCCGCATCCTGCGATCAAGGCGCCGATTGCCGTATGAGCCTCATCATCCGCCCAGCCACGCCGGCCGATGCCGGCCTCGTGCTCGCCTTCATTCGCGAACTGGCCGAGTATGAGCGGTTGCTTCACGAGGTCGAGGCCCGCGAGGGCGACATCGCGCGTGACCTGTTCGGCGAGACGCCGCGCGTGTTCTGCGAGATCGCCGAATGGTGCGGGGAACCCGTGGGCTTCGCGCTGTGGTTCTACACCTATTCGACCTTCCAGGGCCGGCATGGCCTTTATCTCGAAGACCTGTTCGTGCGCCCGGCCCACCGTGGCAAGGGCATCGGCAAGGCGTTGCTGGCGAACCTGGCGCAGCGCTGCGT
>JALORF010000010.1 GCA_025459195.1 Beijerinckiaceae bacterium
GCGTGGTCGCCTCGCTGCGCCGGTCGCGCAGCTTGACCTCGCCGCGCACGAAACCGCTGATCCTGACACAGGTGGTGCTGCCGGCTTGGCGGAAGAACCCAGGGCCCATCTCGGGGCAAGGCTGCACCGCGGCGGATGGCTCGGGCACGGGCTGCTTGCGCGACGCCTGGGTCTGCGCCTGAGCCGGTAACAGGCCGGCAGGCAGCAGCATCAGGGCCAGGGCCAAGGACAGGGAAAGGGCGTGGACAGGGCGAGCCATGCCGCGAGATTAGCATTCCCGCCCCCCTCCGCGCCAGTGCCCCGTGCATCACGGCACCGATGCCATGCCCGGACGAACAGGTCGCAAGCATGGTGCGCTTGCCGGCATTGCCCAAAATTCGTGCAGCACCCGTATTCGCCGGCCCTTGCGGGTGAAAAGGGCAGGCGCGATGATTTGGCGGGGGAGTTCAGACCACGGGCATGCTTGAGAGTTCGACAGGCGACGATGGCAGCCTTGCCATGGAGCGGCCCGCCATGGTCCCGATCATGCCGGGCTATGTGCGGGCGCGCGGTGGCGTCCGGGTGCGCTTTGCCCGTGCCGGCGGGCGCACCGTGCGCACCGAACTGGCCGAGAGCGGCGGATTTCGGGCCCGGTTCCCCAACACCTTCAACCCCTCTTGCGAGGCTGTGCTGATCAACACCGGCGGCGGCATGACCGGCGGCGACGCGCTGGCCACCTGCATCACTGTCGAAGCGGGTGCAGCGGCCGTGGTGACCACGCAGGCTGCCGAGAAAATCTACCGCAGCCAGGGGCCGGCCACCGAGGTGAGCACCCGTCTGGAGATCGGCGCCGGGGCCGCGCTGCACTGGCTGCCGCAGGAGGCGATCCTGTTCGGGCAGGCCCATCTTCGCCGCCATCTGGAGGCGGCGATGGCGCCCGATGCCACGTTGATCGCCTGCGAAAGTGTGTATTTCGGGCGCAGCGCCATGGGCGAGGTGCTGGACGAGGCGATCCTGCGCGACCGCTGGCGCATCCGGCGCGGCGGGCGGCTGATCTTTGCCGAAGATGTGCGGCTCGAAGGGCGCGTGGCCGAGATCCTGAGCCGGCCCACGATTGCGGGCGGCGCGCGCGCGGTCGCCACCGTTTTGCTGGTCGCGCCCGGCGCTCCCGAACGGCTCGATGAGGCGCGCGCGGCGCTGGTGGATGCGGTCTCGGAATGCGGTGTCAGCGGTTTCGACGGCATGCTGATCGCGCGCTTTCTCTGCCCCGATGCGGCGGCCTTGAGGGCCGATCTCGCCCGTTTCATCATCACGCTGACAGGCGCAGCCCTGCCGCGCAGTTGGCAAACCTGAGGCAAGGATGCTCCGGCCATGATGCTGTCGCCCCGCGAGAAGGACAAGCTGCTGATCTCGATGGCCGCCATGGTGGCGCGCCGCCGGCTCGAACGCGGCGTCAAGCTCAACTACCCCGAAGCGGTGGCGCTGATCACCGATTTCGTGATCGAGGGCGCGCGTGATGGCCGCACCGTGGCGGACCTGATGGAAGCCGGCGCGCATGTGATCAGCGCCGGGCAGGTGATGGACGGCATCGCCGAGATGATCCACGACGTGCAGGTGGAAGCGACCTTTCCCGATGGCACCAAGCTCGTCACCGTGCATGAGCCGATCCGCTCCGCGACACTGGCGCTGGAGCCGGGCAAGGTCAGCACGCTGGCTGGTGACATCACGCTCAATGCAGGCCGCAACACGGTGACGCTCACAGTCGCGAACACCGGCGACAGGCCGATCCAGGTCGGCAGCCACTATCATTTCTTCGAGACCAACGATGCGCTGCGCTTCGACCGTGCAAGGGCGCGCGGCTACCGCCTCGATATTGCCGCCGGCACCGCCGTGCGCTTCGAGCCGGGCCAGACGCGCGAGGTGACGCTCGTGGAAATGGCCGGCGCCCGCGAGGTCTATGGCTTCCAGGGCAAGGTCATGGGTGCGCTGTGAGCGGCTTTTCCGCAGCATGGCATGACCCATCCGCACAGCTTTCCCGCAAGGGGAGACGGGTTTCGCTGCACCTGCGAGACTTTGGCCAACATTCCGACATCCGAAAGGCACCACCTGCATGATCCGTCTCCTGCCTGTCGCCATCGCTCTTGTTGCAGCTACTCCGGCCCTGGCCCATCCGGGCCATGGCAGCGGCTTTGCCGCCGGCTTCGGCCACCCGTTCGCGGGGCTTGATCATGTGCTGGCCATGCTGGCGGTCGGTCTCTGGGCGGCCTTGCGCGGCAGGGGCGCGATGCTGGCCTGGCCGGGTGCCTTCATCGCGGCCATGGCGGCAGGCTTTGCCGCCACGCAAGGCGGGCTGGTGGTGCCAGCCGTCGAGACGATGATCCTGGCCTCGGTCGTGCTGCTGGGCAGCGCCATCGCGCTCCGGCTGGCGGCACCGGTCTGGCTCGGGGCGCTCGCCATCGCGCTGTTCGGCATCGCCCATGGCGCGGCCCACGGCATGGAACTGCATGGCGAGCCGCTGCCCTTTGCCGGCGGCTTTGTGCTGGCAAGCCTTGTTCTGCACGGCGCGGGCCTCGGCCTTGCCGCGCTGGCTGCGGCGGCCGGGCGGCACTGGCCCGTGCGGCTGGCGGGCGCGGGCGTTGCCGCCGCAGGGCTGGCACTGGCCGCAAGCGTGTTCTGATCCGCAGCCCTCCCTTCATCACGCCTGGCGCAGGAGCCTGCCATGCCTTTCACGATGTCCCGCGCCGCCTATGCGGACATGTTCGGCCCGACCACCGGCGACAAGGTCCGGCTGGCCGATACCGATCTTTACATCGAGGTCGAGCGCGACTTCACGAGTTATGGCGAGGAGGTCAAGTTCGGCGGCGGCAAGGTCATCCGCGACGGCATGGGCCAGGGCCAGATGACGAACGCTGAGGGCGCGGCCGACACGGTCATCACCAACGCGCTGATCCTCGACCACTGGGGCATCGTGAAGGCCGATATCGGCATCCGGAACGGACGCATCAGCGGCATTGGCAAGGCCGGAAACCCCGACATCCAGGCCGGCTTCGGCAATCTCGATCCGGGCCAGACCATCATCATCGGGCCCGGAACCGATGTCATCGCCGGCGAGGGCAAGATCGTCACGGCGGGCGGCTTCGACAGCCACATCCACTACATCTGCCCGCAGCAGATCGAGGATGCGCTGATGAGCGGGCTGACCACGATGCTGGGCGGCGGCACAGGCCCTTCGGCCGGCACCTCGGCCACCACCTGCACGCCCGGCCCCTGGCACATGGCGCAGATGCTGCGCGCCGCCGATTCCTTCCCCATGAACCTCGCCTTCGCCGGCAAGGGCAATGCCGCGAGGCCCGCAGCCCTGATCGAAATGATCGAGGCCGGGGCCTGCGCCATGAAGCTGCATGAGGATTGGGGCACCACCCCCGCTGCCATCGACAACTGCCTGAGCGTGGCTGATGACCACGACGTGCAGGTGATGATCCACACCGACACGCTGAACGAGAGCGGCTATGTCGATGACACGATTGCCGCCTTCAAGGGCCGCACCATCCACGCCTTCCACACGGAAGGGGCGGGCGGCGGCCACGCGCCCGACATCATGAAGGTGGCCGGGCTCGCCAATGTGCTGCCCTCATCGACCAATCCGACGCGGCCCTTCACGGTCAACACGCTTGATGAGCATCTCGACATGCTGATGGTCTGCCACCATCTCGACCCGTCAATCCCCGAAGACCTCGCCTTTGCCGAAAGCCGCATCCGCAAGGAGACCATCGCCGCCGAGGACATCCTGCATGATCTGGGCGCGCTTTCGATGATGAGTTCGGACAGCCAGGCCATGGGCCGCATCGGCGAGGTCATCACCCGCACCTGGCAGACCGCCCACAAGATGAAGGTGCAGCGCGGTGCCCTGCCGGAGGATGCCGGCAAGGGCAACGACAATTTCCGGGCCAAGCGCTATGTTGCCAAATACACCATCAATCCGGCCATCGCCCATGGTGTCTCGAAGCATATCGGCTCGATTGCCATCGGCAAGCTGGCGGACCTCGTGCTGTTCGATCCGGCCTTCTTCGGGGTCAAGCCCTCGATGGTGATCAAGGGCGGGTCCATTGCCGCCGTGCCGATGGGCGACCCCAACGCCTCGATCCCGACGCCGCAGCCGGTGCATTACCGGCCGATGTTCGGTGCCTTCGGCAAGGCCATGACCGCGACCAGTCTCACCTTCGTCTCGCAGGCCTTCGTGGCCAATGGCGGGGCCAAAGCGCTGGGGCTGGCCAAGGAATGCGTCGCGGTCGGCAATGTGCGTGGCGGCATCTCCAAGAAGAGCATGATCCACAATGACGCCACGCCCGACATCAGGATCGACCCTGAAACCTATGCCGTGACGGCGGATGGCGAACTGCTGGTGTGCGAGCCCATGGCCGTGTTGCCCATGGCGCAGCGGTATTTCCTGTTCTGAGCAACGCGTTCCCATGCGCGTCAAACCCGACCATGACGCCGTTTGCAACCAACGCTGACAGCCGTCATCCCGGCTCGGAGGGCCGGCATGACAGCGATGGCTACGATGGAGAGAGATAGAATCGCCAGTGCCCGCCGACAGGCCTCGGCAGCCGTGCGTCCCTTCACGTCCATCCATCATGGCCGGACTTGACCCGGCCATGACGCGATAGGGTGCCGGGCACTCGTCGCTGGCGTGAGACCTCGGTCATTGGCCTTGACCGGTGCATCGATCGCAAGCGCGCAGGTGCGCCCGATCATGTGTGGGGGATGCCATGATCTGTGGTGGGTCACAGATCGGGATCACTGGAATGAGACCTGCCCTTCAGCTATCGCTTCGTGACCGAAATCACGTAGTTGTCGCCAGTGTATGTGTTCCGGATCGTCAGCTTTCGGCCCTGCACCGCAACGGTGCCGCGCGAGCCAAGGCTGCAGGCGTATTCGAGCGTCGGCCGGTTACCCGAATAGTTGCAATAGTTGATGCGCCCGTCGGGCAGCACCCACCGGGCCGCGCAATTGTTGATCGACATGGTGAGCTTGCCCACCAGCCTGCCGGAGATCGTGCCGGTCCATTCGCCATCGAGGCTCGGGCAGACTGATTGGGCGCGGACAGGCTCCGCTGCCACGAGACCTGCCGTCACCACGATCAAAGCCAGTGACTTGGCCACTGGCATGGCCAGTGCCGTCCGCAACCTTTGGTCCATCAGAAGCTCCCCGATGTTTGCCGACCCATGCCTGCCATGGGCACGGCCAAGGCTGGACTGCGCCGTCAGCGATGGCAAGTCTCCAATGGTCTTGCACCTGCCACGCAGCCGCCATGGCCCCATCGACCGCGATTGCGGCGTCCGCAACCGGCCCTGCCGGTCCGGCTCAGGCTGCCGGTTGGTCTGCCCGCCGCGTGCGGCTTCCGAAAGCCAGGGCGAACGAGCCGGCTGTCGCGGCCAGCATCAGGATCAGGAAGGCCGGAGGCCACAGCGGCGTGAGCGCGCCGGAGGCATAGGCCACCGCCGAGCCGATGCTCAGTTGCACGAACCCGTTGAGCCCTGCCGCCGCGCCGGCCAGATCAGGCCGCACCGACAGGGCCGATGCCGTGGCGCTGGGAATCGTCAGCCCGTTGCCGATGCCGTTGAGCATCAGCGGCACGAACAGCAAGGCCGGTGTCCACGCGGTGAGAAAGGGCATCAGCGACGCAAATCCGACGGCAGCCATCGACAGGGCAATGCCGAGCGGGATCATCCGCGCCGCACCGATGCGCTGGCTGAACCGGCCGGTCAGGAAATTGCCCATCATGTAGCTGCCCGCCATGATCACGAAGAATGCGCCATAGACATCAGGCCCGGCCTTCATGTGTTCCACCACCGCATAGGGCGCACCGGCGATAAAGCTGAAAAAGGTGGCTGAGGTCAGTGTCAGGATGGCGCTGTTGACCACGAAGGCCCGCTCGCGCATCAGAACCGGAAACGCGCGGAACGTGTCCATCACGCTGGCCGGCGGGCCGCTGCGCTTCAGGGTTTCAGGCAGCTTCATCAAAGCACCGAGTGTCGCAGCCACACCGACCAGCGCCATCAGCGCAAAGATCGTGCGCCAGCCTTGCGTCTTCTCGATGAAGCCGCCGACCAGCGGCGCCAGCATCGGGGCCACCACCATCGCCATCGTGACATAGCCAAGGATGCTGGCGGCTTCGTCCTTGTCGCCCATGTCGCGTGCGATGGCGCGGGTCAGCGCGAACGCGGTGCCGGCCCCCACGGCCTGGAGCATCCTGGCCAGCAGCAGCACGATGAGGTTGCCCGACAGGAGCCCCACCACCGAGCCCACCGCGAACAGGCCGAGCCCGGCAATGATGCACGGCCTGCGCCCGATCCGGTCCGAGAGCGGGCCGACCACGAGTTGCGACAGCGCCACCGCCGCCAGGTAGAGCGTCAGGGTGAGCTGGATCGTGCCGTAGTCGGTGCCGAGTGACCGCGCGATGGCCGGCGTGGCCGGTGCCAGCACGTTGAGCGCAAAGGGCTGCACGGCGCTGCACAGCACCAGGATGGCCAGCGAAGGCCGGACGGACAGGGGCGCATTGCTCATGCAGGCTGGCTTTCGGTCTGGCTTTCCCGGGCGCGCACGCGCTGCCGGTGCAAGGTGTAAAGGCCGCTGCCGACAATCAGCCCTGCGCCGGCCAGGGCGGGCAGGTCGGGCCAATCGCCCCAGACCATGACACCGATGATGATCGCAAAGACAAGCACCGTGTAGCGGAAGCCGGACACCAGCGAGACGTCGGCGTCGCGATAGGCCACGATGATGGCATAATTGCCCAGCGCCACGAACACCGCTGCCGCTATCAGGAACAGGGTCGGCTTCAGGTGAAGCGGCTGCCAGACCTCGACCAGACCGATCAGCCAGCCGATCAGGCAGACCATGGCCGTGGTCGAGAAGGTCACCACGGTTGACGGGATGTCCGACCCGATCTGCCGTGTCACCAGATCGCGCACCCCCACGAGGATGGCACTGGCCAGGGCCACCAGCGCGTAGATGTTGAAGCCATCCGCTGCGGGCCTGACGATGACCAGCACCCCGGCAAAGCCCACCACGATGGCCAGCCAGCGCCGCCAGCCAACCCGTTCGATGCCGAGCATGGCGGCCATGGCCACCACGATCAGCGAGGCGGCCTGCAGGATCGCAGTGATGTTGGCCAGCGGCAGCTTCGCCAGCGCGGTGATGAAGGTGAAGGCGATCAGGCTTTCAAGCAGCGCGCGTGCTAGAACCAACGGTCGGGCGAGGGCCCTGAGATCGCTGAACTGCCCGAAGGCGCGCACCAGAACGAGCGCGGCCAGCGTGGCAAACAGGCCCCGGACGGCCAGAACCTGCCCGGTCGGAAAGCTGCTCGTGGCCAGCTTCACCAGGGCATCGTTGACCACGAACAGCGCCATGGCCGCGATCATGGCCCACACGCCGCGCCGGTTGCTGGCAAGCGAGGCCAGGGCCATCAGCGCCTCATGCCCGTGCAACCGCGGCAAAGCGGGCCAGCCGGAACGGCGCAAGATCGAAACGTGTCGCGCCGCTGATGCTCAGATCGGCCATGATCTCGCCGATCACGCTGGCAAACTTGTAGCCATGGCCCGAACAGCAAGAGGCGAAGGCCACCTGCTCGGCACCGGGGATGGTGTCGATCACGAAATGCTCGTCGGGCGTCACGGTGTAGATGCAGCCCTTCAGCGCCAGCGCCTCTCCGGTCGCATCCGGGAAATAGCGCCCGATCGCGTCCTTGAGGAACTGCACCTGCCGGGGGCTGGGCGTGCGGTCTGCTTGCGATGGATCGATCGGCTCGCGCCCGAAATGCGGACCGCCGAGCTTGAAACCGGGGTGCTCCCAGAGCGGGAAGCCATAGAAATTGCCTTCCTCGACGGTGAGGATGAACACCGGCAACCGCCCCATGCGGAACGGCTCGGGGTTCTTCACCGAATACCAGCCAATGGCCTGTTTGACGGTCTTCAGGTGCGGGGCCAGCGCCGGATTGAGCGTGTCCATCCAAGCGCCGGAGGTCAGCACCAGCCGGCCTGCGGTGTAGGTGCCCTTGTCGGTCACCACCTTGACCCCGCCATGGGCCGTGGTCGACCATTCCAGCACGGGCTCATTGGTGCGGATCACCGCGCCGGCTGCCTGCGCCAGCCCGACATGGGCATAGATCGCGCGCTCCGAAGCCACGAAGCCGCCATCGGGCTGCCAGAGCCCGACATGGCCTTCCGGAAGACGGAAGGCAGGGAAGCGCCGCATGATCTCGGTGCCCGACAGGGTCTCATGCAAGAGGCCGTGGTCGAGGCACGAACGCCGCGAGCTTTCGACAAAACCGGCCCCTTCCGCCGCAATGTCGATGGAACCTGTGACGTGCAGCAGGTCGAGCCCGGCCTTGCGGCCCGTCTCGGCCCAGAGTTCGTGTGCCCTTCGCACCATCGGCACGTATTGCGTGCCTTCGAAATAGGCGAGGCGGATGATGCGGGTCATGCCGTGGGAGGAGCCCATGCCATGGCCGAGATCGAACCGTTCGAGCCCGAGCACGCGTTGGCCGCGCTGGGCCAGATGCCAGCAGGCCGCCGAGCCCATGCCACCGACGCCGGCAACGATCACGTCATAGCTGTGTTCCGACATGCCGCCCCCGCCACCTTCCGCCAAGCCGTTCCACGCCAAGCCTTTGCACGCCAAGTCGTTGCACGCCAAGTCGTTGCATGCGCCGTGACCGAAGTAGCGGCAGAACGCAGCTCCTGCGGCCTCCGGAGCAGGAATCTCGCGCGAGATCGCCTCCGGAGCGCCGTTTTTCTCCTAGGCCAGCCGCAAGGGGCGGTCCATGGGCCCCGGCACATGCCGGCATGACAAAAGCGCGCAGGCCGGCGGAAACGCCCATCCGGCCCGTTCGCAAAGGCAACCATTAACCATGCGTCAGGCTTTGGCCGGTAGCATGTTTGTATTATTTTGATCATTGAAGGACGCATCGCCTTGGCCCGACCGATCTGTGACAGAGGTCTGACGATATGCCTTGCCGCGATGACCTGGTTGGTCGCGCCTGCTGCAGCCGCGCCGAAACCTGCCGGAGCCGTCGATGCGCCTGCTTGACCGGGCCCGCAAGCTGATCTGGCCGACCGTGCCCGGTCCGGCAGCGCCGGCGCCCACAGCGTTGCCGGTTGTGCAGAGGGTCGTCAGGCCGGCGACCAGCGAGCCGGATGCCGGCCACCTGCATTTCCGCCAGTCGATCGACATGATCGAGCATGACGTCTCGAATGCACTCGACCGGCTGACGACGCTGATGTCCACCTCCGGGCAGATCACCGCCGAGACGGCAGCAGACCTGGAACAGATTCACGCCGGCATGGCTGCCCTGCGCGAGGCGGCCGGCGCGGCCAACCGCGATGTCGCCGAACTGGCTGAAGCCTCGGCCCAGGTTTCCAACAGCGCCGCCACCGTCAGCAGCAATGTCGCCCTCGCGCGCCAGAGCGTCGACGAGGCTTCGCGCGTGGCCTCGAATGCCAACGACATCATGTCCAGCCTGTCGACGGCCTCGGGCGAGATTTCCGGCATGGTCGACACCATCGCGCTGATCGCCCGCCAGACCAACCTGCTGGCGCTCAACGCCACCATCGAGGCAGCCCGCGCCGGCGAGAGCGGGCGCGGTTTCGCGGTCGTGGCGCAGGAGGTCAAGTCCCTGTCGGTCGAGACCGCCCGGCGCGTGGCCGACATCCGCAACCGCGTCAAGGTTCTCGAAGACGCCACCTCGCGCTCGTTCGGGGCGATCTCGGAGATTGCCGGGCTGATCGGCGACGTCACGCCAATGGTCTCGGCCATCGACGATGCCATGCAGATCCAGGCCATGTCCGTCGGCGAACTCACCCGGCGGACCAAAAAGACCGCCCGCTTCATCGAGACCGTGGCGGCGAAGGTCGGCGCCGTCGACAGCGCCGCGACAACCGCCACTGAACGCAGCCTGCGTGGCTCGGAAGCCTCCGGCAAGGCCATCCAGGAAGCGGCCAATGTCTCGCGCTTCGTGGCTTCGATCCGGCAGGCCGGGTTCGCCGCACGCCGGCGGCATGATCGTTATCCGCACGAAATGCCGCTGCTGCTCAATGCCGGGCACGCCACCTGGCAGACGTCGACCATCGACATCAGCCGTGGCGGAGCCCTGATCGCGCGGCCCGAGACAGCGGGCCTCGTCCGCAACGACAAGATCGAACTGGTCTTCGCCGGCATCGGCGAGATCCAGGCCACCGTGGCCGGGGTCAGCCCGGTCGGCCTGCATTGCGCGTTTGACGATCTCGACAACCAGGCCGGCCTGCGCTTTTCCGAATGCGTCAGTGCGGTGCATGACATCTACCAGCCCCTGATCGAGCGCACCCAGAAAGCCGCCCATGATGTGGTCGAGGCCATGCACAGGCTGATCCAGGATGGCGTGGCGACAGAAGCTGTGCTGTTCGAGACCTCATACCGGCCCGTTCCAGACAGTGACCCGCCGCAGTTCGAGACAGCGGGCCTGCACCACTTGCGCACCGTGCTGCCGCCGATCTGCGAGGCGGTGATCAAGGAGGATGCGCGCCGTGTCTATTGCGTCGCCGTGGATCGCAACGGCTATGTGCCGGTCCACAACCGCGCCTTCTCCCACCCGCAGCGCAAGGACGATCCGCTCTGGAATATGGCCCATTGCCGGGATCGCCGCTTCTATGACGACAATGCCGGCATCACGGCGGCCCGCTCGGTCCGCTCCTTCGTGATCCAGTCCGTGCGCCGCGACATGGATGATGGCTCTGCACAGCTCTTGCGCGAGATTTCCGTGCCGCTGTTTGTCTGCGACCGCCACTGGGGCGGCCTCAAGCTGGCGTTCAGGCTCTGAGCAGTGCGCCAAGGCGTGCCTTTTGCGCGCGCCTGACGAGGGTTCTCAGCCGCCAGTGACGCTCATGTGCCGACCCACGGCGGGCCGGTTGACCTGCCGGTCGATCACGAAATCATGGCCCTTCGGCTTGCGCGCGATCGCCGCTTCGATGGCGGCGTGCAAGGGCGCATCGCTCTCGCTCGCCCTGATCACCGACCTGAGGTCTGCGGCATCTTCCTGGCCGAGGCACATGTAAAGCGTGCCCGTGCAGGTCAGCCGCACCCGGTTGCAGCTTTCGCAGAAATTGTGGGTCATCGGCGTGATGAAGCCGACGAGCCCGCCGGTTTCCGCCACCCGCACATAGCGCGCCGGCCCACCGGTGCGGTAAGGGTCCTCGGTCATGGTGAAATGGTCGAGCAGGCGCGCGCGCACCACGGAGAGTGGCAGGAACTGGTCGATCCGCGCCGGTTCGATGTCACCCAGCGGCATCACCTCGATGAAGGTGATGTCCATTCCGTCGCCATGGGCCCAGCGGATCAGGTCCTCGATCTCGCCTTCGTTGACGCCCTTGAGGGCCACCGCGTTGATCTTGATGCGCAGCCCCGCCGCCCGCGCCGCCGCAAGCCCCTCGTGAACCTTGGCCAGGTCACCCCAGCGGGTGATCGAGCGGAACTTGTCGGGATCGAGCGTGTCGAGCGAGACATTGATGCGCTTGACCCCGCAATCGGCCAGTTCCGCCGCATGGCGCGCCAGTTGCGAGCCGTTGGTGGTGACAGTCAACTCCTCGAGGCCCTGGCCAAGATGCCGGGACAGCGAGCGGAACAGGCTCATGATGTCACGCCGCACCAGGGGCTCGCCGCCGGTGATGCGGATTTTGCGGGTGCCGCGCATGATGAAGGCAGAGCCGATCCGGTCCAGTTCCTCCAGCGTCAGCAGATCGCGCTTGGGCAGGAAGTTCATGTCCTCGGACATGCAATAGACGCAGCGGAAATCGCACCGGTCCGTCACCGAGATGCGGATGTATTCGATCGTGCGGCCAAAGGGATCGACCAGCGGCGCAAGGCCGGCCTCGTTGCCGGGGGACAACTGCATCATGCGTGTTCCTGTCTTCGAGGCAGCCATCCCGGCCTTCAGCCGCGCTGCGGCGTCAGGGCCCTTGCCGGACCACCCGTTTCGAACCTATCACCCCACAATGAGCGGTGTGGCAAGCGGACGTCAATGTCCGGCCTTGTCGCATGTGCCGGTTGCGGGGACCTTGTGCCATGTCAAACACGCCATCGCCAGAGCAGCAGGCCTGGCCCACCGAGATCCGGCTCTCGAAGGACAAGCGCACGCTGTCGATCAGCTTCGGCGACGGCACGCGCCATGACCTGCCGGCGGAGTATCTGAGGGTCGAAAGCCCTTCCGCCGAGGTGCAGGGCCACGGTCCGAACGAGAAGAAGACCATTGGCGGCAAGCGCGATGTCGAGATCATCGGCGTGGTGCCGGTCGGCCACTATGCGGTCAAGCTGGTCTTCGATGACATGCACGACACCGGCATCTACGGCTGGGACACACTGGCGGCGATGGGCCGCGACTATGCCGTGAAATGGCAGGCCTATCTCGATGCGCTGGCTCTGGCGGGGCTGAGTCGCGAGCCTGTGCGCCGTCCGCCGCGCGCCTGATGGCACGAAAGCGCCGGCCTGGCCGCCGATGACGGCGCTTTGGTGCAGCTTTCTGCGAAATCTGCACAAAACCTTTGGAATCGCTTCAAGTCGCTCAAAACTGCGCTGCGAATGCTTTGAAATCTGCCGGATTTCATTAAGGACGTTGGCGTGTCCGTGTATCCGGGCAAGGTTGTGTTAATCTTGCTGACCGACAACCATGCCATGTCAATCGCAGAGGTTTCGGTCATGCAGGCCCGTGTCATGGAACACCCGCTCGAGGTCGGTTCCGGCGAGCGTCGCGATGCCCGTCAGCCGACCGAGCGCATGATCGGGCGCATCGTCGCCTGCGACGGCTCGCGCGCCACCATTGCCGCTTCCGCCACCAGCCTTGTCGGCACTGCCACCGACTTCTGGTCGATCGGCCGCCTGATCTCCATCAGCATGGGCCAGACCCGCGTGGTTGGTCTTGTCTGCGAGATGAGCGCCAATGACAGCGCCTGGGACGAGGGCATGCAGAACCACATGCAGGTGCGCATCGAACTGGTCGGCGAGATCGTCGACCGCAACGATGGTCGCCTCGAGTTCCGGCGCGGCATCAGCACCTATCCCTATCTGGGTGCCATTGCTCACCGCATCCGCATTGCCGACCTTCTGGCGGTGCACGATCTGGGTGATCGCTCCGCCATCGAGGTGGGCTGGCTCTCGCAGGACAGCAGCATTCCGGCCACGATCTGCGTCGACGACATGCTGCGCTGCCACTTCGCCGTGGTCGGCACCACCGGCGTCGGCAAGTCCAGCGCCGTTGCACTGCTCCTGCGCGAATCGGTCGCCAAGAAGCCCAATCTCCGGGTTCTGGTGCTCGATCCGCACAACGAATATGCCCATGCCTTCCACGGCATCTCGACCACGCTCGACTCCAACTCGCTGGAACTGCCCTTCTGGCTGTTCAACTTCGAGGAAATGGTCGATGTCGTTTTCCGTGGCCGGGACGCGGTGCAGGAAGAGATCGACATCCTGCGCGAGATCATCGCCACGGCGAAGGGTCGCTTCCGCGTCAGCAACGAATCGGCGGCCATGTCGAGCCTGCTGCGCAAGCCGTTCGATGCCTCGAACTTCTCCGCCGATACGCCGGTGCCCTATCGCTTCGCTGATCTTTACAAGATCATCGACGAGTATCTCGGCCAGCTTGAGCCGCGCTTTGCCCGCTTCCACCTGCGCGCCCTCAAGAGCCGCCTGGAAAGCCTGTTCAACGACCAGCGCTACCGCTTCATGTTCGGCAAATCCACGGTCGATGATTGCCTTGACCGCGTGATCAGCACGATCTTCCGCATCCCGCACGACAACAAGCCGATCAGCATCCTGCAACTGGCCGGCATTCCCTCCGAAGTCGTCAATGCGGTGGTGTCGGTGCTGGCGCGGCTGTCCTTCGATCTCGCCTCGTGGAGCGGCGGCGGCTTCGAGGTCCTGCTGCTCTGCGAGGAAGCCCACCGCTATGTGCCCCATGACAGGGGCAGCGGCTTTGCACCGACGCGCGCCGCCATCGCCCGCATCGCCAAGGAAGGCCGCAAATACGGCGCCTATGTCGGCATCGTCACGCAGCGGCCCGGCGAACTCGATCCAACCATCCTGTCGCAGTGCTCGACCGTGTTCGCCATGCGCCTTGGCAACACGCGCGACCAGGAGATCATCCGCGCGGCCATTTCCGATTCCTCGGCCAGCACGATCGGGTTCCTCTCCTCCATCGGCAACCGCGAGGCAATTGCCTTCGGCGAGGGCGTGGCCACCCCGATGCGCATCACCTTCCGGGGCCAGAAAGCCCATGAACTGCCTTCGGCCCAGCACAGCGGCGCGCGCAACCTGCCGGCGGAAGCGGAGAACGGCATCAGCCTGCGCGACATCATCGGCCGCATGCGCGGCGGTGAGGCCACGGAACGGTTCTGAAACCGAACGCTTTCGGGCAGCAGCCGAAAGCGGCATCCGACACACGAAAAAGGCCGGGGTGAGCCGGCCTTTTTGCTTGTCTGGGCAGCGTCGCGCCGGTCGGCGCGGGACACTCAGCGCAGAACGACCACGCGGGAGCCGACCTTGGCGCGCTCGTAAAGATCGATCACATCGTCATTGACCATGCGGATGCAGCCGGAGGACACGGCCTGGCCGATGGTTTCCGGCTCGTTCGAGCCATGGATGCGATACAGCGACGAGCCAAGATACAGCGCGCGCGCGCCCATCGGGTTCTCGGGTCCGCCTGGCATGAAACGCGGCAGGTCGGGGCGGCGCTTGAGCATCTGCGAGGGCGGGGTCCAGCTCGGCCATTCGGCCTTGCGGGTGATATTCTTGGTGCCGGACCACTCGAAGCCCGGACGGCCGACGCCCACGCCGTAGCGCACAGCCTGGGTGCTCGACAGCACGAAGTAGAGCCTGCGCTCGCGGGTGTCGACGAGGATCGTGCCGGGGCTGTACTTCGAATTGTAGGTGACGACCTCGCGCGGGATCGCGGTCGCCTGCGGCTTGAAGCCTTCGGGATTGGTGAGCAGGGGCTGACGGGTCAGCGGGTCGATTTCAGCGATGGCTGGCGCGGCAAAGCCGGCGCTCATGGCCATGGCAGCAATCGCGAAGGCGAGACGGCGCATGTGTGACCTCAGTTGACAAACGAACGGATTGCAAAAAATCCAACACCACGGAAATGTCCGATTTTCGCCGCAAGTGCAATCCGGATGAGCCCCATCACGCAAATGTTAGCGTGCTGGCCCTTGAAGCGTGGCCGTCGCGCAACAGTCGCGGGGTCTGGCCTTGGTGCTTGACGCGCAAAAGCGTTGCCCTTATCCCCACCGGCGGAGCGGGCGCGTAGCTCAGCGGCAGAGCACTCCCTTCACACGGGAGGGGTCACAGGTTCAATCCCTGTCGCGCCCACCATTCCAGCCAGCATACCAGCCACGTCAATCACATCGATGGTCCCTGACCGCGCTCCGACAGCGTGGCCACGGCGCCCACGAGCCCGTCGAAATGCGGGATGACCAGATCGGGCTCCAGGCTCTCGATTGGCACGTCCGTGTAGCCGAACGGCACGCAGATCACCGGCAGCCCGGCATTGCGCGCGGTCTGGATGTCGGTGCGTGAATCGCCGATCATGATGGCATGGCCCGGATCCCCCCCGGCCGCCGTGATCGTCATGGTCAGGTGGCGGGCATCGGGCTTGAAGAACGGGTAGGTGTCCCGCCCGGCCACCGCGGCGAACCGCGCCGTGACGCCAAGCGCATCCAGCAGCAGACGTGAATGCCGCTCGGGCTTGTTGGTGCAGACAGCGAGACGGTGGCCGCTGGCCGCGAGTGCATCGAGCGCCGGCAGCACGCCGTCATAAAGATGCGACAGGTCGGCCACCCGCCCGGCATAGATGTCGAGAAACAGCGCGAACAGGTCATCGAGCCGCTCCGCTGACAGGGGGCGGTCATAGAGGCGAAAACCGCGCTCGATCAACGCCCTCGCGCCCGCCCCGACCAGGTCGCGCGCCTTTGACACAGGCACCGGGGCCAGTCCTTCACGCTCCAGAATGGTGTTCAACGTGCCGATGATGTCAGGTGCCGTTTCGGCCAGGGTGCCATCAAGGTCGAAGACGATGGTCGGGCGTTCGGTCTGGAAGGCAGGGGGTCTGGTCATGTCGCCCATCTGGAGAAGGCAAGCTGCGCTGGCAAGCGAAATCCGCCGCAGGCGCTGGCGCGTCTGCGGCGGACCGGGCTCGGGGCAGGGCGTCAGCCGGTTGGCGCTGGCCAGCCGGCGCGCGATCAGCGCTGCTTGACGACGATCGGGGTCAGCAGGTCGCCCCAGAAACCGTCCTCGTGATGGTGCCGGGCCGAGCGCTGCAATTCGACCGACAGGCCGGAATCAACGGCCTTGATGACGGAGGCGTTCAGGCGGTGCAGATCGTTGGCGAGCATGCGGATGGCCATCTTCTGCTCGTCATTCATGCTGGAAGCGAAGCCTTCAGCGCGTTCTTTCACATTGGCCTTCATGGTCTTGTCTCCTCTATGCGCGGGTATGGTGGCCGCGGTCCGAGTTGGTGGGGCGTGTCGGGGATGGTGCTGGCTCTCATCCTGAGCCCTGTTGAAGGATGAGAACCAGTGTCTTGCGCCAGCGGCGGCTTCCCCGCCCTCAGGCAGGCCCAGGATGAGGAAGCCATGCTGGCTGGTGTCATTCGGCGGCCTGGAGCTTCGGCTTGCCGGCGTTGAACTGGTCGGTCTCGGTCGATTCCTTCATCGCCGTGGTCGACGACTGGCCTGCCGAGATTGTCACCGCCACCTGGTCGAAGTAGCCGGTGCCGACCTCGCGCTGGTGGCGGGTGGCAGTGAAGCCGCGCTCCTCGGCATCGAATTCGCGCTGCTGCATTTCCGAGTAGGCCGCCATGCCGCGGTCGCGGTAGCCGTCGGCCAGATCGAACATCGACAGGTTGAGCGAGTGGAAGCCGGCCAGCGTCACGAACTGGAACTGAACGAGGGCGAGCAGTTGTAGGCCAAGAGCTTGCCGGGGTGCTTCTTGTGGACCGCTTCGGCGAACTTGCGGGCGTCGTCGAGGTCCGGATGCGAGGTTTCCCACCACAGCAGGTCGGCAACTTCGGCGAAGGCCAGACCGCGCTTGATGCAGTGATCAAGGCCGGTGCCTTCCTTGAGGCGATAGAAACCTTCGGGCGTGCGGCTGTCGGCCTCGATGAACTCGCGGTCGCGCTCGTCGACATCGGAGGTGATCAGGCGGGCCGATTCAGCATCGGTGCGGGCGATCACCAGGGTGGGCGTGCCCATCACGTCGGCGGCGAGGCGCGCGGCGGTCAGGTTGCGCTCATGGGCTGCGGTGGGGATCAGCACCTTGCCGCCGAGATGGCCGCACTTCTTTTCCGATGCGAGCTGGTCCTCGAAATGCACGCCCGAAGCGCCGGCCTCGATGAAGGCCTTCATGATCTCGAAGGCGTTGAGCGGCCCGCCGAAGCCGGCTTCCGCATCGGCCACGATCGGGGCAAACCAGTCACGCTTGGCGCCACCTTCGGCATGCTCGATCTCGTCGGCGCGCTTCAGGGTGCGGTTGATGCGGCGGCACAGTTCCGGCGCGGCATTGGCGGGGTAAAGCGACTGGTCAGGATACATGGCCGAAGCGGTGTTGCTGTCGGCGGCGACCTGCCAGCCGGACAGGTAGATCGCCTTCAGGCCGGCGCGCACCTGCTGCATGGCCTGGTTGCCGGTCATGGCACCGAGCGTGTTCACGAAGGGCTCGTTGTGCAGCAGGTTCCACAGCTTGTTGGCGCCGCGCTCGGCCAGCGTGTGGGCGATGGGGAAGGAGCCGCGCAGCTTGGCGACATCCTCGGGGGTGTAAGGGCGGCGGATGCCGTCATAACGGCCTTCCGGAGCGGATGGGACGAGGTCCCGGAATGTCAGCTTGCTCATCGGCGTGGTTCCTTGCAGGGCTCATACAGTGGTTTTACAACTTTCGGATAAGACCGGCTTGGTCTGTCTTTTCCGTGCCGTTGCGATGGATTGTGTATGCTGCGCTGCGAAATCTGACACAAGTCAGACATTTCCGGGCAAAGGTCTGCATGAGTGTGTTTTACTTTTGTAAAAATGTATGTATGTAAAAAATGTATGTTCCAGTGGGTTGGACCACGGCAGTCATCTCGGCCTTGAGCCGGGATCAGGTTCGTCCGCGTGGGCGGTCGGGAGCAGGTTGTGGCCGGTTGGGAGCGTGGCGCGCCGGGTGATCCCGGCTCAAGGCCGGGATGACGGCGACTTGACCCATTGGTCCGAGTCGCAACGTCGCCCCCGACTGCCGACTGCCGACTGCCGACTGCCGACTGCCGACTGCCGACTGCCCACCATGGAACAACAATGACCAATCCCGGAGGCGAATGAGCGATGTCGGATGAATCGGGGCGGAAAATCCTGGCCGGGGCGCGCCTGCGGCGGCTGAGGCGCGAACTGGCGTTGTCGCAGACCGCGATGGCCTCCGAGCTTGGCATCTCGGTGTCGTATCTCAACCTGATGGAGCGCAACCAGCGCCCGGTCACAGCGCAGGTGCTGATCCGGCTGGCCGAGGTCTATGATGTCGATCCGCGCTCCTTCGCCCGCGAGGAGGAGTTGCGGGCCGCGAGCGAACTGGAGGAGGTGTTCGCTGACCCGCTGTTCCGGGCCGCCCCCGTGCCGCGTACCGAACTGCGCGAGGCGGCCGATGTGGCCCCCTCGCTGGTCAGCGCCATCCAGCGGCTCTACCGCGCCTATGTCGAGACCCGCGAGAGCGGCGAGGGCGGGTTTTCCGACAATGACCGCGGTGAGGGCATCCAGCGCGGCGAAGGCGGGCAGGGGGCCCGCGAGAACCCGGTCGAGCGGGTGCGCGATTTCCTGCACGCTGCCTATAACCATTTCCCCGAAATCGAGGACCTGGCCGAGAGGATGGCGGGCGAACTGGCCGCCACCGGGCATGAGCTGTTCTATGCCCTGAGCGAGCGGCTGCGCGAGCGGCATGGCATGCGCCTTCAGGTGCTGCCGGTGGATGTGATGAGCCAGGCGCTGCGCCGTTTCGACCGCCACCGCAAACGCATCATGATCTCCGAACTGGTCGAGCCGTCGGGCCGCACCTTCCAGGCGGCCTATCAACTGGCCTTCATCGAGGCCAACGACATGATCGATGCCATCGCCGCCCGGCTCGATCCGACGCAAGGGCCGATGCGCCGTCTGCTGCGCATCACGCTTGGCAACTATTTCGCCGCCGCCCTGATGATGCCCTATGCCCGCTTCCTGCAGGCGGCAGAGGCGCTCGACTATGACGTGGAGGTGCTGAGCGCCCGCTTCAATGCCAGCTTCGAGCAGGTCGCCCATCGCCTGACCACGCTGGCCCGACCCACGGCGCGCGGCGTGCCGTTCTTTCTCGTGCGCGTCGACAATGCCGGCAATGTCTCCAAGCGCTTCTCGTCGGGCAGTTTCCCGTTCTCGCGCTTTGGCGGCACCTGCCCGCGCTGGAACCTGCACCAGACCTTCCGCTCGCCGGGGCGCATCGTCACCCAGATCGTTGAATTGCCCGATGGCGCGCGCTGGTTCTCGGTGGCGCGCACGGTGCGCCGCACCGCATCGCCCTGGGGCGAGCCGGAAGCGCAGTTCGTGATCGGGCTGGGCTGCGAACTGAAATATGCCAGCCGGCTGGTCTACTCGCGCGGGCTTGACCTGAAGGCTTACGAGCCGACGCCCATCGGCATCAACTGCCGCCTGTGCGAGCGCCCCAACTGCTCCCAGCGCGCCGCCCCGCCACTGCTGCGCACGTTGCAGATCGACGAAAGCATCCGCGGCATCAGCCCGTTCGACTTCGAGGCCTGAGGACAGGTCATGCGGCGCGCGGACTTGACCAGGGATCATATTTCTGCAAAACTAGAAATATGGATATTGAAAACACAGCCGCACGACTCGAAGCCCTTGGCAATCCGACCCGGTTGTCGATCTTCCGCTTCCTGGTGAAGGCGGGCGATCCGGGCTTGTCCGTCGGCCAACTTCAGGAGCGGATCGGCATCGCGGCGTCCACCTTGTCGCACCATCTGCACAAGCTCGTGCTGGTGGGTCTGGTATCGCAGGAGCGGCGCTCGACGGTGCTGATCTGCCGGGCCAACTTCGCCATGATGCGCGGACTGGTCGACGCTCTGGCGGCGGATTGCTGCGCCGATGCCTGTGCGCCGGTCCCAGCCGGCAAGGCCCGGGCGTAGGCACCAACGCCGTATTTTTTTCGCCTGTAATTCGACATTTCTAGGAGGATCAAATGAATGACTCGCAGACAGCACGAACCCTGATCCCGGGCGTGTGGCCGAAGCCTGACCTGGTCTGGCTGGTGATTGCCGCCATTTTCGCACTTCTGTTCTGGCTGGTGCCGGAGCAGGGCATGGCCAGCCTCGCCTTTGTGCTGAAGGCCGTGCTGTCTGTGCTGCCGCTGTTCCTGTTGTCCATTGCCTTGCTGGCGGCAGCGACCGGCAGCGGTGCCGACAACCTGATCGCGACCGCGTTTGTGGGGCGCACGGCACCCATGATCGTGCTCGCCGCCCTGATGGGGGCGCTGTCGCCCTTCTGCTCGTGCGGCGTGATTCCCCTGATCGCGGCTTTGCTAGCGCTTGGAGTGCCATTGCCGGCCGTGATGGCCTTCTGGCTGGCTTCGCCGCTGATGGACCCGGCGCAGTTCGTGCTGACCGCGTCGGTTCTCGGCTTGCCATTCGCCCTGGCCAAGACGGTGGCTGCCATTGCGGTCGGCCTGCTTGGCGGGTTCGGAACCTATGCCCTGACGGCGGCCGGCGCGCTGGCCCAGCCGCTGCGGGACACGGCTGGCAATGGCGGCTGTGGCGGTGCCAGGGTCCGCAACCCGAAAGCGGTGGTCTGGGCCTTCTGGCGTGAGCCGGCCCGGCGCGACAAGGCCTTGTCCGCAGCCGGCAAGAACACGCTGTTCCTCGGCAAGATGCTGATCCTGGCGTTCGTGCTCGAAAGCCTGATGTCGGCCTGGATGCCCTCCGGCTGGATTGCCCGGGTGCTCGGGGGCGATGGTCCGGTCGCGATCATCATCGCCGCACTGATCGGCATTCCGGCCTATCTCAACGGCACGGCGGCATTGCCCCTGATGCGCGAGATGATCGGGCAGGGCATGGCACCGGGGGCAGCGCTGGCTTTCCTGATCGGAGGCGGTGTCACGTCCATTCCCGCAGCGATTGCCGTCTGGAGCATCGCCCGTGCGCCGGTCTTCGTGGCCTATCTCGCATTTTCCCTCGCCGGCGCCATCCTGTCGGGACTGGCCTGGCAGACCGTCCTGTCGCTCAACTGAAGGAGAATGCCCATGTCCATCATCAGCATCATGACAGGTTTCCTGTCCTCCCTGGCCTGCAAGGCCTTTTGCCGGCCCGCCGGTTTCCGTGGCATCCGGCGGGACTGGCCGGAGTGTTGCCGCGACAGCGATGCCAGGCGGGCCGCCATCGAAAGCATGCGCGAGGAATGCCGCAGGACCGGCTTCTAGGCGCGCATGCAGGCCATGGCGTCCGGTGCCGCCGGGCGCCAGTGCTTGCGCCGGGTGGCGCTGGTGTGTTCAAGGAAAGCTGAGGCCATCTTGTTTGGCCAGATGCGACCGATGACCGCCAGCCATCTCTACCGCCCGCCCGCACCGCGCCCGCTGTCACCGCTGGTGTCGCTGCTCAGGGTGCTCTCCAGCCAGCCGCGCAGCCTGCTCGGGCTTGTGCCGAAGCAGGCCTATACCGAGATGGTGACGCCGCTCGGCTATTCCCGGCGCGGCATCCTTCTGGTCAACGATCCCGAGATCACCCGCACCATCCTGACCAATCCGCTGGAGCATTTCCCCAAGAACGATCTGATGGTGGGCGCGCTGGAGCCGCTGGTCGGCGAGTCGATCTTCGTCTCGGATGGCGCGGCCTGGCGCCGCCAGCGCCAGATGGTCGAGCCGGCCTTCAGCCACATGGGCATTGCCCGCGCCTTCCGCTGGATGCGCGAGGCGGTGGACGATTACGAGCGCCATCTCGATGGTGTGGCGGCGCGTGGCGAGCCCATCTCGCTCGATGCGGCCATGAGCCACCTGACGGCTGACATCATCTGCCGCACGATCTTCTCGAAATCGCTGGAGATCGGCACCGCGCGGGACGTGTTCACCTCGTTTGCCGAGTTCGAGCGCTCGGTGGCCAGCGTCGATCTCTACCAGCTCATCGTCGGCAAGCCCTGGGCCAAGGTGCGCCAGCCGGATCATGTGCTGTCGGCCTGCGAGCGCATCCGCGCCCACATCGATGCGTTGCTGGCCCCGGCGCTGGAGGCCGGTTCGACCAAAGCCGGAGGCGTTATTTCTGATCAAGCCGGAGGTGACAATGTTGCCGAAGCGCGCGGCGACATCGTGGCCGATCTGGTGGCGGCGCGCGATGCCACGACCGGGGAGGGCTTCACCCGCAAGGAGTTGATCGACCAGATTGGCGTGTTCTTCCTTGCCGGCCACGAGACCACGGCCAGCGTGCTGACCTGGGCTTTCTTCATCCTGTCGCAGCGGCCCGACATGGTCGAGCGCCTGCGTGCCGAGATCGATGCCGTGGTCGGCAGCGGCGAGGTCGAGCTCGGCCACGTCAAGAAACTCGACCTTGTGCGCGATGTCTTTCGCGAGACGCTGAGGCTTTATCCGCCGATCACCTTCATCCCGCGCGTGGCGGCTGTGGACACGCAGATTGGCCGCTATCGTGCCAAAAGGGGCACGATGATCATGATCGCGCCGTGGACCACCCATCGCCATCAGGCGCTCTGGCCCCATCCCGACCGCTTCGATCCGGACCGCTTCACCCGCGACGAGATCATTCCTGGCAGCTACATGCCGTTCGGGCTCGGGCCCCGCATCTGCGTCGGTGCAGCCTTCGCCACCATCGAGAGCGGCCTGATGCTGGCCCGTCTGGTGCGCCGCTACGATTTCGAGGCAATCGCGCCCGATGCGGTCAAACCCGTGGCGCGGCTGACCACCCGGCCCGCCAGCGAGATCATGATGCGGGTGCGGCGGCGGGGGTGAGCCTCACCGGCTCGCCACCACCAGCCCTGATCCCACCAGCATCACGCCTGTGGTCTGGTTGAGCCGCTTGGCCGTGTTGCCCGACATCAGCAGCCTTCCCGCGCGCATCGCGATGACCATGTAGGCGCTGTAGACCGCAAACGAGACCCCGATGACCACCGACATCAGGATGGCAAAATCGATGACGCCGATGCGCGACAGATCGAGAAAGGTCGGCAGCAGCGCGCCATAGAAGATGATCGGCTTGGGGTTGCCGAGCGTCACGAACAGGCCAAGGCCCAGATCCTTGAGCAGCCCGCCGCGCGAGGGCGCAGCCTCGACCGTGACCGGCGCATTGGCGGAACGGAAGGCCTGGATGCCGAGCCAGACAAGGTAGGCCGCGCCGGCATACTTGATGATCTGGAACAGCGGCCCCATGGCGCTGGCAATGGCCGACAGCCCGACCATGGCGATGGCCAGAAAGATGGCGTCGCCGATCACGAGGCCAGCCGTCACCGCCATCCCGGCAGGATAGCCGCCACCCAGCGTGCGCGACAGGATGGCGACAAGCCCCGGGCCGGGCGAGACCGCCAGAATGAGAAAAGCGCCCGCAAAGGCAAGAGTCATGTCGAGGGTCATGGCAGGCTCGGTGAAGTGGTTGGGGCGATGATCGTCACCCCACCGTGGACGGAGTTCAACTCAAGAATTGTGTGCTTTGGTTTCGTGCTGAACATGACGCCTTTGTTCGCTACTCCACCGCCCGTTTCCAGCCGAACCGCTCGAAATAGTTCCGCTTGTGGGCGTGCCAGATGATGATGCTGAGGCCGATGATGCAGGGGATCGACCAGGCAATCGGGTTCAGCGCGTGTTGCGGCGCATAGCGCACCGCGCCGAAGGCGAGGAAGGCGGTGTAGCACGAGATGCCCGCGCCGACGCCGGCCTTGAAATGCTCGATCAGGTAATCGAGGCGCGGCGGCACCGGCTTGGCGATGAACCACAGGTTGGTGGCCGCCGAGGCAAAGCCGATGAACGGCATGGCGATCATCAGCGGCTGCCGCAGCATCAGCCCGAGCCCGAGGCAGATCAGCCCCGTGGCGATGGTCAGCGCCTGCATGCCCACGTTGAATGGTGCGCGGTTGGCAAGATGGCTGTGCTTGTTGCGCACCACCACCAGCGAATGCCAGGCCAGGCTGGCGGTCAGCACACCCAGATACAGCATCATCCAGCCGAAGATGCCCCTGATCAGGCCTGCGTCCGTGAGCTTGGGGTGGGTCGCCAGCGGCTCGACCAGCGTGCAGGCCGCCATCGCGGCGGCCAGCACGCCGTTGACCAGCATCGCCCAGGCGAACCAGCGGCCCCAGCGCCTGTGGTTGACGCCGCCCTTGCGGCCGATCACCGGCACCCAGAAGGCCACGAGCCCGAATGCGCCCACGACAATGTGGACGATGACAATGTGCTCGAACAGCCAGACGATCATCGATGCCCCCGGAGCGTCCGGATTGGATGACCCAAGTCTAGTGGCTGGTTACGGCCCTGTCATCCGGTCAAGCCCTGACCCGCCCGGCGCATCAGGTTGCCTGCGCATGGCCGATCAGCCGCAAGCCCCCTTAAACTGCGCTGCGCAACCTGCTAACAGCACGCCAAACAGCAAACCGGCAAGCTGCGCGAAAAACCCTGCCCAACGCTAGAGGACGCCATGAAGCTCAATGATCCGACCCTGCTCAAGTCGCAGTCCTACATCAACGGCCAGTGGGTCGGGCAGGGCACGGATGCGGTCGAGAACCCGGCCACCGGCGAGGTCATCGGCAAGGTGCCGCATCATGGTGCCGCTGAAGCGCAGCAGGCCGTCGATGCCGCCGCTGCGGCTTTCAAGATCTGGTCGAAGAAACTGGCCAAGGAGCGCTGCGCGATCCTGAAGAAGTGGTTCGACCTGATCATCGCCAATGCCGACGATCTGGCCGTGATCATGACCTCAGAGCAGGGCAAGCCGCTTTATGAGGCCAAGGGCGAGGTGGTTTATGCCGCCTCCTTCGTCGAGTATTATGCGGAAGAAGCCAAGCGCATCTATGGCGAGACCATTCCCTCGCCCTTCCCCAATGCCCGCGTCATGGTCACACGCCAGCCGGTGGGCGTGATCGCGGCGATCACGCCGTGGAATTTCCCGGCCGCGATGATCACCCGCAAGGTTTCGCCGGCCCTGGCTGCCGGCTGCACCGCCGTGATCAAGCCTGCCCCGGAAACCCCTCTCACCGCGCTCGCCATCGCCGAACTGGCCCACCGTGCCGGCATCCCGGCGGGTGTGCTCAATGTCATCACCGGCGATGCCCCGGCCATCGGCAAGGTCTGGTGCGAGTCCCCGACCGTGCGCGCCATCGGCTTCACCGGCTCCACTGAAGTGGGCAAGCTGCTGATGCGCCAGGCCGCCGGCACCGTGAAGAAGGTCGGCCTCGAACTGGGCGGCAATGCGCCGTTCATTGTCTTCGATGACGCCGATCTCGATGCGGCTGTCGAGGGCGCGATGATCTCGAAGTATCGCAACATGGGCCAGACCTGTGTCTGCGCCAACCGCATCTATGTGCAGGACGGGATCTACGACGCCTTCGTCGAGCGCTTCGCGAAGAAGGTCATGGATCTCAAGGTCGGCAACGGGCTTGAGGTCGGCGTCATGCAGGGCCCGCTGATCACCATGGAAGCGGTCGAGAAGGTCGAGAGCCACATCAAGGATGCGGTTGCCAACGGCGCAAAACTGGTGGTCGGCGGCAAGCGCCACGCGCTCGGCGGCACCTTCTTCGAGCCCACCGTGCTCAGCCATGTCACCACGAAGATGGTCGTGGCGCGCGACGAAACCTTCGGGCCGATGGCACCGATCTTCCGCTTCAAGGACGAGGCCGACGTGATCGAGCAGGCCAATGCCACGCAGTATGGCCTTGCCTCGTATTTCTATGCGCGTGACCTTGGCCGGGTGTTCCGTGTCGCCGAGGCGCTGGAATACGGCATGGTCGGCGTCAACACGGCGCTGCTTGGCGCGGCCGAAGTGCCGTTCGGCGGGGTCAAGGAAAGCGGCCTTGGCCGCGAGGGCTCCCGCCACGGCATGGATGAGTTCACCGAGATCAAATACGTCCTGCTTGGCGGCCTCGGCGGCTGACGCCCCCCTCGAACCGCAAGGTTCGCAAGGGCGACGGCCCGCCGGCCGGTCAGGCCGCCCCGTCGGAGCCGCGCGCGCAGCGCGCTGGCGCGAGACATGTTCTTGTCCCGCAAGGTTCGCAAGGGCGACAGCCTGCCGGCTGGTCAGGCAGCCCCGTCGGAGCCGCGCGCGCAGCGCGTTGGCGCGAGACATGTCCTTGTCCCGCAAGGGCGACAGCCCGCCGGCCGGTCAGGCCGCCTCGCCACGGCGGCGCGCTCTGCGGACAGGGGCAACGCAGGTCCGGTGCTCAAGCGCGGCATGAGACAATCTGGCACGCCGGCGCGCACCGGCTGTTCGGCACTCCTTAACCACGACGTGGCAGAGGTCAGCCAGCGGATCACGTCTGCGTTACGGCCTCCAGAAAGCGATGCCGTTCACGCAAGCGTGTCGTGATTTCGCCACTGATCCTGAATATCCGTTCATCATGCGAACGCGCGGAGCCACTGCGATGGGAGCCCCCGGTCTGGGCAGGGATGTGCGACTGGACATGCTGCGAGGCATGGCTCTGGTCATCATCTTCATCACCCATATTCCCGGCCTGGTCTTTGCCGGGCTGACACCGCGTGCCTTTGGTTTCGCCGATGCCGCCGAGGCCTTCGTGTTGCTGGCTGGCCTTGCTGCCTATTTCGCCTATGCGCCCACGTTCCTTCATGGCGAGATCGGCGTGGCGCGCATGGCCCGTGGCTCCTTCCCGATCTTCACGCGTGTCTGGCAGCTCTACATCACCCATGTGGCGCTGGTGCTGCTGGTCACCGGCATCCTGGCCTACGCCGCGCAGCGCTTCGGCGATCCCGACTATCTGGAATCGGGAGGCCTCGACATCCTGCTCAGCGCCCCGGCTGATGCGGTGCGCGGCATCGTCACCCTGACCTTCCTGCCGCATTTCCTCGATATCCTGCCGCTTTACATCCTGTTTCTGGCCGGCATGCCGCTGGTGCTGCTGGCGCTGAGGCTGCACTGGATGGTGCCGCTCGCAGCCTCGCTGGCGCTGTATGGCTGGACGCAGGTCACCTGGGTCAACATTCCCAACATCAACGCGTCCAGCGTCTGGTTCTTCAACCCGTTCGCCTGGCAGATCCTGTTCGTCACCGGCATCGTCGTCTCGCATCTGGGCGCGACCGGGCGGCTCGATGCTCTGTTCGCGCGCCGCGGGCTGGTCAGGGCCATCACGGCGCTGGCGCTGGTCTATGTCATCTTCACCTTCCTCGCTGCCGGCCCCTGGCGGCAGATCGCCTCGCTCGCCAATGTCGAGGTGCTCGACATTGCCCTGCTGCCGCTGGTCGACAAGACCAACCTGACGCCGCTGCGCCTGCTGGATGCGTTCGCCAAGTTCTGGCTGCTGGCAGTGCTGATCAAGCGGTCGGCGCCGTGGCTGGCGTCACTGCCGGCCCGTGTGCTGATCCTGGCTGGCCGGCATTCCCTGCCCGTGTTCGTGCTGGGCCTCGTGCTCTCGACAATCGCCACGGTGATCACCAAGGAAACCGCCTATGTGCTCTGGGTGCAGGCGCTGGTGGTCCTCGCCGGCACGGCGCTGATGATCGGCTTCGCCGGCCTGCTCGACTGGCAGGCCGGCCAGATGAAAAGCGAAGCCGCCGCCCGCGCCGCCCAGCGTGCCGCCCCCGCCGCGACCGCTCCCGGCACGCTGATGGCGTCCGTTGCCGCCGAGCCCTCGACAAAGTGAGGGGCTGTGGCATGATGGGAATGATGAAACAGGCCGTTTCCAGACCCGGCGCCATGCTGGCCCGGCGCGTGACGCTGGCAGGCTCTGCGCTGCTGGCCTTCACCGTCATGTCCGTCAGTGCTGTCCTGTCCTCCGGCGCAGCGCTCGCGGCGGAGCCGCAGCGCCCGGTGCTGTCCAGCATCGAACTGGGTGGCTCCGTGTTGCCCCATGGTATTGTCGGAGCGGACGGCGCGGAGCCGACCGTCTGGTTCTCCGCCGCGCGGCGCTCCGCCATTGGCGAGATCGACGTGGCGACCCGCAGTGTCGGTTACATCGCGCTGGGCCATGGCGCCCGCCCGCGTGCCCTGACGCGCTGCCCCAATGGCAAGCTGTATGCGCTCGACCCGGCGCTGAACGTCATCCACGAAATCACCTCGGCGACCGAGGAAGTCGTGCGTCATCCCATGCCGGATGGCCACACGGCCGATCTGTCCGGCGCGACCTGCACCGCCGGCAACCTGCTGGTCTTCACCGGCTACAATGGCTGGGTCGGCACGCTTGATACCGCCAGCGGCAAGGTTTCGCTCAGCGAGGCCGTCACGGGCCGCGGCCCTGCCAGCATCGCCCTGTCATCGGGTGGCGCTGTCTGGTTCGCCGCCTACGCCTCCAACCAGATTGTCCGGGTCGATCCTGTCAGCATGCGGCAGGATGCCTTTGCGATGCCCACCGGCGTCGAAGGGCCCAAGGGCATGGTCGTCGACAGCACGGGCCGGGTCTGGGTCACGGCCTACCGGTCGGGGCGCATCGCCCGCTTCGATCCGCGCCGCCGCTCCTGGGATGCATGGTCGCTGGGCGAGGGCGCACGCCCGTTCGCGCTGACGCTCGATGCCGCCGGCACGGTCATCGTCAGCGATGTCGGCCGTGACAAGCTGGTGCGCTTCGATGCGGCAACCGGGTCAGGCACCGTGATCGCATCCCTCTCCGAAAGAGGGCAGGCGCGCGCCGTCACCCGCCTGGGAGACCAGATCTGGATCAGCGAAACCGCTGTCGACCGCATCCGGATCATCGATACGAGCGTGCCGCCCTCGAACTGATCCGATCAGCCGGCAGGACTGCGCGCCCGGCGCTTTGAAGCGCCTGCAGGTCAGTCAGTGGCAGGGCCTGTCAGTGATTTGCACTTGCCAGCGTCGTGGACAACTGGCGCAGTTCGGTGGCGATCGCCTCGGCCAGCACCTTGCCTGTGCAGACATGCATCGGCACGGTCATGTGAAGCTGGTCCGGCCTGATCAGGTCATCACTGCTCGCCGCGCGCGAGGCCAGGATCCCCCGCATCAACTCGAACCGGCTCCAGAACAGTGCCTGATGGCGCTTGGCGGCAGCCTTCAGCAGCTTCTGCGTCTGATCGAGGACCGGCGAGATGGCAACCGAAGGGGCCGTCTGCGTATCCATCATCACGACCGGGGTGCCACTCGTGGCAAGTTGCAGCATCCCGTCCTCGACGCTCCTGGCCGTCACCTCCGGATCGGTGCGGCGCACGATGTCATTGGCCCCGAGTTGCCAGACCACGAGGTCGGGCTTGAGGGCAACCACATCGCGCTTGAAGCGCGCCACGGTCTCGGGCACGCCTTCACCGCCCTTGCCCTTGTTGAGCACGGTCACGACCTTGCTGCCGAGCAGCGCGTTCAGGTGACGCTCCAGATGCGTGGGATAGGCGAGCGTCGGGTCTGACAGGTCGGAGCCTTCGGTCGACGACGATCCGATGGCCACCAGCGTGATCGCTTCGCGCCGGGCGGCCTTCTCGGCGATGCGCTGGAACAGGGCCGCGTTGGCCATTCCAGGGCTCGGCCCGCTGGCGGGGCACCAGGCCGGGGCGGGCAGATTGCTGGCGTCAGCGGCCATGGCAGGCGAATCGGCAGCCGCCAGCGCCAGCAGCATGGCTGTTCCCAGTCCCAGTCCCCAGCGCCGTCCGTGTCTCATTGAGCCCCAGTCCGCCATGCCGGATGGCCGCCTGTCAAGCCGGGCCGGCATCCTGCCCCGCAATTCGGTTTACGCATTCCGGTCGACACGCTATGTGGCGCTGGATGAACGGGGCATGACCATGGCCGACCTTGAAGCTCTCAAGCGTGTTGCTGCGGCGCGCGCACTGGAACTGGTCAAGCCCGGCATGCGCCTTGGTCTCGGCACAGGCTCAACCGCCAAACACTTCGTCGAACTGCTCGGCGAGCGCGTGGCGGGCGGCCTGGCGGTGGTCTGCGTTCCGACCTCGGAACAGACCCATGCGCTGGCCCTGACCGTCGGCATTCCGCTCAGCACCCTCGATGAGACCCCCGAGCTCGACCTGACGGTCGATGGCGCGGACGAACTCGATCACCAGCTTCGGCTGATCAAGGGCGGCGGTGCGGCCCTGCTGCGCGAGAAGATCGTGGCGGCCGCCTCGGCCCGCATGATCGTCATTGCCGACGAGACCAAGCTGGTCGACACGCTCGGGCGCTTTCCACTGCCCATCGAGGTCGCGCCGTTCGGCATGACCAGCACCATCGTCGCCGTGAAGCGGGCTCTGGCGGCGTCCGGCTGCCACGGTTCGGTCACGGTCAGGCGCGACAAGGCCGGGGCTGTCCTCGTCACCGATGGCGGGCATCACATCCTCGACGCGGCACTGGCCCGAATCGCGGACCCGGCGGCACTCTCGCAGGCATTGGCTGCCGTGCCGGGCGTGATGGAGCACGGCCTGTTCCTCGGGCTTGCCACCGGTGCCATCCTGGCCACAGGCTCCGGCCTGAAGCTCATCGGTCAAATCGATTGACGAAGACCGCCCGTCTCTGACAAGGACGGGTCACGACAAAGGATCAACGCCCATGACGATCAGATCTTTCGCAGCCGCTCTGGCGCTTCTCGGCCTCGCAGCCGGCCCCCTTCAGGCGCAGGCCCCGGCGCCCGCAGCCCCCGCCGGCGTGCCCGTCACGGCGGTCAGCGAACCTGTCCTGCGCCTGGCCCGCGAGGTTGTGGAAGGCTCTGGCCTTGCCAGGACCTTCGACGTCGCCTTGCCGGACATTGCCCTGCGCATCCGCCAGGGTTTTGCCAGCCGCACGGAGCTGGCCAAGGACATGGACGACACGCTCGTCGCCCTGCTGCCGGAAATCCGCACCCGCCGTGGCGAGATGATCGAGCGCTCGGCGCGCGCCATCGGCACCACGTTCACCGAAGCTGAACTGCGCGATCTGGTGACCTTCTTCAATTCGCCGACCGGCAAGAAGTATGTCAACGCGCAGCAGGGCCTGCTCGATCAGGTCTTCCGCTTCCTCGAACCGTGGATGCAGCAGACCTCCGAGTTCTTCCTGGCCCGCTTCCGCGAGGAAATGGGCAAGAAGGGTCACAAGCTCTGAGCGCGGCCTTGCCGCTCGCCGAGAACGCCAGGACATCCCATGCGCCAGGTTGATCTGTTCGTCATCGGCGCAGGATCAGGCGGCGTCCGTGCCGCCCGCATCGCGGCAGGCCACGGGGCCAGCGTGATGATCGCCGAGGAGGACCGCATCGGCGGCACCTGCGTGATCAGGGGCTGCGTGCCCAAGAAGCTGTATGTCTATGCCAGCCGCCTTGGCGATGACATGGCCGATGCAGCCTCCTTCGGCTGGCAGGTCGGCCCCGTCCGGTTCGATTGGCCGACCCTGCGCGATGCCGTGGCTGCCGAGGTCACGCGCCTGTCCGGCCTCTACCGCAAGGGGCTGAACGGTGCCGGCGTCGAGATCGTCGAAGAGCGCGCGGTCGTCACCGCGCCCGGCACGGTGCGCCTGTCGCGTTCGGGCGAGAGCATCAAGGCGCGCCATATCCTGGTTGCCACAGGCGGGCATCCGGTGCTGGAGCCGGTCATTCCCGGCGGCCATCTCGGCATCACCTCCAACGAGGTGTTCCACATGCCGGCGCTGCCGGCCCGGATGGTGGTGGTCGGCGGCGGCTATATCGCGCTCGAATTCGCCTGCGTCTTCGCCCGCCTCGGGGTCAAGGTCACGCTGGTGCATCGCGGCGACAACGTGCTGCGTGGCTTCGATGAGGACATCCGCACCCGTCTGCGCGACGCGCTTGCCTTGGGCGGCATCACGCTGGCGCTGGGCCGCACCATCACCCGCATGGATGAGGGCGCGGGCGGCGTGCGCCAGGTCAGCCTGTCGGATGGCGCGGTGATCGAGGCCGATGTCGTGCTGGTGGCCACCGGCCGCCGCGCCAACACGGCCGGCCTTGGGCTGGACAGCATCGGCGTCGCGCTCAATGGCGATGGCTCGGTCAAGGTCGATGCCGCCTCCGCCACCAATGTTCCGGGCGTTCATGCGGTCGGCGATGTGACCAACCGTGTAAACCTGACGCCCGTGGCCATCCGCGAGGGCCACGCCTTCGCTGACAGCACCTTTGGCGGCAAGCCCTGGACAGTGGCCCACAGCCCCATCGCGACCGCTGTTTTCACCACGCCGGAGATCGGCACCATCGGCCTGTCGGAACAGGATGCGCTGGCGGCAGGCCATCAACTCCGCATCTTCGACACCCAGTTCCGCGCCATGCGGGCCACCATGACCGGGCGCGAGGATCGCACCTACATGAAGCTGGTGGTCGATGCCGGCACGGACCGGGTTCTGGGCGCGCATATGCTCGGGCCTGACGCCGGCGAGATCATCCAGTCGCTTGGCGTCGCCATCACCATGGGCGCCACAAAGGCCGATTTCGACCGCACCATGGCGCTGCACCCCAGCGCTGCCGAGGAGTTCGTCACCATGCGCAGCCCGCGCAAGGGCTGATGCGCCGATCCGGCCCATGGCATCGGCCATCTGACCCGATCCATGAACGCCTTGCATCGATCTCTCAGGCGCCTGAATCACGTCATCGACGTGTGTTGGCAAGCCTCTGAATTTCCTGAGATTTTCTCTTGCGCTCTGCCTTTCCAGGCACTTCGATCGGAGCCAGCATGCTCATCGGACTTCTCGCGGGCCTTGGCGCCGGTGCCTTCTGGGGGCTGACCTTCGTCGCCCCGCGCGCTGTCCAGCCCTACAGCGAGGTCGATCTCGCCATCCTGCGCTACCTCGCCTTCGGGCTGACATCGCTGGTGCTGATGGCGCTGAGCCCGCGTTTCCGTCCGGGCCGGATCACGCTGCGGCAGGCCGGGCTCGCCCTTGTGCTGGGTCTGACAGGCTATGTGATCTACTACATCTTCGTGGCCTTCTCGGTGCGCCTGTCAGGCCCGGCCATTGCGCCACTGGTGATCGGCGCGCTGCCGGTTCTGCTGGCGATCTACGGCAACTGGGATGAGCCGGCGGTGCGCTGGCGGGCGCTCGCGCTGCCGCTGGGCCTGATCTTGGCCGGGCTGGCCGTGATCAACCTGGGCACATTGGCCGAAGCGGCCGACCCGCGCCAGAGAGCCGATGTGCTGCTTGGCTTTGCGCTCGCCTGCGGGGCGCTGGTGGTCTGGTTCGGCTATGGCGTCATCAATGCAAGGGCCCTGCGGGCTGCCGATGCGCCGGCAGCCTTGCCTTGGACGAGTCTGCAAGGCCTGGGCGCGATGGTGGGTGTGCTGCCGCTGCTGGTGCTCGCGCCGCTGATGGGCTGGAGCGAGATCCCGGCACGCGGCTTTGCCGGAACCGATGGCACCCGGCTGCTGATCTGGGCTGTGCTCACCGGCGTGATCGGCTCATGGCTGGCGCAGTATTTCTGGACGCTGGCCTCACGCCGCCTGCCACTGGCCTTCGCCGCGCAACTCATTGTCTCGGAGACCATCTTTGCGCTGCTCTATGGCTTTGCCTTCGAGGGCCGCTGGCCGGCCCCGCATGAATGGCTTGGCGGAGCGCTGCTTCTCGCCGGGGTGTTTGCCGGCATCCGCCTGTTCGGGGCCGCGCATGGCAAGGCCACGGCCGGCAAGACGGCCGCTGCCGCCCCTTGACCCTGCCATCGCCGGCGCGGGCCTGTCAGGCCTTGCGACCCGCCAGCTTCATGACCACGGGCGCGAGCACGCAGGCGATGGAAATCGCCAGCAGCAGGGCCGTCACCGGCCTTTCCCACAGGAAGGCGAACGAGCCGTCATTGACCAGCAGCGCCCGGCGCAGGTTCTCCTCCAGCAGCTTGCCGAGCACGAAGCCGAGCAGCAGCGGGGCCATCGGATAATCGAGCAGCCTCAGCCCGATGCAGACCACGCACAGCCCGATCATCAGCCACAGGTCGAAGGTGTTGAACGAGACGAGGAAGACGCCGACCAGGCAGAAGAAGGCGATCAGCGGCGACAGGATCTGTTCCGGAATGGCCAGCGTCCGCGCAATGTAGGGGATCAGCGGCAGGTTGATCACGAGAAGGATCAGGTTGCCCAGATACATCGAAACGACCACGGTCCAGAACATCGCCGACTGGTCGACATAGAGCCTGGGGCCGGGTTGCACGCCCAGCGCCACCAGCGCGCCGAGGATCACCGCCGTGGTGCCGGAGCCCGGAATGCCGAGCGTCAGCAGCGGCACATAGGCCCCGCCGGCAGCGGCGTTGTTGGCCGTTTCCGGAGCGGTGACACCGCGCCGCGAGCCCTTGCCGAACTCCTCGCGGCGCTTGCCGGTGGCAAGGTTGCGCTCCACCGCATAGGACATGAAGGCCGCGATCGTCGCGCCCGCGCCAGGCAGAACACCCACGACGAAGCCGAGCACCGACGAGCGCGCCATGGTCGGGGCCACCTCGCGGATGTCATCGGCGGTGAGCTTCAGAGAACCGACATCGCCGCGCGCCGCTTTCTTGGCTTCTTCGCTGACCTTTTCATTGCGCAGGGCGGCGAGAATGGCTTCCGAGAGCGCGAAGGCCGCCATGGCCAGCAGCACGAAGGAGAGCCCGTCAGCAATGTCGCGGATGCCGAACGTGTAGCGCTCGACGCCATCCGCCACATCGGTGCCAACCGTGGCCAGCATCAGCCCCACCACGGTCATCAGCAGCGCCTTGATCACCCCGCCGCTTTCGGTGAAGGCGGCCACGGCGGTCAGGCCAAGCACCATCAGCGCGAAGTATTCCGGGGCCTGGAAGGTCAGCGCCCAGCTTGCCAGCGTGGGGGCGGCGAGCATCAGCAGCAGCGTCGCCACCGTGCCGCCGACGAAGGAGCCCCAGGCGCACAGCGCCAGTGCCCGCCCGGCCTCGCCGCGCTTGGCCATGGGGTAGCCATCGAAGGTCGTGGGCACGGAACTCGACTCGCCCGGCGCATTGATCAGCACCGAGGCGGTCGAGCCGCCGAACATCGCGCCGTAATAGATCGAGGCCAGCAGCACCATGGCCGAGGCCGGCTGCATGGTCAGCACCACCGGGATCAGCAGTGACACCGCGGTCACCGGCCCGAGCCCCGGCATCATGCCGATGAAGGTGCCGAGGATGCAGCCCATCATCAGAAGCCCGATGTTCATCGGGGTCATCAGGCCATAAAGGCCGGTGAGCAAGCCTTCGATCATGACCAGATCCGTTCAAAGACGCCCCAGTCCAGCTTCACGTCGAGCAGGCTGAACATGACCCAGAAACCGAGCGAGACACCGAGCGCCACCAGCCCCAGCACCAGCGGCCGGCGCTCGCCCAGCGCCCAGAAGCCGCCCGCAAGGAACAGGGCCGAGGTGACGACGAAACCAAGATGGTTGATCGCCAGCGCATAGAACGCCATCAGCCCGATCAACCCCAGTGCGCGCCCCCACGAGAACCCGGCGGCACCGACCGGCGCGCCCTCCGGCGGGCGCACCAGCAGCACCAGCGAGAGAGCCATGCCAAGCGGCCCCAGCATCAGCGGGAAGCTGCGCGCCGAAAACGGGCTGTCATCGGAGGAGGGCGGTGCCTTGATCCCGAAAGCCAGCACGAAATAGCCCAGCGAGAACAGCAGGATCGCCAGCGCCGCCAGCCGTTCGCCCTGGGTGCGGGTCATGCTCCACCCCCGCTCAAGGAGCGCGGAGCGCGGTAGCGTTCACCCCCGCTCAAGGAGCGCGAAGCGCGATAGCGGGAGCCTTCACCCCCGCTGAAGGAGCGCGAAGCGCGGTAGCGGGAGCATTCACCCTCTTTCTCAGGCATTGCACGCCTCCGGCGCCGGCGGGCGCGTCAGGCCTGGATGAACCCGAGTTCGATGAGCATGCCGCGGATGTCCTTCTCGTGCTGCACGAAGAAGTCCTGTGCCGGCTGGCCGCGCTTGAAGAACATGTTCCAGCCATTGCGCGCCCGGACCTCTTCCCAGGCGGGTGTCTTGATCAGCTTCTCCAGCAGATCGGCAAAGGCGGCCACGCGCGCCGGTGGCGTGCCCGGTGCCATGAACAGGGCGCGCACATTGGCCAGCGTCGCGCCCGGCACGCCGGCTTCCGCCAGCGTCGGCACGGATGGCACGTCGGCCGAGCGCTTCTCGTCCATGATGGCGAGCATCCTGAGCTGGTTGCCCCGGATCTGCGTCAGCGCTTCGGAGAACGGCATCACGATGCACTGCACCTCGTTGCCGAGCAGTCCTGCCATGGCCTTGCCGCCACCGTCATAGGCGACATACTGCATGGCCTTGGCGTCGATGCCGGCCTGCTTGAGGTAAAGCGCGGCCGCGCAATGGTCGATGCCGCCGCGCGGGCTGCCGCCGCCGAAACGCACGGCACGCGGATTGGTCTTCAGCGCCGCCGTCAGCGCCTTGATGTCGGCATGGGGTGAGGCAGGATTGACGAGAATGCCGAAGATCTCGGCTGTCACCGTGCCGACCAGCGTCACATCGCGGAAGGTCTGCTGGAACTCGCGGCTCAGCGAGCGGATCACGATCGAGGTGCCGTTGACCATCAACGTGTTCTGCTGGCGCGCGGCCGTCTCGATCAGATGCGCGATGGCGACCGAGCCGCCGCCACCGGTGCGGTTCTCGACCGCGACGTTGGCGATCAGCCCTGACTTCTGCAAGGCTTCCTGGATGCCGCGCGCGGTCTGGTCGAAGCCGCCGCCAACGCCGAAGCCGACGAGAAGCTGCACCCGGTCGATCACCTCGGCCGCCTGGCTGAACGCTGGCAGCATTGCTCCGGCAGCGAGGGCGGAGACGCCGGCAAGGGCCTGGCGACGGGTGAGCGTGGTCTTGTCAGAGATCATGTTGGTTCCTGCCCTGATTGGTCGCGCGGTTTGTTCCGCACGTCGTGCCTTGGCGTGAGCATAACGCCTTTGTGTCCCGCTTCAACGACGATGATGTGTCTGCGCGCTCCCCGCCTGTTGTCATCCCGGCGCAAGGCCGGGATGACGTCGTGGGTATGACGGGGCGCACGCCGTGCATCCGACGAGAGCATGGATGGCAAGCCGGCGCGAACCGCGCTGCCCATGCGCTCGAACATTGCCGGATGGGCAAAACGGCGCTAAGGCGTCGTCTCAAGGCAGGTCCGGGGCGAAAGATGGCTGTGGGCCTGCACCGTGTTGAGGAGTGACGACCATGGCAGAGCGCTGGACACCCGATAGCTGGAGGCAGAAGCCGGTCCAGCAGGTTCCGCAATATCCCGATGCAGCCGAACTGGCCAATGTCGAGAAGACCTTGTCAGGATTTCCGCCGCTGGTTTTTGCCGGCGAGGCGCGCAAGCTCAAGCGGGCGCTCGGCAAGGTTGCGGCGGGTGAAGCCTTCCTGTTGCAGGGCGGCGATTGTGCGGAGAGCTTCGAGGAGCATTCCGCCGACAACATCCGCGATTTCTTCCGCCTGTTCCTGCAGATGGCGGTGGTGCTGACCTTTGCCGGCTCGTCCCCGGTGGTCAAGGTCGGCCGCGTTGCAGGCCAGTTCGCCAAGCCGCGCTCGGCCAACACCGAGACGATCAACGGCGTCGAGTTGCCGAGCTACCGCGGCGACATCATCAACGACATCGCCTTCACGCCCGAAGCCCGCATCCCGGACCCGCGCCGCCAGTTGATGGCTTACCGGCAATCCGCTGCGACGCTCAACCTGCTGCGCGCCTTCGCCACTGGCGGCTATGCCAACCTCGACAATGCCCATCGCTGGATGCTGGGCTTCGTGTCGGGCTCGAACCAGAGCGGGCGATACCGTGAGTTGGCCGAACGCATCACCGAAACCCTCGACTTCATGCGCGCCATCGGCATCGATCCCGAGCGGCATCCGGAAACCCGCACCACGGAATTCTACACCAGCCACGAGGCGCTGTTGCTCGGCTACGAGCAGGCCATGACCCGCGTCGATTCCACCACGGGCGACTGGTATGACACCTCCGGCCACATGATCTGGATCGGCGACCGCACCCGCCAGCATGATCACGCGCACCTGGAGTTCTGCCGCGGCATCCGCAACCCGATCGGGCTGAAATGCGGCCCCTCGATGAAGCCGGATGACCTGATCCGCCTGATCGACATCCTCAACCCGACCAACGAGACGGGCCGGCTGACCCTGATCACCCGCTTCGGGGCCGACAAGGTGTTTGACCACCTGCCGGCGCTGGTCCGCGCCGTCAAGCGCGACGGCCGCGAGGTGCTGTGGTCATGCGATCCGATGCACGGCAACACCATCAAGGCCTCGTCCGGCTACAAGACAAGGCCGTTCGACATGATCCTGAGCGAGGTCAAGGCCTTCTTTGCGGTCCACAATGCCGAAGGCACCCATGCCGGCGGCATCCATCTCGAAATGACCGGCAAGAACGTCACCGAATGCACCGGCGGCGCGCGTTCGATCTCGGACATCGACCTGTCGGACCGTTACCACACCGCTTGCGATCCGCGCCTCAACGCCGAGCAGGCGCTGGAAATGGCCTTCCTGGTGGCCGAACTGATCAAGAAGGAACGTCAGGCCAAGGGCCGGCCCGAGGTTGAAGCGGCGGAGTGAGGCCTGCCTTGTCCGTGTTGAACATCGCCCTGTCATCCCGGCCTTGAGCCGGGATCGGAATGGGCGCTCCTGCTGCCGGGCAAACGGGTGATGGCCCATCGTGGTCCCGGGTCAAGCCCGGGATGACGAGGGTTGAGAGAAGTCCGCTGAGGCAGGCAAAGCGCGGTCTGATGCCGGATCTCAGAACTTCACGCCGGCGCCGACGCGGCCCTGGTTGACGTCGATGACCACGCCGCCCTGGGCCGAAACGCGGGTGAAGAGATATTCGCCGCGCACGATCAGGCCGCCCAGCATCGCCTCGACACCGCCACCCACCGTGAAACCAGCCATGAAGGCGTTCTTGCGGCTGCTGCTGAGTGTGCCGGAGTTGACGTTGAACGGCGGCAGGGCGGGAGCACCGAGCGGGTCGGCATCGACACCGCTGTGGTTGACGATGGCAGTATTGTTGACCGTGCCGTAGCCGAGCGCCAGACCACCGGTCATGTAAGGCATGATGTTGCCCATGGCGTAGCCGGTGCGCAGGCGCATGGTCACAAGGTCATTGAGCTTCGCCGTCGTGCCGCCCGAGAGCGTGACGCTCTCGATATAGCCGGTGCTGGTGGCGAAGGAGCGCCCGATCGAATTGGTGCTCGAACCGCCCTTGCCGAAGCGCATGTAGTCCACTTCGAAGCCGATGACGGCCTCGCCGAACTGCATGTTGTAGCCGAGGAAGGCCCCGAAATTGATGCCGCGCGTGCTGAACTGGCTGGGCTGGAGCAGGCGCGAGGCCGCGAATTGCGCCTCGACAGCCGTGCTGCGCAAGGCTCCGTCACGCGCCAGATCGGCCGCGCCGGTGCGCGGATCGAAGATCACGGAACTGTAGCCGGCCAACCCGCCCATGTAGAAGCCATCCCACTGCGTCGGCTCCTCCTGGATCATCGGCGGCGGCGGCAGCGATGGCGATGACGTTCCGCGCAGCACCGGATAATCGGCGGCGGCGGCGGGAAGGCTGGCAGCGAGGCCAAGGGCCGCGACAGCAACAAGGCGAATACGCATCGGACATGCTCCACTCAAATCAGCCCAGTGAGCCGATGGAGCATTTATCCTCCGGTAACCCTAATGCCGGGTAAACGTAAGGCTAACAAAGGGTTAACCATGTCGCTTTCCGCCACATCCCGGCCATGATGTGTTCAGGGATCATACAGATTTTTTGCCCTACCCTGTTCAGTGATTGGTCACCAAACCGTCCTCACCGGAGTTTGCGTTATGGCTCACCGCCGTTGCACTGCCCGCCTGTCCGGCATCACCCTTGTGTCCGTCGCCGCGCTGTCGGCCGGCCTCGTCATGCTGCCCTCCGCGGCTGAGGCCGATTGGCGCTACCGCCGCCATCATGATGGCGGCGCGGTCGCAGCCGGCCTGATCGGCGGCCTTGCGCTCGGCGCGATTGCCGGCAGCGCCATCGCCGCCTCGCGGCCTGCCTATGGCTATGAGGCCCTGCCGCCGCCACCACCGCGCTATCACCCGGCCCCGGTCTACTATGCGCCGCCCCGCGTGGTTTACGAGGAGCAGCCGGTGTTCTGCGAGTGGCGTCGCCAGAAGGTCTGGATCGACAGCTATACCTATCAGGTGCGCCGCGTCCGCGTCTGCAACTGACCGTTTGACGGCCCCAGACTAGCGCTGTCATCCCGGCCCTGAGCCGGGATCACCAAGTGTGCTCGTCGAATGGTCAAGGTGCGGCAGTATCCCTTCCGATCCCGGCTCAAGGCCGGGATGAGGGCGCTCAATGGGGGCCACATTGCTGGCAGCCCCGTTGCCCGTTGCGGCGGCGGGCGCTAAACCGGGGGCATGACCTCACGTCCACATTCCTCGCTCCCCCGCACCGCGCCCTTGCGCATCGCGCTGGCCCAGCTCAACCCCGTGGTCGGCGACCCTGCCGGCAATGCTGCCAAGGCGCGGGCCGCCCGCGCTGAAGCAGCCGCACGCGGCGCCGATGTGGTGATGCTGCCCGAACTGTTCCTCTCGGCCTATCCGCCGGAGGATCTGGTGCTCAAGCCGGCCTTTCAGGATGCCTGCCGCAAGGCCTGCGACGACCTCGCCGCCGAGACGGCCGATGGCGGGCCTGCCATCCTCATCGGCCTGCCATGGCTGGAGGCCGGCAAGCTCTACAATGCCTATGCCGTGCTCGATGAGGGCAGGGTGCAGGCGGTGCGCTTCAAGGTTGATCTGCCGAATTATGGCGTGTTCGATGAAAAGCGCGTGTTCGAGCCCGGCCCGCTGCCCGGTCCGGTCACAGTGCGCGGCGTGCGCATCGGCTTGCCTGTCTGCGAGGACATCTGGGAGCCGGATGTGGTCGAATGCCTGTCCGAAACGGGGGCCGAAATCCTGCTGGCACCCAACGGCTCGCCCTACCGGCGCGGTGTGCGCGACGAGCGCATGGCCGTGGCGGTGCCGCGCGTGGTCGAGAGCCGCCTGCCCATGGCCTATCTCAACCAGGTTGGTGGCCAGGACGAACTGGTCTTTGACGGGGCCTCGTTCGTGCTCAATGCCGATGCGGCGCTGGCGGTGCAACTGCCGGCCTTCCGCGAGGCGGTCGTGATCACCGAATGGCGGCGCGAGCCGTCAGGCTGGGTCTGCGTCCCCGGCACACGGGCGCTGAACGAGGAAGGCGAGCAGGCCGATTATGCCGCCTGCACGCTCGGCCTCAAGGACTATGTGGAGAAGAACGGCTTCAAGGGCGTGGTGCTCGGCCTGTCGGGCGGTATCGATTCGGCCATCTGCGCGGCCATGGCCGTCGATGCGCTGGGCCCCGCGCGCGTGCGCTGCCTGATGATGCCCTACCGTTATACCTCCCAGGACAGCCTTGCTGATGCCTTTGCCTGCGCCACGGCGCTCGGCGTCAGCTATGAGATCGTGCCGATCGAGCCTGTCGTGGCCGGCTTTGAGGCGGCGCTCGCGCCCCTGTTCGCCGGTCTCCAGCCCGACATCACCGAGGAAAACCTGCAAAGCCGGGCGCGCGGCACCATCCTCATGTCGGTGTCCAACAAGTTCGGCCCGATGGTCATCACCACCGGCAACAAGTCGGAGATGTCGGTCGGCTACTGCACGCTCTATGGCGACATGAACGGCGGCTTCAACCCGATCAAGGACCTCTACAAGATGGAGGTCTACCGGCTCAGCGCCCTGCGCAACCGCTGGAAGCCGGAGGGCGCGCTGGGCCCCGATGGCGTGGTCATTCCGCCCAACATCATCACCAAGGCCCCCACCGCCGAGTTGCGCGAGAACCAGACCGACCAGGACTCGCTGCCGCCCTATGAGGTGCTCGACGATATCCTGCACGGCCTCGTCGAAAGCGAGATGCGCGTGGCCGACATCGTGGCGCGCGGCCATGCGCTGGAAACCGTGAAGAAGGTCGAGCGGCTGCTCTATCTGGCCGAATACAAGCGCCGGCAGGCCGCACCGGGCGTCAAGGTCACCAAGCGGTCCTTCGGCCGCGACCGGCGCTATCCGATCGTCAACCGCTTCCGTGATCCGGGCGGGGGGCCCTATCAGCCCGCAGCCAACGGGCCGGCCCCGCAAGGTGCGGCGCGGCTCGATGTCGTGGATTTCTGAATGAGCGGCGGCCTGCTGGCACTGCTCGACGATGTGGCGGCCATCGCCAAAGTGGCCGCAGCCTCGCTCGATGACGTTGCCGCGCAGGCCTCGCAGGCCGGGGCCAAGGCCGCCGGCATCGTCATCGATGATGCTGCCGTGACGCCGCGCTATGTCGTTGGCTTCGCGGCGGACCGCGAATTGCCGATCATCGGCAAGATCGCGCTCGGCTCGCTGCGCAACAAGCTGCTGCTGTTGCTGCCTGGCGCGCTGGCGCTGAGCCTGTTCGCGCCCTGGGCCATCACGCCACTGTTGATGGCGGGAGGGCTGTTCCTGTGCTTCGAAGGTTATGAGAAGGTCCACAGCCTGTTCGCCAGCCATGGCCATGCGCCAGCCCCGGCAGCGGGCGAGGGCGCATCCGGCACCGATCCGGGCTCGGTCGAGGAGGCCAAGGTTGCCGGCGCGATCCGCACCGATCTGATCCTGTCGGCCGAGATCATGGCGATCACCCTGGCCTCGGTGCCGGACCAGTCCTTCCTGATGCAGGCCGTGGTGCTTGCCGTGGTCGGCATCGGCATCACCTTGCTGGTCTATGGTGCCGTAGCGCTGATCGTGAAGGCCGATGACCTCGGTGTGCTGATGGCGCGCGGCCATCTTGGGCTGACACGCGCGCTTGGGCGCGGGCTCGTCAAGGGCATGCCGGGTCTGCTCAGGCTGCTCAGCCTTGTCGGCACGGCGGCGATGCTCTGGGTCGGCGGCGGCATCATCCTGCATGGTGCGGCCGGGTTGGGCTGGCCCGCCCCCGAACATGCGCTGCAAGAGGTCGCGGCGCAGGTCGCTGCCGTGCTCGGGGCAGCCGGGGGCTTCACCGCCTGGCTGGTCAGCGCCATCGCTGCCGGCGTGCTCGGCATCGGGCTCGGTGCCATGGTGGCGCTGGCGATGAGCGCGATCAGAGGATCGAAGCACTAGAAAAGCTGTCTGCGCGCTTTTCGGCAATCTCCCGTTCACCCTGCCGGCAAATGCCCGCGCCGGCCTTGCCCTCCGGCAACGGCATGGCAACCGGTTTGCGCGAGCCTGCGAGCCTCGAACGGGGAGGCACGACCTTGGCATTCTGGCGAAGCGAAGCAGCCGATCAGCGCGCCAGCAGCCCAGTGCTTGTGTGGTTCTCGGGCCTGTTCATCCTGGCCATTGCCGCCATGACGATGGACGCCACCCTGCGGGCCAACGGGTTCTACGGCACCCGCACGCTCGCCGTCGAAAAGGTTGTCGACAAGCGCATGGTCTATGCGCGGCGCAGCAGCACACCGATGATCTATCTTGCGCATCGCGGCCAGCGGCTCGGCGCACGCGTCATGGCCGATGAATACGAGCGCATTGCCATTGGCGAGCGCCTCAAGGTCGTGATCGTGCCGGGCCGCTTCGGAAATCCGCATGTGTTCCTCGACCGGCCTGGCTTCAAGCATGATCCGCACAGCCGCATGGTCATGTTCGGGCTGATCATCGTCACGCATTTTGCAGCGCTGTTCGGCCTGTTCCACTGGTTTCTCGCCCGCGCCCGCCGCCGCTCATCGACCGCCAGCAACGGGCTGGAGGCACGGTTGCTCGGCCTGCGCCAGCCCTGAACCGGTCTCGAACCGCGCCTCGCGGTTGCGCCTGACCGCCGCCTTCGCCATAAGCGGGGCATGACACCGACCGTCCGCTTCGCCCCTTCACCCACCGGCCGCCTGCACATCGGCAATGCCAGGCCTGCGCTGTTCAACTGGCTGTTCGCGCTCAGCCATCAAGGGCGCTTCATCCTGCGCTATGACGACACCGACAAGGAGCGCTCCACCAGCGCCTTTGCCGAAGGCATCGCTGCCGATCTTGGCTGGCTGGGAATCGAGCCGCACGCGGTGTTTTCCCAGTCAGAGCGATTCGCGCTCTATGACGCTGCGGCGGAAAAGCTGCGGGCCATGGGCCGGCTCTACGCCTGCTATGAGACGCCGGACGAACTCGACCGCCGCCGCAAGCGCCAGCTCGCGCGCGGCCTGCCGCCGATTTATGACCGCGCCGCATTGGCGCTCACGGCCGAGCAGAAGGCGGCTTTCGAGAGCGAGGGGCGCCGGCCACACTGGCGCTTCAGGCTCGAAGCGCGTGATGTCGCCTGGCATGACCTGGTGCGCGGGGCGACCCATGTCGATTGCGCCTCGCTCTCTGACCCGGTGCTGATCCGGGGTGACGGCACCTATCTCTACACCTTGCCATCGGTGGTCGACGACATCGACATGGCGATCAGCCATGTCATCCGCGGCGAGGATCATGTCACCAACACGGCGGTGCAGATCCAGATCTTCGAGGCTCTCGGCGGCGCGATCCCGGTGTTTGCGCACCACAACCTGCTGACCACTGCCAGCGGGGAGGGCCTGTCCAAGCGCCTCGGCCACCTGTCGCTCGCCTCCTTGCGCGAGAACGGCATCGAGCCGCTGGCCGTGGCGGCATTGGCCACGCTTGTCGGTTCGGCGGATGCGGTCCGCCCTGTGAACAGCCTTGCTGAACTGGCCGGGCTGGTCGATCTCGCCCATGTCAGCCGCGCGCCGGCCCGCTTCGACGAGATCGAACTCGATCACCTCAATGCCCGCACGCTTCACCAGATGAGCCATGCCAGCGCGGCTCCCCGGCTCGCAGCCATGGGCATCGCCCAGCGTGATGGCGAAGCGTTCTGGCTCGCGGTCAGGGGCAATCTTGGCCGCTTTGCCGAGGTCAAGGATTGGTGGGCCGTCGTCAACGGGCCTGTCACACCCCTGATCGAAGACAGCGCTTTCGCCGCTGCCGCGCTGGCCGCGCTGCCGGAAGGGGAGCCCGATGCCGGCACCTGGAAGCTCTGGACCGACGCGGTGAAGGCTGCCACGGGTGCCAAGGGGAAGGCGTTGTTCATGCCGATCAGGCTGGCGCTGACCGGGCGCGAGCACGGCCCGGAACTGGCCCCGTTGCTGCCGCTGATCGGCCGCGCCCGGCTGGCCGCGCGCCTGGCCGGCCAGACCGCCTGAGGGCCGGAATCACCGGCGCTATTGCAGCGAGGGCGGCGTCAGCGCCGGCGCGACGATGCGCACGGTGCGGGTTTCGCCCGCCGAATTGGTGACGGTGCGGCGTTCGCCCTGCGTGGCCGTCACCGTTCCGGAGCCCAGGCTTCTGGGCCCGATGCCTGAGGATTCCGTGCTCGCGGTCGGAGCGCTGCGCCCCGCCGCTTCCAGCGCCCGCGCCGCTGCCGCATCGGCGGCGATCTCTGCGGCTGGCGCTTGCGGGGCCACGTCTGCCTGTGCCTTGAGCTGCCGCTCGGCTTCGCGCCGGGTGCGCGGCGCTGTTCGCGCCCGTGACATCTCCTCGGCGCGCTGTTCCGTCACGATCACGTCGCCGCGCCGTCGGTCGAGCAGGCTTTCGGCATCCGCCAGCGCCTGTGCCCAGCTCTGCCCCTGCTTGCGGCAGGAACAGGAGGCATCGAACTGGCGCAGGTATTTTCCGGCATTGGCGAGGCTGCTGTAGCTGCCCCCGCCGCGCCGGGTGGCGTTCTCGATGTTGCCGTCGCCGCCCATGTACATCACTTCCGTCTCGGCAGCGGGGCACAGGGCCTGACACATGTCGCTCTGGCTTTCGCGCCCGCCCGGACTGTTGGCCAGCGGGAAGAAGAACCCGTCGCAGGTGCGCACGCAGACCGGCCGCCCGGAACCCCAGCTTGGCGTGCGATCCTCCGGGAAGCCATCGAGCGGCTGGCCGTCGAGTTGCGGCATGCCCGGGGGAGGTGGCGGCAGGCGCTCGGGCACGCCGAACAGTGCCTCGAACAGGGTGCGCGGCTGCTGCACGGGCGCGGGGGCGATGGGCTGGCTGCGGAAGACGCCGGCCCGGCAATTGTCGTCGATGGCCGCCATCAGCGCGCGCCGACGGTTCTCATTCCCGGCACCGCCGCCAGCCTGCTGCTGGAGGCTGTTATACTGCGCGCGCAACTGGCCGATCTGGGCTCTCAACCCGCCGCATTGCGGAGGAGGAGCCTGGAACACCCAGGATCCGTCGCATTGCAGCGAGGCATAGGCCGCCTGCGCCCGGCCAAGCTGGGCTCCGACCTGCTGTGCGGCGCGGGCCGCTGCCGGCGAGCCACCGCCACCACCGCCACCACGATCAAGACGGGCCAGTTCGCCGCGCCAGGCATCGCATTGCGGCGACTGCGCATGGGTCAGCGACGGCGCGCCGACCAGGGCGGCAACCGCGATGACCAAGTGTCGAAACCGAAAACCCATGAAATTGCTCTGACCCGACCCCGGCGCGCCACCCCGCGAGGTTTGCGGGCGTATGGATAACAGAAGGTAAACAAGACGGAAGTATGTTTGTTGCGCGCCTGGCCTGAAACACTCAATCGTCAACGCCGCTGAAACCGGCTGACAGCACCCGCGCGCGCTCGGTCAGCGTTGACAGGACCCGGGTGAAGGTCTGCATTTCATGGGGTGGAATGTCGTCGGTCAGCCGCTTCTCGAAAGCCAGCGCCAGCAGCGCGACCTGATCGTAGATCCGGCGGCCCGGCGGGCTGAGTGACAGGAAGGCCTCGCGCCGGTCATCGCGGTTGGGTGTCTTCTGCACCAGCCCGCGCGTGACCAGTTCACTCACGGCGCGCGAGACCTTGGTCTTGTGCATGTGCGACAACTCGCCGACATCGCGCGCCGTCAGCCGCTCGAACTGCCCGAGCATCGCCATCACCCGCCATTCGGGGATGCCGATGCCGAAATGGTGGCCATAGATGCGGGCCAGCGCTCGACTCGCCAGCGTCGCCGCCACCACCAGCCGGTAGGGCAGGAAGCGTTCGAGCTTGAGGTCCTCTGCCGCCGGCGGGGCGGAAGGCTCCGGCAGGTCCATCGGCGCGCAGCTTTTCTTGGCGTCAGCCGCGCCCGCGCGAGCGCGCCATGAAGCTGTCATAGGACAATTCGCCCACCTGCCACCACAGCAGGCTCTCGCCCCTGAACGCCGTCATCGACTCGAGTGTCTTCTTGAAGCCTTCGTTGCGGCCTGCCAGATCGGCATAATACTCGTTGGCAGCCTTCAGCGCCGCTTCCATGATCGGCTGCGGGAAAGCCCGCAACTCCGTCCCCGCCGCCACCAGCCGGCGCAGCGCCGGCGGATTGACCGCGTCATACTTGGCCAGCATCCAGTTGTTCGCCGCCTCGCAGGCATGATGCACCATGGCCTGATAGTGCTTCGGCAGCTTGGCCCACTCGCCCTGGTTGATCACCAGATGCAGCATGGCCCCGCCTTCCCACCAGCCCGGATAGTAATAGTATTTGGCGACGCGGTTGATGCCGAGCTTCTCGTCATCATAGGGGCCGACGAACTCGGCAGCATCGATCGTGCCGCGCTCCAGCGCCGGATAGACATCGCCCGCCGCCAGTTGCTGCGGCACCACGCCCAGCCGTGACAGCACCTGCCCGCCCATGCCGCCGATGCGGAACTTGAGGCCCTGCAGGTCGGCAGCGGTGTTCAGTTCCTTGCGGAAGAAGCCGCCCATCTGGCAACCGGAATTGCCGCACGGGATGGAGTAGGTGCTGAACTTCGCCAGCGCCTCGTTGATCAGCTTCTCGCCGCCGCCGAAATGCCACCATGAGTGCTGCTGGCGCGAGTTGAGCCCGAACGGAACGCCGGTGCCGAAGCCCAGCACCGGGTCCTTGCCCACATAAAAGTAGGTCGGCGTGTGGGCGCACTCGACCGTGTTGTTGGCCACCGCATCCAGCGCCTGCAGGCCGGGCACGATCTCGCCGGCCGAGAAGGTCTGCACCTGGAATTTCCCATCCGTGGCCTCGGCCATATACTTCGCGAAGGTCTGGCAGGTGCCGAAGATCGTGTCGAGCGAGCGTGGAAAGCTCGAGGTCAGCCGCCACTTCACCTCGGGCATGGACTGGGCGATGGCCGGCGCGGCAATCGTGCCGGCTGCGGCCGTGGCGAGTGCTCCCGACTTCAGAAAATCACGACGCTTCATGGCAGTCCTCCCCTGTGTCCCGTGTCGCCTCTGGCGATGTCTTTTGCCGCGTTCCGTTGCGGGCGCTCGATCGGTGCAGCGTGGAGCCGCGTGCGCGGCACGTCAAGCGCCAACCGCCCTTCAAAACCGTCCGGCGAACCCCCATCTTGGCAAGTGGAAGAAGGACATGCCCATGCAGACCCCAAGTGCCGCGACCCGCCAGACCGTGACCCGCACCATTCCCGGCCTCGCCGCTGCGCTGCTGTGTGCCACCATGGCCCTGGCGCCGGGTGCGGCCAGCGCCAATGACGATCCTGACCTGATCTTCAAGAAGTCCACCGTCTGGAAGATGCTGACGCCCGACGACAAGCTCGCTGTCTACGGCATCGACGATCCCGCCGTCGAGGGCGTGGCCTGCCACTACACCGTGCCCGAGCGCGGCGGCGTCGCTGGCATGTTCGGTGTTGCCGAGGAGGTGTCGGACATTTCGCTGGCCTGCCGCCAGATCGGTCCGATCCGCTTCAAGCAGCGCGTCGAGCAGGGCGAGGTCGTATTCCGCGAGCGCCGTTCGCTGATCTGGAAGCGCATGCAGATCGTGCGCGGCTGCGATGCCAAGCGCAACGTGCTGGTCTATCTGGTCTATTCCGACAAGCTGATTGACGGTTCACCCAAGAACTCGACCTCGACCGTGCCGATCATGCCCTGGGGCACGGACGCCGCGCCGAAATGTTCGGACTGGGTGAGGGGCTGAGCGGTGCCGGAGGGCGCAGCCCAGGTGGCAACGCTCATTCCGCGCAGGTGATCATCACCGGCGGCTCGCTGGCGGCTGCGCCAGCCCGGCCAGCGATGGAGCCGGTGATCTCGGTGGGCGAGACCAGCGCGTAGGACGCGGCCTTGGCAAAGCCCTTGGATTCGCACCAGGCATTGGCAACGATCTTGCCGCATTCCCGGTTCTGGGCGATGCAATCGGCAATGCCGTAGCCATCCGATGGCGGCAGCAGGAACACGCTCTGGTCACTGGCCTTGCGCGGCGCCGCCGAGGGCACAACCGAGAACGACACCGCACCAGCGGCGATCAGCGCAAATCCCAGCGAGACAATGACGCGGCGCATGGCGTGTCCGTTCGGTGATAAGAAAAAATCAACCCTGAATGTGCGCGCCAGGGCTTAACAAACCATGAATCGGCACGCTGCTGCGTCTCCGATGCGGGCCTTCCAGCGCGGTTGCCAGCCTCAGGATGAGCGTGCCGCCAGCCTCTTCCTGATCTTGTCGACATCCTCTTCCTGCGCTTGTCGCCATCCTCATCCTGAGCTTGTCGAAGGACGAGGATGGCGCATCCACGATCAGCCGCACCGGCCCTTTGTTCATCTCATCCTTCGACAGGCTCATCCTTCGACAAGCTCAGGATGAGGATTGTGGCAGATCACCCGGAAACGACGGCCATAGGCGGCCCGGCCGACCTCGCGCCCTTGACCCGCGCGCCATGACGCGGCATGAAGGGCTCATGACGACGTCCGCACCCATCGCCATCGCGATCAGCATTATTTGTCGCTAGCCCGACCGCTGGCTGGAACCGTCTCGTCTTCTGCAATCTCTCAAGATGACAAGCGCCCGGCCAGAAGGTCGGGCCGAACACGTCTCGCGCCCCCGTGTTCCTCTGATTGCACCCTGACGGACCTGATCTTATGTCGACGATTCCGAAACTGAAACTCTACAACACCCTGTCCCGGACCAAGGAGCCGTTCGAGCCGCTCGATCCGGCCAATGTGCGCATGTATGTCTGCGGCCCGACGGTCTACGACTATGCCCATATCGGCAACGCGCGCCCGATGATCGTCTTCGACGTGTTGTTCCGCCTGCTGCGGCACATCTACGGCGAGACCAGCGTCACCTATGCCCGCAACATCACGGACGTGGACGACAAGATCAACCAGCGCGCCTTTGATCGGTGGACACGGAAGCGCCCGCTGCTGGCCGAAATGCGCGACCTCACCGAAGGCACGGTGGCGCAGTTCAACAAGGACCTGAAGGCGCTGAACGTCCTCGATCCGACGCACACCCCGCGCGCCACCGATTTTGTGGCCAATGGCGAGCAGCCCATGGACATGGTGCGCATCATCGCCAAGCTGGTCGAGCGCGGCGTGGCCTATGCGGCGGAAGGCCATGTGCTGTTCTCGCCAACGGCGATGGACAAGCTGCCGGGCGCTCCGCGCTATGGCGCGCTCTCGCGCCGCAATCTCGATGACATGCTGGCCGGCGCGCGCGTCGATGTCGCGCCCTACAAGCGCGATCCGATGGATTTCGTCCTGTGGAAGCCCTCCGATCCGGCCACCGAGCCGGGCTGGGACAGCCCCTGGGGCTTTGGCCGCCCCGGCTGGCACATCGAGTGCTCGGCCATGGCCGGCGCGCTGCTGGGCGAGACGTTCGACAT
>JALORF010000103.1 GCA_025459195.1 Beijerinckiaceae bacterium
GCGCCAGTGCCAGTGCATGGCGGTCATCGACGGCGAGATGATCGGCAACACCGGAGAGCCGGGTGTGGACATCGCCTCCGCCAAGGTCTTCCGCCGAAACAACCTCGCCGGTCGCGGCCTTCACCAGCGGCGGACCGCCAAGGAAGATCGTGCCCTGCCGACGGACGATGATGGTTTCATCCGACATCGCCGGCACATAGGCGCCCCCAGCCGTGCAGGACCCCATGACGACCGCAATCTGCGGAATGCGCAGGGACGACAAGGTTGCCTGATTGTAGAAAATCCGCCCGAAATGCTCACGGTCGGGAAAGACATCGGTCTGATGTGGCAGGTTGGCCCCGCCAGAATCGACCAGATAGACGCATGGCAACCGGTTCTCGCGCGCGATTTCCTGCGCGCGCAGATGCTTTTTCACGGTCATCGGGTAGTAGGTGCCGCCCTTGATGGTGGCATCATTGCAGACCACCATGACGTCGCGGCCGGACACCCGGCCAATCCCGGCAATCATGCCTGCGCCGTGGATGTCATCATCATACATACCGTAAGCGGCCAGAGCGCCGATTTCGAGAAATGGCGAGCCCGGGTCCAGCAGACCTGCGACGCGCTCGCGCGGCAGGAGTTTCCCGCGTGCCGTGTGGCGTTCGCGGGCCTTGTCGTTGCCGCCTTTCGCGGCGACTGCACGCCTGTCAACAAGTTCCGCGCGCAACCGGGCCCAGTCAGCCACATAGGCCTGCGCTTCGGGCGAGCCGACATCGACATTGCTGGTCAGAACCGCCATGAACACGCCCCTCGCTTTCCTGACGCGGTTATGGCGTGGAGGCGAGACCAGCGCAATGACGCATGGATGCACGCGCCACTGGGCATGGCGCGTGCGTGCGTGTCCGCCGATGATCAGCGCTGGGCGCGGCGCACGGTTCCGGTCACGGTGGGCGCAGCAACGGCGCCGATGGCCCCTCCTGCGATGGCCCCGATCGGCCCTCCGATCAGCGCACCCGTGCCCGCGCCGGCAGCCGCGCCGGCGATGCGTTGGTCTGTCGTGGTGCAGGCTGCGGACATCGCGGCCAGAGCGGCGACGAAAACGAGCTTTTTCATGTGATGATCCACCTGGAACGAGAAACCCAACCCGTCGCCATCGTGCGTGAAGATGGTGAATGAAGCGTTGCGCGCGGCACCGGCTCAGCCGGCAACCGTCGTGGTCGGGCCGAACAATCGTTCAAATTCGGCGCGCAAGGCCAGATCGACATCCGGCATGCTCAGCGGCAGCCCCAGATCGACCAGCGATGTCACGCCGTGCGCGGTCACGCCGCACGGCACGATCCCGGAGAAATGATCGAGGTCGGGATCGACATTGAGCGATACGCCATGGAAGGTCACCCAGCGGCGCACGCGGATGCCGATGGCCGCGATCTTGTCCTCCGCAACCTGTCCTGGCGGCGCAGGGCGCTCCGGCCGCCTGACCCACACGCCGACCCTGTCCTCGCGGCGCTCGCCAACGACGTTGAAGGCACCGAGCGTGGCAATCAGCCAGGCTTCGAGCGCTGCAACAAAGCGGCGCACATCGGGACCGCGCTGCTTCAGATCCAGCATCACATAGGCCACACGCTGGCCCGGCCCATGATAGGTGTATTGTCCGCCGCGCCCGGTCTCAAACACGTCGAATCGCTGCGGCGCGATCAGATCGACCGGATCGGCGGATGTGCCGGCCGTGTAGAGCGCCGGGTGCTCGACCAACCAGACCAGTTCCGGCGCCAAACCATCGGCAATGGCTGCAACACGCGCCTCCATGGCGGCAACGGCCTCGGGATAGCCCAAAAAGCCGGCCTGGACACGCCATTCCACCGGCTTGCCGCCGAGGGGCAGCAGGGCCAGATCCTGACGCGCAAGCGCTGGAGATGCGGGACGATTCACAACCAGTTAACCATGTTCGGGGCAGTGTGAGAGCCGAACTGATGTCGCAATTCGGCGGCCCGGAGGCAAGCGTTGCAGACCGATCTCGACAAGGTGCTGATTGATGTCAGCGTGATCCTCGGGCAGACCATCATGCCAGTGCACAAACTGCTGCGCATGGGCCGTGGTGCCGTTGTCGAACTGGCTGCTGGCGAATCTGATCAGGTTGAGGTCGTGGCCAATGGCCAGGTCTTCGCCATGGGACAGGTCATCGTTGCCGGAACCCGCATCCAGGTCGAGATCACGGAGCTGCTGAAACGGCCAAGGATCATTCGCGAAGCCTTGCGCCCTGACAACGAGCCGGAACCTGAACCAGAGCCGGAAGCGCAGGCGGAAGCGGCCTGATTGCAGGCCATTGCAAACGGGGCCCGTTCCGGCGCGGTTTTCGTGCTTGTGGCGTCCGGTGCGATTTGCTAAGCCCCCTGACGCCGCGCCGGCCTCGCGCCGATGCGGCACTCCGCGGCCATGGCGGAATTGGTAGACGCGCTAGCTTGAGGTGCTAGTTGGGAAACTAGTGGAGGTTCGAGTCCTCTTGGCCGCACCATTTCAGAGTGAAAGCTCCCCGGACGGCGGCCCGCAACGGCCGCCGTCCTTGTTTCTAGCGCCGCCCGGCGATCATGCGTTCGGTATGCGAACGCCAGTTGCCCGGCGCGGCCGCCAATGGCGGGGCCAGTGAGCCGGGCTTCAGATCGACCACCCGGTAGCCGCCGGCGCAGAGCGCAGCAAGGAAAGCGGGAAACATCTGCGCGGTCTGCCCGACGACATCATGCAGCAGGATGATGCCTCGACCGGCGCGCTTGAGGCGGCCCATCACCAGCGAGAGCTGGCGCTCGGGGCTCATCGGCGTCCAGTCGCTAGCCCACAGGTCCGAGCCAAACACGGCAAAGTCACGCTCGGCCAGCCATCCATCCAGCGCTGACGTGTTCGCAAAACCCGGATAGCGAAAGAACGGCGTTGTCACGCCGGAGCGCGCGAGCCCCGCCGCATCCTGCACAGCCCTGATGCCCTCCTCGATCTCGCGTTTGCCAACCTCGAACGAGCGTTGCCGCAGGGTCCAGGGATGATTCATGGTGTGGTGCGCGAGCGTATGCCCTTCCGCTGCCATACGTTGCACCAGAGCCGGATGAGCAGCGGCGTTGCGCCCGATCAGAAAGAAAGTGGCCCGTGCACCGTGGAGCTTCAGGGCATCGAGCACGCGACCGGTCGGCCCGGGCAATGGCCCGTCATCCAGTGTCAACACCACTTCGCGGTCTGCCAACGCCAGGGTGCGCGGATGGCTCTGGGTGCCGATGAAAAGCCCGCCCGGCGCGCCGACAGCCAAGGTCCGCCCACCCAGATGGCATCGCGCCTCGGCCCAGACCGGCACAGCCGGGCCAGCAACGGTCAGCGCAAGCGCCCCTGCCCCGGCCATGATCTGGCGACGGCCAAGATTGATCGTGGGCCCCGTCGGCGCGTTCACTGCACCAGCCAGACCCAGACCAGGCTGCGCCTCGGCACGAGCGCCTTGCAACGGGTTATCGGCAGCCATCGAGGGTCTGTCCTTCACATCGTCGCCGCCGGCGGCAAGGCGACCGAAGCAGCCAGTTTTGCATCAGCATGCTTTCACCCGTTGTCATTCAGGACGGCCTTTGACACAAGACCCGCACAGTCTTTCTCAAACCCGGATTGCCGATGCTTGACGAGCGCGCCCCGGCCCTCGCCCCCCAGGCCGACATGGCCTTCCGGGACGAAGACGGCGAGGTCATTGCCGCCTTCGTGGCGCGCGTCTCTTTGCTCGTGGCCGCTGGCGACCATGACGGACTGGTGGCCGTCGCAGGGCAGTTGCACGAGGCCGACCTCGGCGGCCTGCTTGAAGCGCTGGAGCCGGAGGACCGGCCCAAGCTGATCGAAATCCTCGGCAAGGACTTCGACTTCACGGCACTGACCGAAGTCGATGATGCCGTGCGCGAGGAAATTCTCGAGGAACTCGAGCCCGAGACTGTCGCGGAAGGGATGCGCGATCTCGATTCCGATGACGCGGTCTACATCCTTGAGGACATGGACGACGCCGACAAGGCCGAGATCCTCGACAAGCTGCCGGCCAGCGAGCGCATCGCGCTGCAAAAGAGCCTCGACTATCCTGACGATTCGGCTGGTCGCCGGATGCAGACCGAGGTGATTGCCGTCCCGGCCTTCTGGACCGTCGGCCAGACCATCGACTTCATGCGCGACACGCAGGACCTGCCGGAAACGTTCTACGAAATCTACGTCGTCGACCCGGCCCATCACTTCAAGGGAACGGTGGCGCTCGACAAGCTGCTGCGCTCGAAGCGCCCTGTCAGGATCGCCGCGCTGGCCGACCCGGAGCGCAAGACGGTGGCCGCAACCGACGAACTGACCGACGTGGCGCAGATGTTCAAGCGCTACAATTTCGTGTCGGCCCCTGTCGTGGATGAGGCCGAGCGGCTGGTGGGCGTGATGACCATCGACGACATCGTCGACATCCTCGATGCCGAAGCCGATGACGAGATCAAGGCCCTTGGCGGGGTCAAGGGCGACGAGGAGTTGTCTGATACCGTGCCTGCCATCGCGCGCAGCCGGTTCCAGTGGCTGTTCATCAACCTGCTGACGGCTTTCTTCGCGGCCAGCGTGATGAAGCTGTTTTCGGGCAGCCTCGAAAAGATGGTGGCGCTGGCTGTCCTGGCCCCTGTGGTGGCCAGCCAGGGCGGCAATGCGGCCACGCAGACCATGACGGTGGCTGTGCGCGCCCTTGCCACGGGCGAACTCGGCAACTGGAACATGAGCCGCTTCGTGACACGAGAACTGACCGTGTCGCTGATCAACGGCGCAGCCTTCGCGCTGATCACCGGCGTCGTCGCAGCTTTCTGGTTCGGCAATCAGGGCCTTGGGCTGGTGATCGGCCTGGCGATCATCGTCAACCTGTTCGCCGCAGCCTTGGCAGGAGCCGCCATCCCGATCGCGCTCGACAAGCTGGGCATCGATCCGGCGGTGTCTTCGGGAACCTTCGTGACCACCGTCACCGATGTGGTCGGGTTCTTCGCCTTCCTCGGCATCGCGACACTGTGGTTCGGCTTTTGACGAACGATGTCAGCGGCGCTGGCCCTCGTTCAGCGTGGTTTCCAGCCGCTGGCTGTATTGCGACATGGCATAGCAGCAAACGAAATAAACAGCCGCCGCATAAACATAGGCTTCGGTGGCAAAGCCAAGCCAGTTGGCATCGCCCAATGACGACCGCAGCGTGGTGAAGAAATCGAAGATTCCGATGATCAGCACCAGCGTCGTGTCCTTGAACATGCCGATGAAAGTGTTGACCTGCGCCGGTATCGTGATCTTCAGCGCCTGCGGCAGTACTATCAGCCGCATCTTCTGGCTGTAATTCAACCCGATCGAGTCCGCCCCTTCGTATTGCCCTTTCGGAATAGCCTGAAGGCCCCCGCGAAAGACCTCGGCCATGTAGGCCGCGGCGAACATGATGAAAGCGATCTGAGCACGGATCAGGCGATCCAGTTCAACGCCTGTCGGCATGAACAGCGGCACGATGAAGGTCGCAATGAACAGCAGCGAAATCAGCGGCACGCCACGGATGAACTCGATCCAGCAGACGCAGACAAGGCGCACGAACGGGCGCTGGGACCGCCGCCCCAGAGCCAGCACGATGCCGATCGGATAGGCCAGCGCCGCTCCGAACACCGCAAGGAAGATCGTCACCAGCCAGCCGCCCCAAAGGCGGGTCGGCACCGGATCAAGCCCCGGAACCGGAATGCCGAGCACGTTCCCGCCCATCAGGCCCCACATCACGGCCAGCGCCGCGACCCAGGCATAGATGAGCTTGATGCTCCAGAAACGTTGCTGGACCGAGATCGCAACCATTCCTGCGAACAGCGCCAGGACAAGGCCCGGCCGCCAGCGCAGTTCAAACGGATAAAGGCCGAATACCGAGAACCAGAACTTCTCGCGGATGAAGGACCAGCACGCACCGCCCGCTTCGCGGCAGGCTGTGGCATTGCCGGTCCAGGTCGCTTTGAACAGGGCCCAGTTCAGCAGAGGCGGCAGCAGCCACGCCAGCACAAGAATGCAGCCGATGGTGATGGCAGCATTCGCTGGCGAACCAAAATAGGTGCGGGCCACACGCCGTGAAAGGCTCAGCCGCACGTCATCGGGCGGCGGCATCTGCGGCAAGGTCTCGCCCCGAACGAAGGACAAAGAGCGCACGTTCAAAGGCGTTGGCATCGGCGCATTCATGTCAGCGCTCCATGATCGCGACACGCGCGTTATACCAGTTCATGAATGCGGAGGTCAGCAGCGAGATCGTGAGGTAGATCGATGCGAAAACAAGAATGGCCTCCACGGCCCTGCCCGTCTGGTTCATGGTGGTGTTGGAAATGTGGACGAGATCGGGATAGCCGATCGCCACCGCCAGCGACGAGTTCTTGGTCAGGTTGAGATACTGGCTGGTCAGGGGTGGAATGATCACGCGCAAAGCCTGCGGCAGGATCACCAATCGCATCAACTGGCCCGATGACAGGCCCAGCGAGCGGGCAGCCTCCCACTGGCCCTTGTAGACCGACTGGATGCCGCCTCGCACGATTTCTGCCACGAATGCCGCTGTATACAGCACCAGCCCTGTCAGCAGCGCGGCAAATTCCGGCGACAGCTCGATGCCGCCCGCGAAATTGAAGCCTTGCAGGACCGGAATGGTCAGCGTGGCCGGAAAGCCTTGCGCCGCGGAGGCGAGAAAGGGCAAGCCCACGATCAGGCCAAGAGCGACAGGCCAGAGAGGCGGTGCCTGCCCCGTCGCTTCGCGCCGGCGGGCCAGCATGCGGCCAGCGATGATTGCACCGATGATGCCGGCGACAAGCGCCCAGATCATGGGCCACAGCGCGGGTGACCATTCCAGCCATGGCACCTTCACGCCCCGGTTGGACAGGTACATGCCCGGACCGAAATGAACGGCCTGGCGTGGTCCAGGCAGCGAATTGATGATGGCGTACCACAGGAAAAGCTGAAGCAGCAGCGGGGTGTTGCGCACCACTTCGATGTAGCCGGAGACCAAGCGCGCCAGAAGCGGGTTGCTCGACAGGCGCATCACGCCGAGTGCGATGCCGAGGAAGGTCGTCAAGGCGATGCCGACGACCGCGATCTTGATTGTGTTGAGGATGCCGACCAGCAGGGCGCGCCCGTAACTGTCCTGAGCACTGAACGGGATCAGCGCTTCCCCGATGGCGAAGTTGGCCGGCCGCGACAGGTAATCCCAGCCGAAAACCAGGCCGCGCGCCGACATGTTGGCGCGCATGTTGCCATAGGCCGCCCAGACCACCGACAGAACGAAGGCCGCCAGCAGCAATTGCAGCACGATGCCGCGCTTGACTGGGTCATTCCAAAGCGCGGTGCGCGTCGGCGCAAGAACGGGCCGAGCAGCGCTTCCGGACGGGCTGGCTTCGAGCGTGCCGGCTTCAGGTGTGCTCATGGCAATCGGCGTGTCCCTCGGACGGCTTGCGGGTGGCCTGTTGCAGATGGCGAATGCACGTCATGTGCCATGCCAACCGCGCAATAGCCCCGGGCACAGAGGCCCGGAGCCTTTTTGGCGTTTATCGCGCCTGAACCATCAGGCGCCTGGCCTTATCGGGCAGGCGGGGCGTAAAGCAGGCCACCTTTGGTCCAGATGTTGTTCTGGCCACGCTCGAGGGCCAGAGGCGTGCTGGGGCCAAGCCAGCGGTCGAAGATCTCGCCGTAGTTGCCATAGGTCTTGATGATGGTGCGGGCCCAGTTCTCGTTCGCTGCACCGATGGCAGCGCCCATGCCAGGCTCGACACCCAGAAGGCGGCGCACGCGCGGATCGGTGTTGGTGGCAGCGACCTGATCGACATTGGCCTTGGTGATGCCGAATTCCTCGGCGTCGATCAGGGCAAACACGGTCCAGGCCACGAGGTTGGTCAGTTCTTCATCACCCTGGCGGATGGTCGGGCCGAGCGGCTCCTTGGAGATGCGCTCTGGCAGGATGACGTGATCACGCGGATTGGTCAGCAGCGTGCGCTGCGCGGCGAGCGCTGCAAAGTCGTTGGTGAAAACGTCGCAGCGACCCTGATCATAGGCGCGGCGCAGTTCATCCAGCGCCTCGATCACGACCGGGCGGAAGGTGATGTTGTTCTGGCGGAAAAAGTCCGACAGGTTGAGTTCGGTCGTGGTGCCGGGCTGAACGCAGACCGTCGCGCCATTGAGCTGCTTGGCCGATGTCACGTTCAGGCGGCGCGGCACCATGACCGACTGACCGTCATAAAAAACGATCGCCGGGAAGTTGAAGCGGTTCACGCCGGTGTCGCGGGTCAGCGTCCAGGTGGTGTTGTTGGAGAGCATATCGACTTCGCCATTGGTCAGGGCCGGGAAGCGCGACTGGGTTGTCACTGGAACAAATTCGACCTTTGTCGGGTCGCCGAAGATGGAGATCGCCACAGAGCGGCAGATCTCGACGTTGAAGCCTTCCCAGACGCCCTGTGCATTGGGCACGCCAAAGCCCGGATTGGATGGACCTTGCACACCGCAGCGCAACGTTCCGCGCTGCTTGATCTGATCCAGATCGCGGCCGGCCTCGGCCACGGTGGTCCCGAAAAGCATCGCGCCGACGGCTGCGATCCCCATGAGCCAATTCTTCATTTGATGCTCCCTCAAGCTCCGGACTCCTGGCCGGACAACACGGTGAAATCGCTGTCGCCAAAGACAGTTTGCGGCGAAGCTCGCCAGCAGATTGCGCAATTCGAACGCCGTTCAAGTGGTCGCCTCACAAAAAATGATGCAAACCATCCGAAAAGTTGAACAGTTGCCCGCAAAAGCGGCAATGCGCCAGAAATGCGGCGACCAAAGCCTGCAATCCGGGCTGATAACCCCATGAAATCACGGAGAGTTTCTGTAATTTTTCCGGAGCCTTTGCAGTGCCGGTCGATGCGTCTCAAGGGCTTGGTGCTGCCACCGACCAGATACCCGACGCTGCCCCCGACAGAGCCGGTCAAAGCATAGCGGGCGGGGCTTTACCGGGCGATCAACCTTCCGTAAACCCAAATGCAATGGTTTGCGTGTGATGAACGACACGGTTGCCGGCGACCACCTCCTGGCAACGCACGAGACGATTCCAACCCGTCCGCTGGCGGACGAACCCCGCACCAGGCAGTCGGTCTGATGCAGGCCAGTTCTGAACCCGAGCCCCTCATGCCCTTTCGTTCCCTCGCACCGATCCGCCGCCTGAGCCTTGCAGCGGTGCTGGCCGTGATCCTGGCCTCGTGCGGACTGTCGCCAGATTTCAGCGGCAACTATCCGAGCAAGTCGGACGTCAAGCCTCATCCCGGCGTGGTCACGGCGCGGCAATACCCGATCCATGGCATCGATGTCTCGAAGTGGCAGGCGGATATTGACTGGACTGCTGTCAAGGCTGCCGGGACGCGGTTTGCCTTCATCAAGGCGACCGAAGGCGGCGACCACGAGGACGAGCGCTTCCGCCAGAACTGGAACGGGGCGAAGGCCGCCGGCATCCCGGTCGGGGCTTACCATTTCGTGTTCTGGTGCCGACCGGCGCATGAACAGGCGCAATGGTTCGTCCAGCATATTCCGCGCGATCCGAACGCTCTGCCGCCAGTCCTCGACCTCGAGTGGAACGGACACAGCCGAACTTGCCCGCGCAAGGTCCCGCGCGAAGTCGCGCTGGAGAAAGCGCGCGTCATGCTGCGCGAGCTTGAGGCGCATACCGGCAAGATCCCGATCATCTACACCGACATCACCTTCCATAAGGAAGTGCTGGAAGGTGAACGCGAGTTCGATCGCTACCCCTTCTGGTTGCGTTCGGTCGCGGCACGTCCGGAAGAGCGTTATGTCGGGCGGCCCTGGGCTTTCTGGCAATACACAACCACGGGGCGCATTCCGGGCATTCGCGGCGATGTGGACCGTAACGCCTTCTATGGCACCGAACAGGAATTCACCGGCTGGTTGCGCGGCGATTTCGACATTGCCAGCCGCACGTGGCGCAGGGTGCCACCCGTTGGCTCCACGCCGGCGGCATCCGCGCCGCGTCCTGCGCCGGTCGGGGTGACCGACAGCGAGGACTGACGCGCGCAAGGGCGATGGAGGCGCAGCACCGTCGCCCTTAACGCCCCGTTCACTGTGAGCGCGATTTCGCCGATTGCGGAAACCTGCCGTTTACCGTGACGGCGCCAAAACGGGTGCAACCGGACACGTCACCATGGTTGCGCTCGCTTTTGGCCGTCGAGGCCGTTCCCTGGCCATCCTGGCCGCTCTGGCCGGCGCCTTCATGGTGAGCGGGCCGGTGGA
>JALORF010000242.1 GCA_025459195.1 Beijerinckiaceae bacterium
TCGACGGCCGCCGTGCGGCCCGATACCGGGAACAGCGCGATTTCGACATTCGGCATCACCTTTTCGAAGGCAGCCTTGAACGGACCGAATTCGCGCTGAAGGTTCTCCGCGCCATCGACATCGGTGACGGCAAAACGCAGCCTCTGGCGGGTCTGGGCCAGGGCCGGCATGGCAGAGGCGGCCGTCAGGACGGCGGCGGCGGCAATGAGATCACGGCGGTTCATGGGGCAGCTCCTGCAACGCATGGAAAGTCGGTTTCGCCACCGACCCGTCGGCCAATCTGTCACCATTGCGGCGTGACGCACTGATGACGTCCAGATGTCACGTCGATGTCACCCAACAGGTTCATGCAGCCGTCCGTGCCCAGGAACGGATGGACCAATGAACATTGAAGCCGGCAAACTGGATGCAAGCCGAGGCATGGAACAGCGACCTGTTCGCCCCATCGCCATCACCGGCGGGCAGGTGCTGATCAGCGGAGCGTTCGTCGGCACGAGTGTGCGCGTCGCCCACGGTCTCATCGTCGAGGACACCGTGGACATGCCCGATGCGCTGACCATCGATGCGCAGGGGCTCCACGTCATGCCGGGCATCATCGACATTCATGGCGACGGCTTCGAGCGGCTCGTCCATCCCCGTCCGGCTGCCTCCATCGATCCCTTGATCGCGCTGATGGAAGCAGACCGGCAGTTCATCATGAACGGCATCACCACGGCCTATCACTCGGTGACATGGTCTTGGGAAGGCGGCACGCGAGGATCAGAGGCTGCCATCTCGATCCTGGAGGCGCTCGAACGGTTGAGGCCGCATCTGGCCGTCGATACGCGCTTTCATCTGCGCCACGAGACGTTCAACCTCGACGCCGAACCGGTCATTCTCGACTGGATCGCCAAGGGCCGGATCGACTGCCTTGCCTTCAATGACCACATGGCAGGCACGATCAAGCAGCGGCACAGGCCCGACAAGATGGCTGGGATGGTGACCCGCTCCGGACTGGGCGAAACAGCGTTCCTCCACCTGATCGAACAGGTTCACGCCCGCGCCGACGAGGTGCCTGCCTCGATCATGCGACTGGCAGCAGCGGCGCGCCGCGCCGGACTGCCAATGCTCTCCCATGACGACATGACGCCGCACATGCGGGCCTGGTATCGCGATCTCGGTTGCGCGATTGCGGAGTTTCCCATCAATGAAGAAACAACCCGTTCCGCTGCCGCCGGCGGCGATCCGATTGTTTTCGGTGCGCCAAACGTCGTGCGTGGCGGCTCGCACACCGGGTGCCCGTCCGCCGCAGAAATGGCAGCGCAGCGCCTCTGCACGATCCTGGCCTCCGACTACTACTATCCGGCCCTCCCGCTGGCACCCTTCCGTCTGGCTGCCGAAGGCAATCTGTCGCTCACTGAAGCCTGGGCTTTGGTGTCAAGCGGGCCGGCGGCGGCACTTGGACTCACCGATCGGGGCTCCATCGAAGCCGGTCTCAGGGGCGATCTTGTCCTCATCGAGGACCGGTCTCCGCTGCCGCCCCGGATTGTCGCAACGATCACTGGCGGCAGGCTGGTCCATCTGAGCGATGCGGGGCGCATCGCCCTGAATGGCTGACCGCCGTGTCACTCCACCGAAAGCAGATCGCCAAGTCGCCCGACATCCTCGATCGTCACCTGCGATCCGCTCATCCGCACACCGTGCTTTGCGAGTTCCGCGAGTGCGCGGGAGAACGTTTCCGGCTTCATGCCGAGCCGATGGGCGATCAGGGCCTTGTCGTGCGGCAGGCTGAACCGCGCTGGACCTTCCGTCTGGCCGGACTGGTCGAGCAGGAAACGGATCGCGCGCTGCCTGGTTGTCAGCAATTTCATCTGTTCGATCTGCGCAACCAGCAACTTCAGGTGCTGCGCCATCGACGCAAGCATGGCGAAGGCCGTCTCCGGCTTCGCCAGGATCTGGTCGCGCAGCCGCGCATTCGAGATCGACACGAGCCTTGACTCTGTCACGGCCGTCGCCGTCACGGGATAGCGTCCGCCCATGAACATGGCAGCTTCGGCAAAGGTTTCGCCAACCCCGAAGACGTGAACGACGGCCTCGCTGCCATCCGGCGCAAGGCGACTGAGCTTGATCTGCCCTTCGACCACCAGAAACAGGGCCTTGGCGGGCTCCCCTTGGCTGAACAATTGCTGGTTTCTCGCCAACCTGATCACCGAACCGGCGTCGATCAGATGGTCAAGGTCGGCAGGGTCCAGTGCCTTCAGCAGGGTGCACTGCCTGGCCAAGGCCAAGTCGTTCGATGTCAGCACGCAAACAATCCAATCCCGTCAAGATTTCGCTCATGACGATGGATCATCGATGGTCGGTGCCGGATGTGCAAGCCGGATCAGGGCATCGCGCTCGCCCAGCGTCACCACAGCGCCCGCCACGACCACGCCATAGGGCTGGAGCGCCGCAAAAGAACGCGACAGCACCTCGGGCACCATGCCCAGGCGCGAGGCCAGCACCTTCTTGTCGAAGGGCAGTTCGATTCGCCCCGTGTTCCCCGTCGCCGCATCCTGTGCCAGCAGCCAGTTGGCAAGGCGCTCCAGGCTCGATCTCAGCTTCTGGTTCTTCAGTTCCTTGACAACGCCGCGATAGGCCGTCGCCAGTTCGATGGCCATCGAACGCGCGAAGGCACCATCCCTGGCGAAGGCCTCGCGCACGGCTTCCGCCGG
>JALORF010000243.1 GCA_025459195.1 Beijerinckiaceae bacterium
GCTTGAGGGCAAGACCGAGCACGAGGGCCAGCGTTCCCATCAGGATCGCATACTCGCGCGGCAGGCCCGCCATCAGGATCGGCTGGGTCAGCGAGCCTGGGAGCGGCAACTCGAAGCCTTCAGGCCGGTCAGGATGAAACCCGCCCGCCATCAGCCGACCAACGCCCCGCCACCAAAGCCGAAGAAGCCCATGAAGAAGCTTGCCGCGGCGAATGCAATCGCGATCCCGAACAGGACCGAGACACCCCGGCGCAGGCCGGAACCCGCTTCGGAGAACGCCACGCCCAGGCCGAAGATCGTCACCGCGATCACGCCACCGGCCTGCGCGACGGGGCCGGTGAAGCTGTCGACGATCTGCTGCAACGGGCCTTCCCACGGCATGCCCGAGCCGCCGGCGAATGCGGGGCCTGCGGCCATCAGGAACCCTGCTGCGAGTGCCGGACCAATCCCCCGGCGGATGATGTTGGAACCTGTCTTCATCGGTCCTGCTCCAGAATGGGACGGCTTGTCCGTCCTGGTCATGACCGTGCCAGAAGCATGCCAACTGGCGCATCAAGCCATTGTTCTGCAATGAAATAGAAAGTTAATCGAGGCTTGCCATACGCCAGCGCCGGGCCGCTGCAAGCAGGGTCCGGTGGGGTGCGCGTGGGCTTGCACGCGGGTGCGTTTTGGGGTGCGTCAGCGCCGGATCGGCCTCACCCGGCTTGGCGCGTGCGATAGGTTCCGTTCTCCTCTCCGTCGATACTGATGATGGTCTCCACCCGGCGGCCATCGCGGGTCCGCGCGATGTGGATGACGAGATCGAGCGCCTGGCCGATGGCCCGGCGCGGAACACTGGCGCTGACTTCGGCGGTCAGGTCTTCGAGCCGGAGCAAAGCCTCGTGCGCGCTGTTGGCATGGATGGTGGAGAGCCCGCCCGGATGGCCCGTGTTCCAGGCTTTGAGGGTCTCGAGCGCGGCAGCACCGTCGCGCATCTCGCCCACCACGATCCGGTCGGGGCGGAGGCGCAAGCTGTCGCGCACCAGATCGACGACGCCAATGGTCTTGGGCGTTCGCCTTGTGAGGAGAGCCACCTGATCCCAGGCCGAACATTGCAGCTCGGGCGTGTCTTCGATCAGGATGGTGCGGGTGTCGGTGAAAGCCGGCAGCGCGAGGATCGCGTTGGCCAGCGTCGTCTTGCCGGACGATGTGCCGCCGGAGATCAGGATGTTCCGGTGGTCAGCGGCGGCCTGTTCGATGGCTTGGCGCTGGGTACCGGTCAGAATGCCTTGGGCTTCATAATTTTCGAGCGTGAAGATGCGGGCAGGCCGCTTGCGGATCGAGAAGGCAGGCGCGCGGCTGACCGGCGGCAGCACGCCCTGGAAGCGCTCGCCGGTTCCCGGCAGCACACCAGACAGGCGCGGGTCTTCAGGCAGCACCGGCTCGCCGACATAATCGGCGATCAGCCGGATCACCCGATCACGGGATTCGGGGCTGAGGGTCTCTCCTGAGGCCGCGCGGCCAGCGCCGATCCGGTCGAGCACCAGCTGGCCATCGGGGTTGGCAAGGATTTCCACCACATCAGGATCGACCAAGGCGGCCAGCGCCACCGGTCCCAGCGCATGGCGCAGCGCCTCCAGTCGCCGCTCGGCCATGATCGGATGATCGCCGAGCTTCGCCATGGGTCAGCGCTCCCCGTCCGAGGCGCTGACCCGATGCGGGTCGTTGGCTGGGTCGTCGAAGTCGGCTTCGGTCTCGTTCAGCCCCCGCTCGAACTGCAGGCGCCCGGCGCGCACCTTGCGGGACAGCTCGTCGAGCACGCCTTCCATGGCGAGATCGACGCCGGCCACATAGTCGGGATCAGCCTCGTATTCATGAGCGGGAATGCGCGAGATCAGCGTGCGCAGCGCGATGAAGACCAGCTCTTCGAGCATGAAGAGGTCGCGCGCCGTCAGCCGCATGTGATCAGACAGCCGCCGCTCGAGCCGCAACAGCCGGTCTTCAGCGTCGGTCTCGATCCGACCTTTGAGGCCCCGTTCGAGCACCGCTTCAGCCGCCTGGCTGAGACTGAGCTTTCGCAAGCTGGCTTCGCGCGCCAGCGCCGCACCAAGTCCGGCCTTGGAGAGATAGACCTGCACCTTGGACGGCGGCGGCTTGCCGCCAGCCGCCTTCAGCGGAAGTGGGCGGGGCCGGGCACCCATCAGAGCGACCCTCCATGCAGCCGGTCGAGCAGGTCCAGTTCCCCAGTTGTGGCTGGCTCGGCCTCATTGGCTGGCGGCACATCTGCCGGAGCAGGGGCATCAAAGTCGAAGCTTGTCTGGGCAGGGTCGGCCTTGCGGCGCGACGGGCGTCCGGTATCCCAGCTCGCCCGCACGGCGCTGAGAGAAGGAGCCGATGGAACTGGGGCCGCCGCGACTGGCAGGGACAGGCGCGGTGCGGGTTGTTCCTCCGTCATCGTTGGCGGTGCCGCAGAGGCAGGCGGGTCCGCGTGTGTCTTCGCCGGTGCCGGGCCGAAATTCTTGTGCTCGCCGCCATCGCCCGCAAACTCGGTGCGCGCATCAGGATCGACGCCAAATCCGCGATGCTCCGCCCACGGATGAGCTGGCGATTCCGGCGTATCGAGCGCCTTGCTCTGGTCATGCGCGGGCATCGCGCCGCGCTCGGCCATCCAGCCGACCTTGTCATAGCGCAGCTTGGGCAGGAGGTAGGGC
>JALORF010000244.1 GCA_025459195.1 Beijerinckiaceae bacterium
CGGTGAATGTCGCCGCGCCCAGCCCGCAGCGCGCCCGGCCCAAGCCGCAGCAGCAACAGAAGCAGGCGAGACAAGCCCCCAGCAACCCGCAGCCCCGCCCCGAAGTCGTGGTGCCCGATGCCCCGCCGGCCAAGTGGAGCTTTGGCGATCCGGCCTTGCTGGGCTTTGACCTGAAGAAAGTGCCGCAGGCCGACAGCGCACCCGCGCAGATGGCCGAAGCCGGCCCGCCCGACAGCGCGGTGGTGGGCGTGGCGCCCGATGGCAGCAAGCTCTACGCCGCCGAATGGCAGCGCGAGCCAACCGATTCCGAACTGGCCTTCTATATCAGGAAGGCCCGCTATTCCGGGCCGGGCGCCTTTGGCCTGATCGCCTGCCGCACCGCGCCGCGCTTCAAGGTGGAGGATTGCCGGCCCATCGGCGAATCCCCCGGCTCCGGCATGGGCTATGCCGTGAACGAGGCCGCCTGGCAGTTCCGCGTGAAGCCGCCGCGGGTGAACGGTGACTATCAGGTCGGGACGTGGGTGCAGATCAGGATCGTGATCACGCCTTCGGGGGAATGATCAGTCGACCAACTCGATCTTGAGCCGTTTGCCGACGCCTTGCGCGGCCTTGGCCAGAGAAAGCAGCGTCACATTATGCTCGTCAGGATCGAGCACGCGGTCCAGTTGCTTGCGGCTTGTGCCCATCGAAGCGGCCAAGGCTGATTTGGTCAGCTTTGCAGCCGCCATTGCCTCTTCAATATGGAGAGCAATGGCCCGCTTTGTAGCGGCCAGTGTCACCTCTTCCAGAAACCCCTCTTCGTTCAACCAGTCATCTAGATTGGTAAAATCGGAAGGATCGCGCGGTGTAGATGCATTGCTCATGGCAAAGCCCTTACGAAAACTCCTGCTGCCGTTCACGAGCGATGCGCATCTCCTTGTCAGGTGTGCGTTGGCTCTTCTTGATGAAGCCATGCAGCACAATGAGGTGCGATGTGTGACCGTCGAAGCAGTAGAAAAGACGAAACTCACGGCCGGAAGGCAGGCTGCTACGCAGTTCAGACAGACCCTTGCCGAGTGGTCGGCTCAGCGGCAGCCCGAGCGGGTGACGGAATTGCAGCGTTTTCAGATCCTCGCCAATAGTGCGCCGATCAGCGGGATCGAGGGAACGGATCAGATAAAGGACGACATCATTGCCGGACGGTGTGCGGTAAAACACGAGAGGGAACATCGATTGCTCCTTGGCAGATGGTTATTTGCACATCTCATCATCTCAAAAACTCCATCATCAGGTCCTGTCAAAGCGCTCGGGCGGACCAAATCGAGCACTGTCTATGTATCATAAATGATACTATCGTCAAGCCCCTCACACCATCTTCGCCGCCACCTTGGCCGCATCAATGAGGCTGATGGTGCTGCTCGCCTTGGCCAGTATCTTGCCGTCCAGCGTCGTCAGCCGGCCTTCGGCAAAGATGGTGCGGCCGCCGGCCTTTTCGATCCAGCCTTCGGCCAGCACGCGGCCGGGATTGGCGGGGGCAAAGAAGCTGACCTTCAGTTCCAGGCTGATCGGCACCCGGTCAAAGCCGTGCCTCGCCATCACCGCATGGGCCATGGCGGCATCGATCCAGCCGGAAACGAAGCCGCCCTGCGCCACGCCGCCCGAATGGCACATCGCCGGCAGCACTTCATATTCGATCACTGCGTGGCCGGGATCGAAGCGGACGATGCGGCGCTGGGCCAGGCTGTCAGGCAGAGAGCCGGCCGGGCCTTCATCGCGCGGCTGGGGGATGGCCGTCTCGCTCACGCGCTCTTTCCAATCTTGTCCTGCGTCTTCGTGTCGAAATCGCTGGCGTCGTGGCGCTCGTGCAGCTGGCTCGCCGGCTCGCCATAAACGCGGTTGACCATGCGGCCACGCTTCACCGCCGGGCGCGCGCCAATCTGCTTCGTCCAGCGGATGACATTGGTGTAGCTCGCCACATCCAGAAACTCGCCGGCCTCGTAGAGCAGGCCCAGTGACAGCGCGCCATACCAGGGCCAGATCGCCATGTCGGCGATGCTGTAGTCGCTGCCGGCCATATACTCATGCTCGGCCAGATGCCGGTCCAGCACGTCCAGCTGCCGCTTCACCTCCATGGCATAGCGGTTGATCGGATATTCCTGCTTGGTCGGCGCATAGGCATAGAAATGGCCAAAGCCGCCGCCCAGGAACGGCGCCGAGCCCATCTGCCAGAACAGCCAGCTCAACGCCTCGGTGCGGGCGTGATGGTCGCTGGGCAGGAAGGCGCCGAACTTTTCCGCCAGATAGATCAGCATCGCCCCGCTCTCGAAGATGCGGGTGGGCGGAGAGGTCGAGTGATCGACCATCGCCGGGATCTTGCTGTTGGGATTGATCGCGACAAAACCCGAACCGAACTGATCCCCCGCACCAATGTTGATCAGCCAGGCATCATATTCCGCCCCGCTGTGACCGAGCGCCAGCAACTCCTCGAGGCAAACCGTTACCTTCACCCCGTTGGGCGTGCCCAGGCTGTAGAGCTGGATCGGATGCTTGCCGACCGGCAGTTCCTTGTCGTGCGTCGGGCCGGCGATGGGCCGGTTGATCGCCGCAAAACGCCCGCCGCTCTCCCGATCCCAGGTCCAGACTTTCGGCGGCACATAGTCGGTCATGGTCGGTCTCCAGGCGGGGAATGGGTTTGTTGTGGCGGCGTAC
>JALORF010000104.1 GCA_025459195.1 Beijerinckiaceae bacterium
CACCTCGCTCATGGCCAGATCCCAGATCACGCCATGCACCGTCAGGCGCGGATCGCGCACGACCGAGGCATAACCCTCGCGGGTGATGATGAAACGGTGGCGCGGCAGGCGCGCTGTTCCAAGAGGCCGTGAGCGCGGGCAGCGCAACGCCATCGCATCTCGGTCCATGTTGGCGCCGTAGGCAAAGTAGAGCGGCATCCGCCTAGCCTGTCCTGTGTGCGGGGCCGGCAGCGGGAGGTGACCATTCGCCCCCCACACAGACCAGCGGCAGGCGCTCCAGCACCGCATCCGAGACTGGCACGAGGGTGCCCTGGCCCTCGTTCAACCAGGCCAACGCACCGGTGCTCACATCGAAATGCGCCGCATGCAGGTGCAGCCGCCCCCGGCCTTCGAGGATGCTCACGCAGGGAAAGGTGCGCAGGTTGGCAAGGCTCTGCTTCAGCGAGGCGATTTCCAGCAGGGCGGCGAAACGGTCCGGATCGCTCTGATCCGCCGCGCCGATCACGCTCGCCGCCGGCTCCAGCAGCGACATCCAGCGCCCGACGAAATCACCGGGCGACAGGGCCTTGCGGTCTCGCTCGGCAAAGGCCCGCACACCGCCGCAACGTCCGTGCCCCATCACCACGATATGCGCGACCTTCAGCGCCTGCACCGCATATTCCAGCGCGGCACTGGTGCCATGCAGCTCGCCATCGGGCTTGTAAGGCGGCACAAGATTGGCCACGTTCCGGACCACGAACAACTCGCCAGGCCGGGCGTTGAAGATCACTTCCGGGGGCACGCGGCTGTCGCAGCAGCCGATCAGCATGATCCTTGGTGCCTGGCCGGTGACAGCCAGATCCGAAAGCCGCTGCTGCTCCTCCGGCAGGCGCCCCCCGACAAAAGCGTGATAGCCGGCCACCAACGCTTCGGGCAGGCCGGACGGGAGCGCCATCAGGCAAACTCCATGATCACGGCATCGACGGCGAGGCTGTCGCCCTCGCGGGCGTTGACCTTGGCGACCGTCCCGTCGCGCTCGGCGCGCAGCACGTTCTCCATCTTCATCGCCTCGACGATGCAAAGCTGCTCGCCCGCCTTGATCTCCTGCCCGGCGCTGACTGAAATTGCCTTGACCAGTCCGGGCATCGGGCAAAGCAGCACCTTTGAGGTGTCTGCCGCCAGCTTGGCCGGCATCTTGGCGGCCAGTTCGGCCTCGCGCCGTGTGTAGACCCGCGCAGCAGCATGCGTGCCGGCATGGGCCAGCGTCACGCCGTTCTGGATCGGGCGGACCTGCACCGCGATCCGCTCGCCATCCACAAGCCCGCGCCAGACCGCCTGCCCCGGCCGCCAGTCGGACACGACCTCGGCGACGGTGCCGTCATCAAAGGCCACGCTCACCAGATCGAGCGCGCCCGCCACCGTGCCTGCGAATTCCTGATCGCCGAGCATGACGACGCGTTCCGTCTCGAACGTCACCGTGCGCCAGCCCTCCATCTGGTCGGAAATCGCGCGCTTGCGCAGGTTCTGAACGTGGTCGACGGCGAAGGCCACCAGCGCGATCCGGCGGGCCAGATCACCGCGCGGCGCAGCCAGGGCGAAACCCTCCGGGAATTCTTCGGCAATGTAACCGGTTGAAAGCCGGGCGGAGCGCCAGCGCTCCTGCCCCATCAGTGTCGCGAGGAACGGGATGTTGTGCCGGATGCCGTCAATGGCGAAGGCATCAAGCGCACGCGCCTGTGCCTCGATGGCCTCAATCCGGGTCGGGGCATGCGTCACCAGCTTGGCGATCATCGGATCGTAGTAGATCGAGATCTCGCCACCTTCGAAGACGCCGGTGTCATTGCGCACCATGGCTGCTCCATCAGGCCCCTCCGCCGGTGGCCTGTAGGTGACAAGCCGGCCCGTCGACGGCAGGAAGTTGCGGGTCGGGTCCTCGGCATAGATGCGGCTCTCCACCGCCCAGCCATCGAGCTTCACATCGGCCTGCCTTAGCCGCAGTGGTTCGCCCGCCGCCACGCGAATCATCTCCTCGACCAGGTCGACGCCGGTGATCATCTCGGTCACCGGATGTTCCACCTGAAGCCGCGTGTTCATTTCGAGGAAGAAGAACGAGCGGTCCTGCCCTGCCACGAACTCCACCGTTCCGGCGCTGTCGTAGTTCACCGCCTTGGCCAGCGCGACGGCCTGCTCGCCCATCTTCCGCCGCGTGGCCTCGTCGAGCAGCGGCGATGGCGCTTCCTCGATGACCTTCTGGTTGCGGCGCTGCACCGAGCATTCGCGCTCGCCGAGATAGATGACATTGCCGTGCTTGTCGCCGAGCACCTGGATTTCGATATGGCGCGGATTGACGATGAACTTCTCGACGAACATCCGGTCATCGCCGAAAGATGAGGCAGCCTCCGACTTCGACCGGTCGAAACCTTCCTGCACCTCCGATGCCGACCACGCGATGCGCATGCCCTTGCCGCCGCCGCCGGCACTGGCCTTCAGCATCACGGGATAGCCGATCTCCTCGGCGATCTGCATGGCGTGCTGCGCATCGTTGATCACGCCCAGATAGCCCGGCACGGTGGAAACACCTGCTGCGGCCGCTGCCTTCTTGCTCTCGATCTTGTCGCCCATTGCGGCAATCGCGCGCGGGTTCGGCCCGATGAAGACGATGCCGTTGTCTTTCAAAGCCTGTGCGAAAGCCTCCCGCTCTGACAGGAAACCGTAGCCGGGATGCACCGCTTCGGCACCGGTCTGCTTGCAGGCTGCAATGATGCGCTCGATCAGCAGGTAGGATTGAGCCGCCGGTGCCGGTCCGATCCAGACGGCCTCATCCGCCATCTCGACGTGCAGCGCGTCCCGGTCAGCATCCGAATAGACCGCAACCGTCCTGATACCCATGCGCCGGGCTGTCTTGATGACACGGCAGGCGATCTCGCCGCGATTGGCGATCAGGATTTTCGAGAACATGCGCGTTCGGCCCCATGCGAGGATAGTGCGTAACAGAGCCGATTTAAGACAGGTTCGACCTTGCGTCCACTTGTCACAAAGACGGTGGCGACAGGCGCGCGGCCGGCGCATGGTTGCGCCAGTCCGCCGGTCAGCGTGAGTGAAGTCAGGCGATCAGCAATGCCTTGTCGCTTCGCGACAGATCCTGCCGCGCCGGCAGGCTGGCCTTGCGCATGGCGAACGAGATCAGCTCCTCATCGCAGCGCTCTGCCTCGCGCACCACCTCGAAGGCAATGCGCATGGCGTTGCTGGTCGGGCCTTCGCCAACCGTCAGGCTGGCCATCAGCCATTGTGCCAGATCGCGGTTGACGACGCCGGTCGGGCGGCTGGTCCAGACCACGAAGTCGACGACTGTGGCCACCAGAAAGGCGGCCCAGTTCGCGTTCGGCGTGGCAATGGCGCGATCAAGTGCCACGAGAACATCGACCACATCCTGAGAAGCGGCACCATCGGGCAGAATATCCCGCGCAAGTTTGTTGACATCAGCGTCATACATCTCACGTTGCTCAAGAACATGATCGACGAAATCACGAAGTTCACTACAGATCATTGTTTGACCCCTTGCAGCGGTTTGTTGTGCTGCTTGTCCCTGTTTGTGAAATGGACATTGACGCGCCGGGGTAGTTAAGTGGTTAAGCCACTAATCGGAAATTTTATTCACCTTAAATGCCTGTGATCAGACGTGGTTTCATCTTTGTGACTTTCACGGATATTAAACCTTGCGCAGGTGCAAGCAAACTCTTGCCGGCCTTTTCCATTTGGCAAACCTGCCCCATCTCCGGACCAGAAGCGGCGGTTCCGTCGCCCCCTCAGAATGGAGATACCGATGCCAGGCCTTCACCATGTCACCGCCATTGCCGGCAGCGCCGCCGGCAATCTCGCCTTCTACCGCGATGTCCTCGGGCTGCGGCTGATCAAACAGACCGTCAACTTCGACGATCCAGGCACCCATCACCTGTATTTCGGCGACGAGCAGGGCAACCCCGGCTCGGTCCTGACCTTCTTCCCCCACGAGCACGCTGCACCCGGCCGCGTCGGCGTGGGTCAGGTCGGCGAGACGGTGTTCGCCGTGCCGGAAGCCAGCCTCGGCTTCTGGACGGAGCGCTTCATTGCCAAGGCAGTGCCGTTCAATCCGCCAGAAAAGCGCTTCGGCGAGACCGTCCTGTCCTTCCAGGACCGTGATGGCACACGGCTGGCGCTGGTTGCCCTGGCCGATGCCAATGCATTGCCTGCCTGGACGGGCGACGGTGTCGGCACCGGGCACGCCATCCGCGGTATCCGCAGCGTCACCTTGTGGGTTGCCAGCAGCGATCGCAGTGCGGCCGTGCTGACCGGGGCGCTCGGCTTCCGCGAAGCGGCGCGCGAAGGCAATGTCGTGCGCCATCAGGTCGGCAGCGATGCTACCGCACCGGTCATGGGCGGTGCAGTCGACCTGAAGATCGTCAGCGATGTGCTCCCCGGCCGGATGGGAGCAGGCTCGGTGCATCATGTCGCCTTCCGCGCCGCCAGCGACGAGGAGCAGGCCGGCATGTCCGCAGCACTGTCCGAGAGGCTCGGCATCCAGACCACAGAACAGATGGACCGCTGCTACTTCCGCTCGGTCTATTTCCGCGAGCCATCCGGCGTGATCTTCGAAATCGCGACCGATGCACCCGGCTTCACGACCGACGAGACCGTCGAGAGCCTCGGCAGCGACCTGCGCCTGCCGCCGTGGCTCGAAACGCGCCGCGCGGACATCAAGCGCGCTTTGCCGCCACTGGGCGCAGCCCCTGCTGCAGCATGACGCTGTTATGATACGGGAGGGGTGCGCTGGCACAAGGCGCACTCCCGAAAGGATTCCGCGATGAATGACATGCACGCCGGCTTTCACATCTGCCATGAGCCGGGCAGTGACGCACACGCCCCGCCTCTGCTGCTGCTGCACGGCACGGGCGGCGACGAGCACGACCTGATGGCCTTCGGTCGGCGGATCGCGCCCGCCTCAAGCCTGCTGGGGGTGCGTGGCCGCCTGCTGGAAGGCAGTCTCACCCGCTGGTTCAGGCGGCATGGCGAAGGCGTGTTCGATCTCGCCGATATGGCAGAACGTGCCACCGAACTCGCGGCCTTCATCGGCAGCGCCGCGCAGCGGTTCGGCTGGACGCGCGCACCCATCGCTGTCGGCTACTCCAACGGCGCCAACATCGCGGCGGGGCTTCTGATGCATCACCCGGGCGTGCTCGGCGGCGCCGTGCTGATGCGTGTCATGAACGGACTCTCGCCATCTCCCGGCCTCGATCTGGCCGGCACGCCGGTGCTGCTGCTCAGTGGCCGTCACGACCCGCTGGCGCCGCCCGCCAGCCGTGCGTTGCTTGTGGCGGCACTGGAAGAGGCAGGCGCTGCCGTCGACCAGCAGACCACAGCCGCAGGCCACGGGCTTGAGGTCGGCGACGCCGAGGCGGCCGGGGGCTGGCTGGCCGGCATTGCCACGGCCTGAGCCGCCGGATTTTGCGCTCTGCCGGTTTGATCAGACCAGGGCCGGGACCGGACGCCGCAGGGCTGACGCGATCATCGGTGCCAGATCGGCCGTGGTCCGGGCCACGAGATCGGCGCCGGCCTCGACCAGCATCGCCGCTGGCTGGAAGCCCCATGAGACAGCGATGGCTGTGACACCGGCAGCCCTGGCCATGCGCATGTCATGCACGCTGTCACCGACCATCACCGTGCGCTGCGGCCCCGCCCCGGCCTTTTCCATGGCCTGATGGATCATGCCGGGATGGGGCTTGGATGGTGAGTTGTCCGCCGTCTGGATCATGGCGAAAAGGCCCTGCCAGCCAAACGTTTCAACCACGTACTCGACACCGCGAAGGGTCTTGCCGGTGGCGATGCCCAACACAGTGTCAGGCCAGCGCGACAGGTTCGACAGCATGTCAGCGATGCCTTCGAACAGCGGCTCCTCATAGCCTGCCGTGCCGCGCAACCCGTTGAAGATGCGCTTGTAGGTGACGCTCAGTTCGTGCGCGGGAACGGCATCGCCGAACAACTCGGCCAGCGCCACGTCCAGCGACAGCCCGACCACCGCAAAGCCGCGCTCACGCCCGGGATGAGGCAGGCCATGGGCCTCTGCGGTCAGCTCCTGCGCCCCGATGATGATGCGCGAGGAATCCAGCAACGTGCCGTCGAGATCGAACAGGACGAGGTCAGTGCTCATGATGCAGGCTCATTCGTCCGGGGCCTCGACGATGGGATCGTACGGGCTGGCATCGAAGCCGAGCAGGTTCCAGCTCTGCTTCATGTGGTCAGGCAGCGGGGCCGTCACGTCGATCACGCCTTGTCCACGCGGATGCGGCAGCACGATGCGGCGCGCCAGCAGGTGCAGCCTGTTCTGGATGCCGCCGGGAATTTCCGCATTGTGCCGGTCAAAGTATTTCGGATCCCCGATGATCGGATGCCCGATATGCGCGGCGTGAGCCCGCAACTGATGGGTGCGGCCTGTCACCGGCTTCATCGACAGCCAGGCCACTTTCTGCGCCGCTGTCTCGACCGTGGCGTAATAGGTCACGGCATGCTGCGCGCCCTCGTCGCCATGGGCGGCCACCTTCATGCGGCTGTCCCCATCGACCTGCGCCTCGCGCGCCAGATAGGTCGAAATGCGGCCCTGCTTCACCCTCGGCACCAGATAGACCAGTGCCCAGTAGATCTTGCGTGCCGTGCGCGAGCGGAAGGTCTTGGCCAGTGTCGAGGCGGCGAACCGCGTCTTGGCGATGACAAGACAGCCGGCGGTGTCCTTGTCGAGCCGATGCACGAGGCGCGGGCGGGTGGTCTCGTCCTCGGCCAGCGCCATCAGCATGCCATCGACATGGCGCGTGGTGCCCGAGCCGCCCTGCACCGCAAGGCCTGCCGGCTTGTCGATGACAAGCACATCGGCGTCTTCATACAGCGTGATCGACTTGAGGAAGGCGCGCACATCGCCTTCCTTGAACTGCTGGCCACGAGGCCTCTGGCCATCGGCGGAGAGCTTCAGCGGCGGCACGCGCACCTTCTGGCCGGCTTCGATGCGGTCATTGGTGTCGACGCGCTTCATGTCGACGCGCAACTCACCCTTGCGGGCGATGCGCTGGATATGGCTGAACGGCAATTGCGGAAAACGCGCGATCAGGAAGCGGTCGACCCGCATCCCTGCCTCATCCTCGGTGACGACGAGCGTCTGCACACCGGTCGCGATGGTCTCGGACGCTTCCGCCCCGGCCTCGCGCTTCGTGCGGATCGGGGCTTCATCGGCCTCGCGGTGGCGCGGCAACTCGCGCTCGGCCTCGGTGATGCGCTGCGGCCTGTCCTCGCGAGGGCGATACCCCGTCGGCTTGGCGGCACGGCGTGGCTCGTCGCGATAGCCCGGCTTTGCACCGCGCACGGCCGCTGCGCGCCCCAGCGCCGTCTTGCGGCCCTGCTCCTTGCGTGCCTCGCGATCCTCGCCGCGCCCGCGCCGGTCGCGGCCGCCGCCAGTGGCCCCGCCCTTGCCTGGCGCGCGTCCGCCAGTCCTTGTTCCTCTTGTCACGACAATGCCCTACCCAGACCAAGGCCGGCACCCAGCGCGGCAATCGACAACACGACGGAGGCCAGCACATAGGCCCCGGCCATCAGACCGGCACCCCGCTCCCAGAGCAGCATGGCATCCAGCGAAAACGCAGAGAACGTCGTGAATCCGCCCAGCACACCGGTCATCAACAGAAGGCGGGCATCGTGTGCCCAGGCCGCGCCCGCCCGTGCGGCAAGCCAGCCTGCCAGAAGACCCATCACCAGCGACCCGGCGACATTTACCGCCAGCGTTCCCCACGGAAATGCAGGCCCGAACCAGCGCAGTGCCGTCAGGTTGGCCAGATGGCGCAGGACGCCGCCAAGGCCGGCCCCGATGAACACAAGCACAAGCACTCTCATCCGCGTTCTTTAGAGTGCCGCAGCCCGCCTGTCACGAGGCAAGCGCCCGCCAGCCGTCGCGGCCTATTCTCCCCGCTCCCGCCGCAGCTTCGCCCACCAGTCAAGCCGCTTCCTGATCTCGCGCTCGAAGCCACGATCAGGTGGATCGTAGAAGTGCTGCCGGCCCAGTTTCTCGGGCCAGTAGTCCTGGCCGGAGAAGGCATCGGGGGCATCATGGTCGTAGACATAGCCGGTGCCATAGCCTTCCTGCTTCATCAGCTTGGTCGGCGCATTCAGGATCGGCTTGGGCGGCGTCAGCGAGCCGGCCTCCTTCGCGGTCCGCATGGCGGCCTTGTAGGCCACGTAGGCGGCGTTCGATTTGGGGGCCGTGGCGAGGTAGATCACGCAATTGGCCAGTGCCAGTTCGCCCTCCGGCGAGCCGAGTTGCTCGAAGGCATCGCTGGCGGCACGGGCATGCACGAGCGCCTGCGGGTCCGCCAGCCCGATATCCTCGACCGCCATGCGCACCAGCCGCCGCGCCAGAAAGCGCGGGTCCTCGCCGGCATCGAGCATGCGCGCGAAATAGTAGAGCGCCGCATCCGGATCGGAGCCGCGCACGGTCTTGTGCAGCGCCGAAATCAGATTGTAGTGGCCATCAGCCGCCTTGTCGTAGATCGGCGCGCGCCGTTGCAGGGTCTTGGCCAGGCCAGCCTCGTCCATGATCTCGCCGGGCCGGGCCGCCCGCCAGAGTTCCTCGGCCAGCGTCAGCGCCGCCCGCCCGTCACCATCGGCAAAGCGGATGAAGGCCTCCCGCGCCGGCCCATCCAGAGGCAAGGGCTTGCCTTCCAGCGCTTCGGCCCGTGCCAGCAGGGCCCCGATGGCCGCCTCATCGAGCGAGCGGAACACCAGCACACGGGCCCGTGACAGGAGCGCCGCATTGAGCGCAAAGGACGGGTTCTCGGTGGTGGCGCCGATCAGCGTGATCGTGCCGTCTTCCATCACCGGCAGAAAGGCGTCCTGCTGGGTCTTGTTGAAGCGGTGAATCTCGTCGACGAACAGCAAGGTGCCGAGCCCCTGAAGCCGCCGCGCCCTTGCGGCCTCGAACACCTTCTTGAGGTCGGCGACCCCTGAGAAGATCGCGCTGATCTGCTCGAACACCAGCGCGGTCTCGCCTGCGAGCAGCCGTGCCACCGTGGTCTTGCCGGTGCCCGGCGGACCCCAGAAGATCGCGCTGCCTATCGAGCCCGATTGCAGCAGCCGCGTGAGCGCGCCATCCGGCCCGACCAGATGCTCCTGGCCAGCGACTTCCGACAGAACGATGGGCCTGAGCCTGTCCGCCAGCGGTCGCGGGCCGGAACGATCAAGGCCCGCCGCAGCGAATAGGTCGCTCACCCGCGCACGAAGGTGCTGAACACCTGCCCCTTGCGATCAAGCGTCACCTCCCAGCCGCGTGCCCGCTCACGCAGCACGCGCTCGGCCTCGCGCGATGTGGCGAGTTTCTCGCGGTTGATCGAGACCAGGATGTCGCCCTTCTGGAAGCCGATCTGAGCCGCCGGGCTGTCGGGCTCGACATCGCTGATCACCACGCCATCCGCCGTCACATCGACCGACAGTTCCTCCGAGACGGCCGGCGACAGATTGACCAGTGTCAGCCCGCTGAACGGCCCGCGGCCACTGAGCTTGACTGGCTCGCGCGGCCTTGTTTCAGGAGCGATGGTCATGCGCACCGACAAGGTCAGCTTGTTGCGACCCCGCATCACGCCCACCGGCACGTTCGTTCCAAGCTGGCGGGTGGCCAGCCGGTAGCCAAAACTGTCGGGGTCCTCGACCGCCTGGCCATCCATGTCGAGGATGACATCGCCACGCCTCAGCCCGGCTGCCTCGGCGGGGCTGCCGGAAAACACCATCGCAACCATCACGCCAGTCGGTCTGTCGAGCCCCAGTCCCTCGGCAATGTCGGGCGTGACACCTTGCAGGCGCGCGCCGAACCAGGGACGGCGCACTGTGGCGCTGCCGGCCCGTGCCGACTCGACCACGATCCGCACCATCGTCGCCGGAATGGCGAAACCAATGCCGTGGCTTGCCCCTGTTTTCGAGAAGATCGCCGTGTTGATGCCGATCAGCCGCCCCTGCATGTCGACCAGCGCGCCGCCGGAATTGCCGGGGTTGATGGCTGCATCGGTCTGGATGAAGGATTGGAAATCGGCAATGCCGACCTGCGTCCGGGCCAGCGCCGACACGATGCCTTGTGTCACTGTCTGGCCAACCCCGAACGGATTGCCGATGGCCAGCACCAGATCGCCGACCTGAAGATC
>JALORF010000245.1 GCA_025459195.1 Beijerinckiaceae bacterium
GCAGGCCTGCTCGCCAGACACAAAAGCCGGGGCGCTGGCCCCGGCGTGATAACCTTGCATCGATGGCGCTGAAGCCAGCCCGGCGGTTCAGCCGCTGACCTTGAGCTGATCGGCGCTCTGCTTGCCGGTGCGGCGGTCTGTGGCCATTTCGTAGCTGATCTTCTGGCCGTCGCGCAGTTCGCGCAGGCCGGCCCGCTCGACGGCGCTGATGTGGACGAACACGTCCTGTGAGCCATCATCGGGCTGGATGAAGCCGTAGCCCTTGGTGGCGTTGAACCATTTCACGGTGCCGCTTGCCATGTCTGTCTTGCCTTCCTGTCGGTGGTGATGTCGGTCCGCCCTTCGCGGAACCGGGGTTGTCTCGATGTTTCGGTTGGGAAAGATGGCAGGATTGGCGCACCTGTTTCGGTGGAAAAAAGCGGCTTGGACCAGATCATTCGGCCTCACAATCGATGCCAAAATCTACGGAATCCGCCATAGGCTGTCAATTCCTGCGCAGCGCGCTCAAGCCCGGCGGCGCGTGTCCTCATGGATGGCCGGCAGCGTGTCCATGACCCGGCTGGCAGGGATGGTGAACATCACCTCGGTGCCGACACGCAGCTTCGATTTCAGCGTGAAGCCGCCGCCATGCAGGTCGACAAGGCCCTTGACGATGGGCAGGCCAAGGCCCGAGCCCTCTTCGGCAGTCTTGATTGCCTGAGAGCCGCGCCCGAAACTGGACAGCACCGTGCTCATCTCGCTTTCGGGAATGCCGGGGCCGTTGTCAGTGACGGAGACATACTGCCCGCCATTGGCCGTCCAGCCCACTTTCAGCGCGATGTCGCCACCCTGCGGGGTGAACTTCACGGCGTTCGACAGCAGGTTGAGGATGATCTGGCGCATGGCGCGCTCGTCGGCCCAGATCTTCGGCAGGTCCGGCTCGACCGCCTGGCGGATGACCTGGCTCTTGCCCTTGGCGCGCAGGGTCAGCATGTGCAGGCACTCGTCGGCGACATGGGCGAGGTTGACCGCCTCCTCCTTGAGTTCGTAGCGGCCCGCCTCGATGCGCGACAGATCGAGGATCTCGTTGATCAGGTTGAGCAGGTGCTGGCCGCTCGAATGGATGTCGCTGGCATACTCGCGGTAGGACGGGGAGGCGTGCGGGCCGAAGACCTCCTGCTTCATGACTTCCGAAAAACCGAGAATGGCATTGAGCGGCGTGCGCAACTCATGGCTCATCGTGGCGAGGAACTTGGACTTGGCCAGGTTGGAATCCTCGGCCTTGCGCCGCGCATCCTCGGAGTTGATCGTCGCGGTTTCGAGCTGGGCGATCAGGATGTCCTTTTCAGCCCGGAATTCGAGTGTGGCCACCGCCTGCGAATACAGCCGGTTGGCAAGGAACAGGAAGAAGAGCTGCCCGGCCATGCCGGCGCTGGCAATCGTGATCGTGCCCATGTCGCGGTCGACGAGCAGGAACAGCGACAGCGCCAGAGCGAGCGGGCCGATGGCCAGATAAACCGCCAGCGGCACCGTGTAGGCGCTCATCACCACGACCGTGCCATAGAACATCAGCGCCGAGACAACGAAGATCTTGGCCGCCGGCTCAGGCACACCGAGGAACATCAGCACAAGGCCGGCCCAGACCGCTGCCTGCAGCGCGGTCAGCGCCACCAGCGCGCGGCGTGTGCCTTTCGTCGCCTCCTCCATGGTGGCGAGCAGCCGCCGCGAGATCACGAAGGACAGGGCGCAGGTCAACAGGCCGGTCAGGCCCCACATCCCGATGAAGTCGGGGCGCAGCCAGATGGCGGCAACCAAGGCCACGGTGACCGTGAGAATGGCGAGGATGATGCCCGAAGCCCGCGTCGCCTTCTGGGCGAACTGGCGCAGCAACTCGGTGTCGAAGGAGCGTTCGAGGCCGCTCGCGGAGGTCAGCCGTTCGCGCACGGTCTGGAGATTGCGGCCAAGCTGGCGGCGCTGTCCGATGCGGTCCTCGTCCGTGACGCGGCCATTGACGGCAGCCGTCGGCGCGATCTGGACAGTTTCTCTGGTCAGACGCCCGGACATGAAGCCGCTCGATCCACGCTCACGCGACGCAACACGCATCACCACACCACCTGTCACGTTGCATGGGAATCGTTAATGTCTTGCTGATGCGTTTCGGACAATTCAGGGCAAGGCGGGCACCACGGCGCCCAAGCAGGCTGGTGGAATGGCTGGCGGGAGCCGGCGCGCTGGTGCTGCTGGTGCTGGCGGGCCGCGCCGTTGAAAAGGCCTGGACCGTGCCTGAGGAAATCGCCGGTTTCGGCGAGGCGATCGACGGCGACTCGCTCAAGGTGGCCGGGCGCGAAATCCGGCTCAAGGGCATCGATGCGCCGGAAATCAGCCAGTATTGCCAGAACCGGGTCGGGCGGGAGTATGCCTGCGGGGTCACGGCCAAGAACTGGCTGCGCGCACGCCTGCAACGCGGCGCGGTGATCTGCCGGATCGAAGGAAACGACCGCTATGGTCGCCTGCTCGGCCGTTGCCGACGCGGCGAGGAGATGCTCAACGAAGCCATGGTGCGCGAGGGCATCGCCGTCGACTATGGCGACTATCGCAGCGCCGAAGGGGCGGCCCGCCGCGAGCAACTGGGCCTGTGGAGCGGTCGTTTCGTGCTGCCATCGGAATACCGCGCCGCCAATCCGCGAAGCTGACGGCGGAGGCACGGCGGCGCGGTGATGCCGCCGCCGCATTTGCGCGCCATATCCGTTCTGTGACTTCGGCAGGGTTTGTCAGGCGGGCGGATTGCGACGGCCCGGTGCCGGACTGCCGGCGAGATTGCCGGCCGAACCCTCGGCCACCCTGTTTGCCAGATGTTTTCGGGAGATGATCGTGATCGAACTGACCATCAACGGGGCCAAAACGCGGCTCGACATCGATCCGGACATGCCGCTGCTCTGGGCGCTGCGTGACCATGCCGGCCTGACCGGCACGAAATATGGCTGCGGCATCGCGCAATGCGGGGCCTGCACCGTGCAC
>JALORF010000105.1 GCA_025459195.1 Beijerinckiaceae bacterium
TTGCCGGCAACATCGTCGCCAGCACCCCTCGTGATACCGCGCACGGCCTGATCGAAGCGGGCGAACAGGTCGTCGCGGATCATCTGGCGGGTTGCCGCGTCGTCGACCGCGAGACCTGCATCGCTGGCGTCCGAGCGATCACTTGCAGAGGGGTCAGCAGGCGTATCCTGCCACAGAGCCGGCGCCGGCTCGCCATCGCTGCCCGCGTCCGGCAAGGCCGGGGCCGCCAAGGGTGGATCGGACATCGGCTTGTCCGCCACTGGCCCGGCCAGCCGGGCGAGCAGGTCATCGAGCGCATGGCGATCGGATGCGGTGAGCGTGCGCTCCGGTCCGGTCGCGTCTGCAAGTTCATCGGGCGCAGATACCGGCCCATGGGGCTCATCGAAGAACGGCTCGGTCCGCCGCGGCAAGGACGGCGCATCAGCAATGGTGGCTGTCTCGGTCAGGGTGATCTGGCCGGATCGGTCGCCTGCGGCATCGGCATCGGGCCCGGCCAATGTGTCGCCCGGTGCAGCATGTCCCGATGTGGTTTCCCCGCCAGCTTTTGTGGCCTCTGGCGCGACGGCGCTCAGGATGCTCTTGGCTGCCACGGCCAGCCCGCCAGCGGCAAGCCCGCCTGCGAGCACCGCACCGGCAGCGGAGCCAGACGCGTTATCCCTGATCGATCCGTCATTGGCAGGCTGTCCACCGGGCAAGGAGTTGGCCTCACTGCCGCGCGCTGCCGGCGGACGCGTGGTGGCGTCGACCATCGCAACGGAGGGCGCAGCTTCGACGGCCTGCACGGCGCGCAGTACCATCAGCTCGGCGCGCAGGGCCGACAGGCGCTGCAAGGCCGTGCCGAGCAGCAGACAGATCAGGCCGGCCGAAGCCAGCACTGCCCCGGCGATGACGAACGTCCCGCCCCAATCAAGCATATAGTAAGGCCCGCCCCAGGCCAGCAGCCCTGCCCCGATCGCCAGCAGCAGCACACCTGCCATCTGTCCAAGTCGACCCAAAACCCGCGCCTCCTGCGTGACACGCGACGAGAATCCGCCTCTGGTTTCACGTCCGCCCGCGAAGAATAACCGGAAAGACAGCGAAAAGCCAAACCTGCACGGAGCAACCCCGTTGCCGGAATGCGGTGCGAGGCCTACCTACCGCTCAGAGCCGCCATGCTGCCTGCCAGCAGGCGCCTGTCGACCAGCGGGGCCTGATGGCCGCACTGGCCGCCCCGCGTGTCACCCAAGGAGCCCAAGATGTCCTTCACTCTGCCCGACCTGCCTTACGCTTATGATGCCCTCCAGCCCTACATGTCCCGCGAAACGCTGGAGTATCATCACGACAAGCACCACCTGGCCTATGTCAACAACGGCAACAACCTGATCAAGGGCACCGAGTTCGAGGGCAAGAGCCTCGAGGACATCGTCAAGGGCTCGTTCGGCAAGAATGCCGGCCTTTTCAACAATGCAGGCCAGCATTTCAACCACATGCACTTCTGGCACTGGATGAAGCCCAATGGCGGCGGCAACATTCCCGGAGCGCTCGAAAAGGGCATCGTCGATGCCTTCGGCTCCGTCGCCAAGATGAAGGAAGATTTCATCGCCGCCGGCGTCGGCCAGTTCGGTTCGGGCTGGCACTGGCTGGCGGTGCAGGGCGGCAAGATCGTGGTGATGAAGACCCCGAACGGCGAGAGCCCGCTGGTGCATGGGGCCACGCCGATCCTCGGCAACGATGTGTGGGAGCACTCCTATTACATCGACTACCGCAATCGCCGCCCGGACTATTGCAAGGCCTTCATCGAGAATCTGGTGAACTGGGAATACGTGGCCGAGCTCTACGCCAAGGCCGTTGCCTGAACGGGCATGGCCCGAGAGAACTTCCCATGGGCGGGGCCTTCGGGCCCTGCCCGCCTGCCAGGCCTCACAGGTCGGCGAACCTGACGAGGTGATGGCCCTGCGACCAGCGCCCCTCGCTCAGCACCGCAAACTCGGTTTCCCGGCTCTCGACCACAGGATCGAGCCGCCGCAAGGTGTCGTCGACATGGCCGGGATGGCACATGACGAGATGTCGCCTTCCCGGCATCAGCAGGAACCGGCCCATGTCGTCATTGAAGTCGCGCTCAGGATCGAAAGGCGAAACACCGCTGAAGCCCTGATTGGTCACAAGGCCTGCTGCCCGCACGGCCTGGCCGAAGCCCGCCGCCAACCCGCTGATCAGCAGCGCCTTGCGAACTGCCACACCGCGCGCCCGGATGGCTGCCACACTGTCTGATGGATCGCGCACATAAGGCGCCGGCGCTGCGCCCTCGCTGGCAGTGGCGCTGTTCGGCACGCTTCGCCTCGCCAGTTCCGCGATCACGGGGCGGCGCACGCCGGGCATGGCATGGACATGCTGGTGCCCGTCGATGAAATCCGGCCTGCGGCCCATGGCCTGCTCGAAGGCATCGATCTGGCGGGCCGTCTCGGCGGCAATCTCGGCGCGGACACCGGCCGAGAGCAAGGCTGCGCGCATCACCACGCCCAGCGCCGGAAAGCTGCCAGAGGGGCACAGCAGCGGCATCCGGCCAAGCGGCTCGCCAAGCGTAAGGGTGAGGTGGACGCCAATGTCGACCCTGGCGGCATGTCCGGCGATCTCGCGCGACCAGGCTTGCCAATGCGGCCGGTTGGTCATGGCACCGGTCGCGCTGATGCGGCCGGCATCTGCCAGCGCGACGATGGCGCGGCTGACACCGTCGCTCAGGGCAAAGTCATCGGCGCAAAGGACAAGCCGGGTCATGTTCGGTTCACATCGGACGTGGCAAGAGCGTGCGTTGCCTGATGGTCCTTTTCAACCATCTGCGCAACATCGGCTTGTCGGAAGGGGCGCGATCCGCTTCTGTGCTCGCCGATCAGAGATCAGATCCTTTCCCGGACGGAAGACGTGGCGCAAGCGCTCAAGACCAGCCCCGACATCGAACTCAGCGTCGTGGTGCCCGTGTTCAACGAGGCGCGCAATCTCCGGCCCCTCCTCGACGCATTGCGTCCGGTGCTCGATGCGGCAACCAGCGGCTGGGAGGTGATCTTCGTCGATGATGGCAGCGCCGATGATTCGCTGGCCGTGATCCGGGATCTCAACAGCTCCGATGCACGCCTCCGGGCCGTGTCGTTCAGCCGCAATTTCGGCAAGGAAATCGCCATTGCGGCTGGTCTCGATCATGCCCGCGGGCAGGCCGTGGCCATCATGGATGCCGATCTCCAGCACCCACCCTCCGTCCTGCCCCGGTTCCTCGAGAAATGGCGCGAGGGCTATGGCATGGTCTATGGCGTGCGTTCGGACCGGGATGGCGAAGGCCACCTGAAGCGCAACTTCGCCCGCGCCTTCTACAAGCTGTTCGAGCGCTTCGGGGAAACCAGACTGCCCGAGGGGGCGGGTGATTTCCGCCTGATGGATCGCAAGGCTGTGGACGCCCTGTGCGCGATGGGTGAGCGTGCCCGCTTCTCGAAGGGGCTTTACGCCTGGGTCGGATTTCGCAGCATCGGCATCGAGTTCCAGGTCGCGGACCGGCTGCACGGCACCACAAAGTTCAATTTCCGCAAGCTGTTCGGCTTTGCTTTCGATGGCATCTCGTCTTTCTCGACCGTGCCGCTGAAGATCGCGACCTATTTCGGCGTGATGATCGCGGTGTTCGCCACGGCTCTCGCCATGTTCTACGCCTTGCGCACGCTGTTTTTCGGCACCGACCTTCCGGGTTTCCCGACGCTGGTGGTCTCGATCATGTTCTTCTCGGGCATCCAGTTGATCTCGCTGGGCATGATCGGGGAGTATGTCGGCCGCATCTTCGCCGAGGTGAAGCGCAGGCCGCTGTATCTGATTGGCGAGACGGTCGGCCTGGCCGAACCGGAGGCGATGGAGCCTGTCAGGCCGGCAGCGAGGGCGCGGGCCCGCAAAGCTGCGAGCCCATCCTGAGGCGGCCTGAAGGCCCTGTCGCCACAGCGGCAGTTGACCCGCCCCGGCTGGCGCGCAACGGTCCGGGCCAGACATGTTCAAGAAGATTCTCTCGGTTGGCGGTTTCACGCTCCTGTCGCGCCTGACGGGCTTTGTGCGCGACATCATCCTGGCAGCGATCCTCGGCGCCGGGCAGATGATGGATGCGTTCGTGGTGGCGCAGAAGCTGCCGAACCAGTTCAGGGCGATCTTCGGCGAAGGCGCGTTTTCCTCTGCCTTCATTCCTGCCTACGCGCGGCTGCGCGAGCAAGCCGGGCAGGCCGCCGCACAGCTCTTCGCCGACCGTGTCTTCACGCTGATCGTGCTGGTCCAACTCGCCATCCTGGCGCTGGCGTTGCCGTTGATGCCGTGGCTGATCGGGCTGGTGGCGCCGGGACAGCGCGCCAATCCGGAAGCGATGCAGCTCACGGTGGCGTTGGCGCGGATCACCTTTCCCTACCTGCTGTTCATCACGCTGGTGACCTTGCAGGCCGGCCTGCTGAACGCGGTCGACAAGTTTGCCGCTGCTGCCTTCGCGCCGGTTCTGCTCAACCTGTCGGTGATGCTGGCGCTGGCAGTCGCTTTCCTGTTTCCGTCAGCGGCCCACGCCGCCGCCTGGGGCGTGACACTCGCCGGGCTGGCCGAATGGGCGCTGCTGACGCTGGCAGCGCAACGCGCCGGCGTGATGGCGACCCTGACGAAGCCAGCGGTTGATCGCGATGTGAAAGACTTTCTCAAGGCGCTCGGGCCGGCGGTGCTGGGCTCCGCCGGTGTGCAGATTGCGGTGCTGGCCGACATGATCATCGCCTCGTTCCTGCCCACAGGCTCGTATTCGGCGATCTACTATGCCGACCGCATCTACCAGTTGCCGGTCGGGGTTCTGGGCATTGCCGCCGGCACGGTGGTCTTGCCGACCATGAGCCGGCTGATTGCGGCCGGGGATGCGCCGGCTGCGATGCGCGAGCAGAACCGCGCCATCGCCATGACCGTGGTGCTGGCCATGCCGTTCGTCGCCGCGTTCCTGACCATGCCCGACCTGCTGGTCAAGGCGCTGTTCGGGCGCGGTGCCTTCGATGCCCGAGCTGCGGAAACGGCAGCGACCGTCCTGTTCGCCTATGCGCTGGGGTTGATCCCTGTCCTGCTGATCCGCTCGGTCGTGGCCAGCTTCTTCGCGCGCGGTGACACAACCACGCCGGTAATGGCGTCGCTCACGGCACTCGCCATCAATGTCGTGCTCAAGATCGTGCTGGTCGGACCCCTGAGCGCAGCCGGCCTGGCCCTCGCCACGGCCATCGGGGCCTGGATCAATTTCGCGATCCTGTATGGGCTGGCTATCCGGCGTGGCTGGACAAAGCCGAGCGACGTGCTGGCCAGGGCCGTGGTCGTGGCATTTGCAGGTGCGATTGCCTTCGAGATCGTCGTCCTGCTGCTGCGCGATCCGGCCCAGCTTGTGGCCGGCCTGATCCCGCGCGAGCAGGCGCTGGTCGCAGCCGCCATCATCGGCACAGCGGCCATGGCAGCCTATGCGCTGATGGCTGTGGGCGGGGCGCGCCTGCTGAAACTCGATCTGAGGTTTCCAGGCAGCCGCAAGACGGCTCAGAGCAGAGCGGCCAGTGCGAAGTCCATGTAGAGTTCGCGGGCCTTGCGCGCGACCGGGCCGGGCTGGAGATCGCGGTTGTCGATCCGCGTGACCGGCACGACCTTGGAATAGTTCCCGGACGAGAAAATCTCGTCTGCGTTCTGGAAGTCGGCATAACGCAGGCTGGTTTCCTCGACCACGTAGCCTTCGGCGCGCAACAGGGCAATCGTGCGCTGGCGCGTGATGCCATTGAGGAACGTGCCGTTGACAGCCGGGGTCCTGACAACGCCGTCCTTGACCATGAAGACATTGGAGGTGGTCGTCTCGGCGACATTGCCCAGCATGTCGAGCACCAGCGCGTTGTCGAAACCGGCCGCCTTGGCCGCACGCAGGGCGCGGGCATTGTTGGGATAAAGACATCCGGCCTTGGAATCGGTCGGCATCGTCTCCAGCGTGGGCCGCCGGAACGGTGACAGGGTCACGGAGAAACCGGTGCTCGCAGGCGGCATCGGGGCCTCGAACAGGCACAGGCAGAAGCCGGTCGAATCCGGATCAGGCATGATCGTCGACGGGCCATCAGCCTCACCCCAGTACATCGGCTTGACATAGAGCGCCGTGCCGGGGGCGAATTTCCGCGCGCCCTCACGGGCCAGCGCAACGATATGGTCAGCGTCCATGGTGGGCTTCAGCCCGATGCCGATGGCGGATCGGTTGATCCTGGCTGCATGCCTGTCCATGTCCGGCATCAGCCCATCAAAGATGCGGCCGCCATCGAACACGGTCGATGCGAGCCAGGCCCCATGGCTGCGCGGGCCCATGATGCCCGGATTGCCTTCAATCCACGCGCCGTTGATCCAGTTCCAGGTTTGGGAATGCCATGCCATGTCGTGCGCCTGCCCTTGTCCTGACCGTGTGGCCGCGTCCTTGGTTCCGCTATGGATCAGGCCTTTGCGCCTTTTCGTCAACGCCTGCCCTCCAGCCGGACTGATGAATTTCCATGATCGAGGTCATCGCTGCGGACAACGGCCGGCCGAGCACGGGCGGTTGGCAACTTGCACAGCGCCAAGGACATCCCTACACAGCCAAGGCTCAGACAACCCCGCTCCGGAGCCTCCATGCGCCCTTCCAAACGCCTTCCCACCCAGATGCGCCCCGTGACGCTCGAACGCGGCGTGGTGCGCTATGCTGAAGGCTCGTGCCTGGTGACCTTTGGCGACACGCGCGTGCTCTGCGCCGCCACGGTCGAGGAGAAGGGTCCGCCATGGCTGCGCGGCACCGGCAAGGGCTGGGTCACCGCCGAATACGCCATGCTGCCGCGCGCCACGCTGGAGCGCACCCGGCGCGAATCCACCACTGGCAAGCCTTCGGGCCGGACACAGGAAATCCAGCGCCTGATCGGACGCTCCTTGCGCGCCGTGGTCGATCTGGGCGCGCTTGGCGAGCGCCAGATCACAGTCGATTGCGATGTGCTGCAAGCCGATGGCGGCACCCGGACGGCCTCGATCACCGGCGCCTGGATTGCGTTGCATGATGCGCTCAAGTGGATGGAAGGCCGGGCCATGCTGCAGGGCCGCCAGCCCCTGAAGGACCATGTGGCCGCGATTTCCTGCGGGATCGTCGCCGGCCAGCCGGTGCTCGATCTCGACTACATTGAGGATTCCGGCGCGCAGACCGATGCCAATTTCGTCATGACCGGCAAGGGCGGCATCGTCGAGGTGCAGGGCACGGCCGAGGGCGAGCCGTTCAGCGAAGAGCAGCTTGCCGCCATGATGGCGCTGGCCCGCGCCGGCATTGCCGACCTCGTGGCCATGCAGAAGTCGGTGATCGCAGGATGAAGGAGCTGGATGCAACCGGCGCTGTCCAGCGGGAACGGCCCCGCCGCCCGCTGACCGGAAAACTGGTCATTGCCACCCACAATGACGGCAAGCTCCGGGAGATGACGGACCTGTTGCAACCTTTCGGCATCGAAACCGTTTCTGCCGGCACCCTGGGCCTGCCCGAACCTGCCGAGACAGGCTGGATGTTCTCGGAGAACGCCTCGCTGAAAGCGCATGCCGCGGCAAAAGCAACCGGACTGCCAGCGCTCGCCGACGATTCCGGCCTGTGCGTCGATGCGCTCGATGGCGCGCCAGGTCTGTTCACGGCGGACTGGGCCGGGCAGCCGCGCGATTTTCAGGCGGCGATGGCCCGCGTGGTCAACGAGCTCGACAAGCGCCAAGTGCCGCGCGCCCGATGGCAGGCCCATTTTGTTTCGGCGCTGGTGCTGGCCTGGCCCGACGGGCACGAGGAACTGTTCGAGGGCCGCGTCCACGGCGTCTGCATCTGGCCGCCGCGCGGCAGCGCCGGCTTTGGCTACGACCCGATGTTCCAGCCCGACGGGCATGCCCGCAGCTTCGGCGAGATGAGCGCTGGCGAGAAGCACGGCATTCCCGCCGATGGCAGCCAGGGGCTGTCCCATCGTGCCCGCGCCTTCCAGTTGCTGGCGGCAGGCTGCCTCAACAAACCCTGATGGAGCTCCGCGCCATGTCTGATTCCGCCCAGACGGATTCGAACCGACCCGAACCCGCGATCAAGGTCGCGGTCGTTCCGGTCACGCCATTCCAGCAGAATGCCTCGATTGTCTGGTGTACGGCCACGCAGCAGGCGGCTGTGGTCGACCCTGGCGGCGATCTGCCCCGCTTGCGTGATGCGCTGACGAAACTCGGCGTGACGCCGGTCGCCATCTGGCTGACCCACGGCCATGTCGACCATGCCGGCGGCGCGGCGGAACTGGCCGAGGCCTTGCAAGTGCCCGTGATCGGCCCGCACAAGGCCGACCAGTTCATCCTCGACAGCCTGGCGGAATCAGGGCTGCAATTCGGCATGCAGGGCTTGCGTCCCGTCGTGCCCAGCCGGCACCTGGCGGATGGCGACCATGTCACGCTCGGAGAACTTGATTTCGAAATCCGCCATGTGCCCGGCCATTCGCCGGGATCGGTGGTGTTCTATCATGAGCCATCCCGCTTCCTGCTGGCCGGGGACACGCTGTTCCAGGGCTCCATCGGGCGCACGGACTTCCCCTATGGCGATCATGACCTGTTCATCCGCTCGATCAAGGCGAAGCTGATGACATTGCCCGATGATGTGACCTTCCTGCCGGGCCATGGCCCCGCCTCGACCATCGGCGCCGAACGGGCCGGCAATCCCTTCATCCGCTGAAGCCTGGGGCCCTGACGTGGGGGCTGCGAACGACTGTGGCATGGTTAACCTTCCATAGACGGACCTGTGGGAGGGTGATCGCCTGTCCCGGTGCGATGCCGGCGGGAGATCGTGCGTATGCGTACCCGGTGCCTCAATCTGGCTCCTCTTGCGGCCAGCATCTCGGTGTTGCTGCTGAGTTCGGCGGCGGGACTTGCCAATCCGGCTCCCGGCATGCGTTCCCAGGATGGCAGCGCCGACCGCGCCCGGATGAGGCCAGACCAGGCCGCCCAGTCCGTGCTCGACGAGGCCCGCGCTGCGCAGCCACACCATGCCCACCCACTCTATGGCCCGCACACGCTCGAGCACACACGCGCCGCCCTCGCCTTCTATGAGGAACTGGCCGCTGGTGGTGGCTGGCCCATGTTGCCGCCGCAGATTGCCGGGCTGAAGGCCGGCTCGCGCGGAGGCCATGTCGAACAACTCAAGGTGCGCCTGATCCTGACCGGCGATCTTGACCCGGATGCCGCCGGCGGGGACCTGTTCGACAAGGCGACGGAAGATGCGCTCAAGCGCTTTCAGGTGCGGCACGGCCTGTCGCAGACCGGTTCGGTGGGGCGGCTGACCACACGGGCATTGAATGTGCCGGTCGACGTGCGGCTCAACCAGTTGCGCGCCTCGATCCACCGGCTTGAAGGCAATGCCTTTGCCTTCACCAGCCGCTATGTGGTCGTCAACATTCCGGGCGCGCAGGTCGAGGCCATCGACAATGGCGTCGTCGAGCGCCGCCATGTGGCCATCGTCGGGCGGCCTGACCGGCCTTCGCCGGTGCTCGCGACCCGCATCACCGCAGTCAATCTCAATCCGACATGGACCGTGCCGATGTCGATCATCAAGGCCGACATCATGCCGCAGATGGCCAAGGATCCGACCTGGCTGGCCAAGCACAACATGCGTGTCATCGGTGCCGGCAATCAGGAGATCGACCCCAAGACCATCGACTGGAAAACGCCGCGCAACCCGAACTTCTTCGTGCGGCAGGACCCGGGCCCGACCAATTCGCTGGGCACGATCCGGATCGACATGCCCAACAGCCATGCCGTTTTCATGCACGATACGCCAAAGAAGGACCTGTTCCGCAACGACGTGCGCTTCAACTCCTCCGGCTGCGCCCGCGTGGACGGGGTGAAGGATCTGGCCCTCTGGCTGCTCAAGGGCAGCGACTGGGACCAGACCAAAATCGATGCCGCACTGGTCATCGGCGAGCGCAAGGATATCCGGCTCAGCCGCTCGGTGCCGATTGCCTGGGTCTATCTCACCGGCTGGGCCGCAGGTGACGGCATGATCCACTTCCGTGACGACATCTATGGCCTTGATACGCCCGAGGGGCTTGTGACCTCGACGATCAGCCCGCGCAAGCCGGCAC
>JALORF010000011.1 GCA_025459195.1 Beijerinckiaceae bacterium
TTCCCCTGGGACATGGGCCTGAGCTACGTCGAGCCGATCGCAAAGGAAACCAAAGGGTAAGGGCCCGGTCCGCGCTCTAGATCGAAAGGTCCGGTGGACCTTTCGAAGTGGCCGCACGCCGGCGAGTGCCGTGGTGGCAAGCTGAATCAACAACCCCATCGCCAATCAGACGGCACACCCAGCCGATCTGCATCGAGTTGCGGAAACCGAATTTGCCGAGCTATCTGTTCTGATCGAGATAGCGCCGCAGTCTTTGTAGTTCTGGGAGCATGACGCTCAATGCGTCGCGGCCCATGGCAGCCTCAACTTTGGCCAGTTCGGGGGCCAAATTCCCAACAGCCAGAGCATGCGCTTCCCGCCCCTTTGCGGTGATCGCGACAATTTTGCTGCGCCTGTCGTCCGGATCCTGGGTCAGCGATACGAGTTCTTTGCGCTGCATGCCCTCAACAATGCCACCCATCGTCGGTTTTGAGACCTGGAATGCCTGCGCCAGCTTGTTGATGTTGGGTCTGCCGCCCAACCGGACAAAGTGATTGAGGATGCGGAACTGCGCCATGGAAATGTGGAACGGCAGAACCGCCTCCAGCTTTGCGCCGGCCAACTGACTGATAATGCCGATTTCGTTGAGCAGCACGAAAGAGGGAGGAGGCGGGTCTGGAATATGGGTCAAGAGGCCGTGATCCGGTTCTCCAACGGCCATCGCGGCGTTGGATCGACAATGGGACCATAGCCAATCCTGGCCAGCATTTGAACCCGTGCCGGTGGCCTGACACCGACATACTCGTGGAAAGCTGCAAGTTCTTTCGACATCTCCGGGAACTCCTGTAGAACCTGACTCATCGGATGCAGACAAAGTCCCATTTCGACAGCCGTCAACGCAATCCGCATCCACGCGCGCCCTGCTTCGATCTGATCGACACGGGTGTTCCCGGCAGTGGCATACCAGATCGCCGCAGGCGTGGCGGCAGCCGACGCGGTGTAGCGTTCCGTCCCGGCGCGAAAGGCAGGGCTGGACGTGTCCGCCATCATGGCGCGGTTGATCCGCCCGTTCGCCAGCAAGGTTTCGATCATCGGTCCACCGATCGAGATGCCGTCCGGGTTGGCTGCGATTTCTGCCCGCCCGATCCGCATAAGATCAACGCTCTCCTGCCATGTCCGCGGGGTCATCGCCTCGATCTCACCGGCGCGCATCATGAAACCCCGCATTGCGGTCATCACCTGCGGATCTGTTTCGATCCTGATCGCGTGCAAGCCTGAGCGGGGCGATGAAATGATCGCCGCGATGTCATTGGCTGGAATGGCGCGCGCCATATCATATGGGGTCTTGGTGCTCCGCCTGTTGAGGATATGGCGGAACAACGGGTCGGCTGGTGTCGTGTGTCCAAGCCGCATCATGGCGACAGGTCGCCCATCGATGCTGCTCTCGGGGAAACCCTGCGGAAACAGCGTTGTGTCAACGCTGCGTCCTGATTGGGAGGCGGTGATCACAAAGTTCTCTATAAAGGCTCCAAGCCCGATCATGATCTGCCTGGAAAAAGGGTCTGTTTTCGGCAGCAATCGGGTCGGATCGCAAAACAGCAAGACCGTATCCTGCATTCGCAGGTCGACCATCCACGGCTGCCTGTTGTGCGGATTGGGAGCGAGGATCGCATAGGCAAGAGCCTGTCTTCGCACATCTCCCTGAACGGTTGGTGCAACCTTCCAAGGAGCCGCAGGATCGGTTTGCGCATAGGCACCCCGAGAACTAGCGGCAAGAACAATGCCTCCTCCTACCAAGCGGAGGAACGAACGGCGCTGCATGACTTTCTCCTTTTTAGTTAGTAACCTTCCTTTATATTGTGAGTTGAGAACGGTCAAGCAGGTCCGGAGGAATCGGGGGCTCAGGCACAGACCCAAGCTGGCGCGTCATGATGCAAAGGTGCAGGTTTTAGCTTTTCCGGCAAAAGGTTGAGTGAAACCACTGGCTCCGATCCTTTGCGCGGCATCGCGGCACCACCGCCCCTTCCCCCGCGCACCGCTTTCTTCTAGCGTCCGCGCCAAGAGGAACGCCCAACGAAAGCGAAGCCATCAATGGCCGGCACTGAATTTTCCGTCGCACGCACGCGGCGCACGCTCTGGTCTGCCCTGCTCGATGCCGTTTCGGCCCATGGCAAGGCCAAGATCATCCTGGAAGACCCCGAACGCAGCCCGCTGACCTATGGCCGGCTGGTGCTGGGCGCGCTGGTGCTGGGCGCCAAGCTGCGTGACCTGACCACCAGCGCCGAACGGGTGGGCGTGCTGCTGCCCAATGTGCAGGGCATCGCCGTGACCGTGTTCGGCCTGACCGCCTTTGGCCGCGTGCCGGCCATGCTCAACTTCACCGCTGGGCTGAAGAACCTGCGCGCGGCCTGCGAGGTCGGCGATGTGCGCACCATCGTCACCTCGCGGCGTTTCGTTGATCAGGGCAAGCTCGATGATGTCGTCGCCGCGCTCGAACAGGGCCGGCGCGTCATCTACCTCGAGGATGTGCGCAAGCAGATCACCAGCCTCGACAAGATCAAGGGAGCCTTTGCCAGCCTCACGCCGCGCTCGACCATGGGTGCAAGGCTGGATGTGGACGGTGAAGCGGTGGTGCTGTTCACCTCCGGCACCGAAGGGCTGCCCAAGGGCGTGGTGCTGAGCCACGCCAACCTCGTGGCCAATGCCATGCAGATCTTTGCCCATGCCGACGGCATGCTCAGCGCGGCTGATGTGGTGATGAACCCGCTGCCGGTGTTCCACTCGTTCGGGCTGACCGCTGCCACGCTGATGCCGCTGCTGAATGGCATGAAGGTGGTGATGTATCCCACCCCGCTGCACTACAAGCAGGTGCCCAAGCTGATCGGCGAAACCGGCAGCACCGTGCTGTTCGGCACCGATACCTTCCTGCAAGGCTATGCCCGCGCCACCGACGAGGGCGACCTCAGAAGCGTCCGCATCGTCATTGCCGGGGCAGAGCGCGTCAAGGACGAGACCCGCCGCATGTGGGAGCCCTATGGTGCCACGATCTGCGAAGGATATGGCTGCACTGAGTGCGCGCCCGTGCTGGCCTGCAACACCATCGGGGAAGGTGCCCGCAACGGCTCTGTCGGGCGCATGCTGCCCGGCATCGCCCACAGGCTCGACAAGGTCGAGGGCATCGACACCGGCGGACGGCTGTTCGTGCAGGGCCCCAATGTCATGCTGGGCTACCTGCTGGCAGACCGCCCGAACACCATCGTCGCGCCGGAGGGCGGCTGGCATGACACCGGCGACATCGTCGACATCGACGAGGCCGGCTTCATCACCATCAAGGGACGGGCCAAACGCTTCGCCAAGCTGGGCGGCGAGATGATTTCGCTGGCAGCGGTCGAAAGCATGGTCGCTTCGCTCTGGCCGGGCCACAACCACGTCGTGGTCTCCCTGCCCGACCCGAAGAAGGGCGAACAACTCGTGCTCGTGACCGAAAAGCCGGATGGCGACCGCAAGGCCTTGCTGAAGGAAGCGCAGGCCCAGGGCTTTCCGGAATTGTGGATTCCGCGCGCCATACTGGTGACGCAAACCATTCCCGTGCTCGGCTCGGGCAAGGTCGACTACACCGCCACGCGCGATCTGGCGCAGACCATGCGCACGCTGCTGTGAGGTTGCGGACAGCGGGACGGACAAGGCACCTTTCCATGTGCCGCCCGCTGCGCTAACCCTCGATCTGGCGCAGCCTGCCGATGACGGCAGCGGCGGCATCATCTGAATGCGGACATGGCGAAACTGGTAGACGCAAGGGACTTAAAATCCCTCGGCCTCAAAACCGTGCGGGTTCGACCCCCGCTGTCCGCACCAGCCCGGGCGCATCCCTTCGCGCAGGAAAAGCCGCCGCTCAGGCTTTCGCCGGCAGCCGCCAGCCATAGAGCCAGCCATAGCGCTTGCGCATGCCGGCATCGCCGAGTTGCTTGAGAACCAGATCGCGCGCCAGCGCCAGCGGGAACCCGGCGTGATACATCCGGCCATTGCTGCGGCCGGTCTCCTGCACGCGCGCGCAGCGCGCTGCCCTGAGGCTGGCAAAGCGCTTCAGCGCATCGGGCACGGCGCGTGCACCTTCGCCGCCGGCCTGCCCGTCCGCCTGCCAGGCGGCGGGCAGCAGTTGCGCCAAAAGGCCCGCATCCTCGATGGCCAGGCCGGCCCCTTGCGCCAGAAAAGGCAGCACCGGATGGGCTGCGTCGCCGATCAGCGCCACGCGGCCATGGGCCATGGCGGCAGGCGCACAATCGAACAGCGACCAGACCTGCCAGCCCGGTGCAGCCTCGATCAGCCCGCGCAGAGGCGCGGCAGCAGCCTTGCGAACCGCGTCCAGCCGGGCCGGGTCGCCTTCGCGCGTCCATTCCGGCGAGGGCTCCTGCGCGCTGCGGATCAGCACAAGGTTGATCTCGCGCCCCTCGGCCACCGGATAATGCACCGCATGGCCGGCCGTGCCGAGCCAGAGGTTGACCGCAGGGCTGCTGGCAAAGGGCGCAACCGCTGCCACAGGCAGCAACGTCCGCCAGGCTTCATAGCCCAGAAAGCGCGGTTGGGATGTGTCACCCACAATCCGGCGCACGGCGGACCAGAGCCCGTCGGCGCCGATCACGGCACTGGCCTCGATGGTTTCCGCCTGCCCGCGCCCGGATTCGACCGTCACGCTGACCGCCCCCGCATGCTGGCCGATGGCCTTGACGGAGCGCCCGACCAGCAACCGGACACCCGGCGTCATCCGTGCGGCATCGAGCAGGGCGGTCTGGAGATCGGCCCGTTTCAGACACCAGAATGGCGCGGCATCCGGCTCTGGCAAACTGCGCATCGGCATGCCGGCATAAGGATCGGCCCCGCCGAAGTGCCGGATGTCGAGCCGGCGCGGGGCCACCGCATGGCGCCCGACGCCTGCCGCCAGCCCCAGCGCATCGAGCACGCTGGTGGCGTTGGGTGAAAGCTGAAGCCCGGCCCCGACCTCGCTGAAACCCGCCCGGCGCTCGACCAGCACGACAGGCACGCCGGCACGGGCGAGCGCCACGGCAGCCGTCAGGCCGGCAATGCCGGCCCCAGCAATCAGCACGGGAAGGTTGGTCACGGGCGACGCTTCGATCGGGTGTCAGGCTGCCTTGGCGGCATCCCCCGCCCATTCGCAGGCACGCGGCTCCGCGTGGCCAGCCCCGATCGCGGCATCATGGCGATACAGTGTCGAGCAATACGGGCAGACGATCTCGGTCTCGTCACCCATGTCGAGAAAGACATGCGGATGGTCGAGCGGCGGCTTGGCACCGATGCACATGAACTCCTTCGAGCCCACCCGCACCACCGGCACACCCGGCTCATTGTGGAAATGCGGCACACCCTTCTCGGCCATGATCGACTCCTCAAGCCCCTGATTTGGCCGGCACCATAAGCCCGCGTGGCGGGGGAGACCAGTGGGAGTTTGGACGCATGACGCGTGCTCACATCAGCCTCAGGCCCTTGAAGCTGGCATGGCCGTCGCGGCCAATGATGATGTGGTCATGCACCACGATGCCCATCGCCTTCGCCACCTGGATGATCTCGCGCGTCATGGTGATGTCGGCCTGGCTTGGTGTCGGATCGCCCGAAGGGTGGTTGTGCACCAGCACGATGGCGGTGGAGGACAACTCCAGCGCCCGGCGCACGATCTCGCGCGGATAGACCGGGGTGTGGTCGACCGTGCCAACCTGCTGCACCTCGTCCGCGATCAGGGCGTTCTTCTTGTCGAGGAACAGGATGCGGAACTGCTCGCGCGCCTCGAAGGCCATGGCCGCGCGGCAGTAATCGATCACCGCCGTCCAGCTTCCCAGCACCGCCCGCTTGGTCACCTGCCCCCGCGCAAGGCGCTGGCCGGCAGCCGCCACGATCCTCAGATCGGCGGCCACTGCCTCGCCCACGCCGGGCACTTCGGTCAGCAAATGCTGAGGCGCGCCAACGACTTCGGCGAAAGACCCGAATCTGCGTATGAGTTCCTTGGCAATCGGCTTCACGTCGCGGCGCGGGATCGAGCGGAACAGAACCAGTTCCAGCAGTTCGTAGTCGGCCAGCGCCTCCGGCCCCGCCGCCATGAAGCGCTCGCGCAGCCGGTCACGGTGCCCGAGATAATGCGGGTCGGGGGCCGGATCAGACGCCATGGCGGCAGGCCGGCACGGAATCAGCCCTGTTTGCCGAGCGGATAGTCGAGCCCGGCCGGCGACAGCGTGAAAATCTCGACACCGGTATCGGTCACCCCCACCGTGTGCTCGAACTGGGCCGACAGCGAGCGGTCGCGCGTCACCGCAGTCCAGCCATCGGCCAGAACCTTCACATGCGGCTTGCCGAGATTGATCATCGGCTCGATGGTGAACAGCATGCCCGGCTCCATCATCGCGCCCTCGCCGCGTGCGCCATAGTGCAGGATGTTGGGCGCGTCGTGAAACAGGCGGCCAAGCCCGTGGCCGCAGAAATCACGCACCACCGAGCAGCGCTCGCCTTCCGCATAGGACTGGATCGCATGGCCGATGTCGCCGAAATGGCCGCCGGGGCGCACCGCCGCGATGCCGCGCATCAGGCTCTCGTGGGTTATTTCGCACAGACGCTCTGATTTGCGGTTGAGGTTGCCCACGCCATACATCCGGCTGGCATCACCATGCCAGCCATCGACGATCAGGGTGTAGTCGATGTTGATGATGTCGCCATCGCGCAGCGGCTTGTCATCGGGCATGCCATGGCAGACCACATGGTTGATCGAGGTGCAGATCGAATAGCGGTATCCGCGATAGTTCAGCGTCGCCGGATAGGCCTTGTGGTCCATGGCGAAGCTGAACATCAGCCGGTCGAGTTCGGAGGTCAGCACGCCGGGCCGCACATGCGCGGCGATCATGTCCAGCCCTTCGGCCACCAGCCGGCCAGCCTTGCGCATGGCCGCGAACGCCTCGGGCCCGTGCCGCTTGATCTCGCTGCTGCGGCGTCGCATGCCGGTGCTGGTGTCGTCCGTGGCCATGGTTTCGTCTCGTGTGCGGCTCTGCCCTGCGAGCCGGCCAGGGCACGCCGCCGCTGGAAGAAGGATGCCGCCCGCTTGGCTATCGCGCAAGTTCGGCGGCAGGTAAAGGCCGGCCTTGCTGCCGGGCGCGTTGTCGCACATCCAGCCAGCCCGAAGCGCCTGCCTTCGGCACCTATGCCGCCCGGGGCTTTGTTGCCTGGGCGATCCAGCACACGCGCGCCAGCACGTCGGCCTGGACAAGCCGCCGCTTCGCCTTCCTGCTGCGGCGGCTGGCAATCGCGCAGCTCAAGGGCACGCCGGTCGACACCGAGACCCTGGGCGCGCGCATGCGCATCCATCCGCAGAGCAATGTCTGCGAAAAACGCGTGCTGTTCATGCCGCAGCATTTCGACGTCGAGGAACTGGCGGCGTTGCGCCGCCACATCGGCGCGCACGCCCGCGATGGCTACCATTTCGTCGATATCGGCGCCAATATCGGGGCCTATGCGCTGTTCGTGGCAGCGCTCGCGGGCTCGGGTGCCCGCATTCTGGCCGTGGAACCACAGCCGCGGGTCTTTGCCAAACTGGCCTACAACATCGGTCTCAACCCGTTCGGCACGATCAAGGCGGTTGCCTGCGCCGTGGCTGACAAGGCGGGCGAGCTGACCCTGTTCCTTGATCCGCGCAACGAGGGCGAATCCAGCGTCCGGGTGTTGAACTCAACCTCGGCGCAGGCTGTCAGGGCCCCTGCCCTGCCGCTGGTCGATCTGCTCGCCTCCGAAGGATTTGCCCGTGTCGATGGCATGAAGATCGATGTCGAAGGGGCTGAGGACCTGATCCTCGAACCGTTTTTGGCAGCCGGCAACGAGCATCTCTGGCCCAGCCTGCTGATCATCGAGGACTCCACCTCCAAGTGGAATGTCGATCTCAGGCCCCTGCTCGAGAAAGCGGGCTACCGGCTGGTCCGGCACACGCGCCTCAACTTCATCTTCGAGCGACCATCAGCGCCCCTGCCGCAGGGCTGACGGCCCCTCATCCCTGAACGGGATCGGCCCGGCCAGCACGATCCGGTCGGTCGCCATCGTGCAGACATGGACCAGCACCTCGACCCCGCGCGCCCTGGCCCGCTCCAGCGCCGTGGCATAGGCAGGGTCGATGTCGCCGGCGATGGCGAAGCGCTCGGCGGCCATCTGCACCACGAACAGCATCACGGCCCTGTGGCCCGCCTCCACCATGTCGCCCAGCTCCTCCAGATGCTTGGCGCCCCGGCTGGTGACGGAATCGGGGAACTCGGCCAGCCCGGGTTGCCGCATCAGGTGGACATTCTTCACCTCGACATAGCAGTCCGGCCGCTGGCTGGCCGTGTCGTCGCTGCCCGTCAGAAGCAGATCGATGCGGCTGTTGCGCCCATAGCGCACCTCGCGCCGCACCGAGCCATAGCCCGCAAGAGCGGCGATCCGCCCCGCGCGGATCGCTTCTTCGGCCAGCGTGTTGGGATGGCCGGTATCGATCGAGACCAGTTGCGGCCCGCACCAGCCGAAATCGACCTTGGCCAGTTTCCACGAATGCTTCAGCTTGCGCTTCGGATCATCGGACACAGAAAGCCACACCGGGATGCCGGGTGCCTGCAAGCCCATCATCGAGCCGGGATTGGCACAATGGGCGGTGATCACCTCGCCTGTGTCCAGTTCCACATCGGCGAGGAAACGCTTGTAGCGCCGGATCAGGCGACCGGTGACAAGGGGCGGCAGGTCCATCGGGTCAATTCCGCTTGTGTGACGTGTGCGGCGCGCTTACCACGATCCCGGCTGAACGGGGAACACGGCCCGCGCAGCCCGCCGCTTTGCCAAGGGACAACCATGCCAGACCCCGCCATCATCACCGCCGCATTGCTGATCATCGGCGACGAGATCCTGTCCGGGCGCACCAAGGACAAGAACATCGGCTACATTGCCGAGTACATGACCAACATCGGCATCGACCTGAAGGAGGTCCGCGTCGTTCCGGACGAAGAGGACGAGATCGTCACCGCCCTCAATGCCCTTCGCGCGCGCTACAGCTATGTCTTCACCACGGGCGGCATCGGACCCACCCATGATGACATCACCGCCGATTGCGTAGCCAAGGCATTCGGGCTGCCGATCGATGTCGACCAACGTGCCGTGGCCGTGATGCGCGAGCGTTTCAAGCCCGAGGAACTCAACGAGGCCCGGCTGCGCATGGCGCGGATGCCCGAAGGCGCGGAACTGGTCCACAACAGCTACAACAAGGTGCCGGGTTTCCGCATCGGCAATGTCATCGTCATGGCCGGCGTGCCGGTGATCATGCAGGCCATGCTCGATGCGGTCGCGCCGACGCTTCAGACCGGCGTGAAGCTGCTGTCGGAGAGCGTGCGCGCGGACAGGCGCGAGGGCGACATCGGCGAGCCTCTGCGCGCGGTCGCCAAGGCGCATCCGGCCACGATGATCGGCTCCTATCCGTTCTGGGATGAGGCCGGTCAGCCCAACACCAACCTGATCGTGCGCTCGCGCGAGCCGGCTGCGCTGGCTGCCGCCATGGCGGACGTCAAGGCCATGCTGGCCGCGTTGCCATCGGTCTGAGAGGCCGACCTGACAACTTAGTGATGGCATGATGCCTTGGCGTTGCCATCGGTCTTTGGCATGTCGGGGCATGACCGGAACCAAGCGATCATCATGCCCGTCGCGGCGCACCCTGCTGGCCGGCGGGCTCGCTGCCGCAGCCCTGCCCGGCATGACGGCGCGGCTGTTCGCGGCTGATGCCGACGTTCTGATCGTCGGGGCCGGCGCGGCTGGCCTCAGCGCGGCGCGCGAGCTGACACGCCTTGGCATCAGTTTCCGCATGGTCGAAGCCCGCGAGCGGATCGGCGGGCGCGCCTTCACGGATGCCTCGCTGGGGGCAGCCTTCGATGCGGGTGCGGAAATTGTGCACTTCGCTGATCGCAATCCATGGGTCGCGATTGCCCGCGATCTCGGCGTCAGCCTCGATGGCTCGGGCTGGCGCTCCGGCGGCTGGCAGGTCCATGCCGGCGGTCAGCCCCTCGGCATGATCGAGCGTGGCCGCCGCTGGCAGGCTTTCCGCGAGATGGAAGCACGGATGGAGCGCGTTGCTGCCAGCGGACGCGACATGTCGCTGGCCGAAGCCGTGGCCGACATGGCCCCTGAAAGCCGCGAGATCGCCCGTTCGGGCCTGCTGCTGGTGCTCGGCGAGGACGGCGAGCGCATTTCGGTGCTGGACAACCAGAGCCTGTGGAGCGGGCCTGACATGACCACCACCGGCGGCTATGGCGCGCTGGTGGCCGCCTATGGCAAGGCGCTGCCCGTCAGCCTCTCCACACCTGTCACGGCAATCGGCTGGGGCAACGGCGGCATCGAGGCCGTGACACCGCGCGGCACGATCACGGCGCGCGCCGCGATCATCACCGTTCCGGTCGGCGTGCTGAAAGCTGGTGGCATCCGCTTCACGCCAGAGTTGCCACCCGGCCACAGGGCGGCCCTCGACGGCATCGGCATGGGTGCGCTGACCAAGATCGCACTCAGGCTCGAAGGCGACCGCTTCGGCTTGTCCGATGGCACCACGCTGATGGAAGCCACCCGGCCAGAGGCCATGACGATGATCGAGATGTTCCCGGGCGGAAAGCCGCTGGCCGTGGCCATCTGCGGCGGCGACGTCGCCCGCGCCCTCGGTGCAGCCGGTGAGGCCGCAGCCGTCAGCCATGTGACCGACCTGCTGGCCGGCATGCTGGGCGCTTCGGTGCGCGGCGCGGTCAAGGCGGGCCGCCTCGCCTCCTGGTGGCATGATCCGCTCGCACACGGCTCCTACTCCGTCTGCCGGCCCGGCCACAGTGCAGCCCGCGCAGCGCTGGCCGAACCGGTGGCCTTGCGGCTCTGGTTCGCGGGCGAGGCCACGGGAGGCGGCGGCGCGATGACCGTTGGCGGCGCAACCTTGTCGGCCTGGAGCGCGGCGCGCGCCTGCGCAGCCAGCCTGAAAGCCTGATCGCGGCGGTTTTTCAGGATTTGGCAACCATCCCCGCAGCATGATCGCTTCCTGCCGCAACGGGATGTGAGACAGGTGCAGGGCGTTGATCTTCTGGCCGGACGGGCGCATCAGGCCGTGGTGATGATGAGCCGTTCCCCCCGGATTCTGGTGTTCGATTCAGGCCTTGGCGGCCTGACGGTGTTCCGCGAGATCGTCCGCGCCCGTCCCGACGCCACCTTTCTCTATGTCGCGGATGATGCGGCCTTTCCCTATGGCGCATGGCGCGAGCCCGACCTGGTGGCGCGACTGATCGACCAGATCGGAACCCTGATCGCAGCGCATGGTCCCGATTGCGTGGTGATGGCCTGCAACACGGCCTCGACCCTGGCCCTGCCGGCACTCCGCGCCCGCTTTGCCACGCCGTTCGTCGGCACGGTGCCGGCCATCAAGCCGGCGGCGGAGCGCTCCCAGAGCCGCCTGTTCTCGGTGCTGGCCACGCCCGGAACCGTGGCCCGCGACTACACACGGGACCTTGTGCGCAGCTATGCCGGCGATTGCGATGTCACGTTGGTGGGGTCGGCGCGCCTGGCCGGCATGGCCGAAGCCCAGATGCATGGCGAACCGGCCAGCGACGCCGAGATCGGCGCCGAGATCGCACCCTGCTTCGCCAGCGTCACCGATGCCGACGGAACCGTGCGCCGCACCGATGTGATCACCTTGTCCTGCACCCACTACCCCTTGCTGCTGCCGCGCCTGCAGGCGCTCGCGCCATGGCCGGTGACGTGGATCGATCCGGCACCAGCCATTGCCCGGCGCGTCGTGCAACTGCTCGGACCAGGCCCGGCGCACAGCCTCGCCGGCGAGGCCACGGCCCTTTTCAGCGCAGGTCCGCCCGGGCCCGAGGTTGTCAGGGCGCTGGCTGGCTTCGGCGTGGATTGTGACAGCAAGGCGAGCGCACGCTGAGGACGGATCGGCCGGAAAGTCCGGTTGACCGTTGACATCGAAGCCGGTTCATGGCTTTAAGCAGCCCGTCGCGCGGGTCAGCAATGGCCCGCGTGGCTTTTTCCGCACCCGTGAACCGGCTGAGATCAGCCTGGTTCTGTCGCCCGCTCCGGATCAAGGTCCGGTGTGTGGAGCAGGAGGGCGCGGTCCTCACAACTCGCATCCAAGAGGACACGCGACATGTCAAAGCGCCACGCCGCCAAATACAAGCTCGACCGCCGCATGGGCCAGAATATCTGGGGCCGCCCGAAGTCCCCGGTCAATCGCCGCGAATACGGCCCCGGCCAGCATGGCCAGCGCCGCAAGGGCAAGATGTCGGATTTCGGCACCCAGCTCCGCGCCAAGCAGAAGCTCAAGGGCTATTACGGCTCCATCTCCGAGCGCCAGTTCCGTGGCTACTATGCCGAAGCCGTGCGCATGAAGGGTGACTCGGGCGAAAACCTGATCGGCCTGCTCGAATGCCGTCTGGATGCGGTTGTCTACCGCGCCAAGTTCGTGCCGACCGTGTTCGCCGCGCGCCAGTTCGTCAACCATGGCCACGTCACGGTCAATGGTCGCAAGGTCAACATCCCGAGCTACTCGGTGAAGCCGGGTGATGTCGTGGCCGTCAAGGAAGCCTCCAGGCAGATGATCCTGGTGCTCGAAGCGGTCGGCCTCGCCGAGCGCGACGTGCCGGATTATCTCGAAACCGACCACACCAAGATGACCACCAAGCTGGCCCGCGTTCCCACGCTCACCGATGTGCCCTATCCGGTGCAGATGGAACCCAACCTCGTGGTCGAGTTCTACTCGCGCTGAGTTCGGCTGGCCGGCCTCCGCCGGTCATCAGATCTGCCAGACAAGCGAAAGCCGCCCTCACGGGCGGCTTTTGTGTTGTCAGGATGGCCTGCTTGGAGGCCGCGAACCAGCCGCTCAGTTGCGCCCGTCGCCGCCGCGTCCACCGCGACCTTCTCCGCGACTTTCTCCGCGACCTTCACCATGGCCGTCGCCGCGCCCCTGCCAGCGACCGCCCGGCAGGCTCTTGCGGACCGTTTCCTTCTGGTTGGCATCCAGCGTGGCCCAGAGCGGCTTCACGGCGGTGGACAATTCGCGCATGTTGGTGGCACCGGTCGCGGCGCGCTGCGCCATGAAATCCAGCCTGTCCGGCAACTCGGCATTGCGCATGCGCTCCATGTTGCCCTGACGGCTGGCGCGGCGTTCATCCTGCATCTTGCGCAACTGGGCCTGAACCGGAGCCCAGAGCGGCTCCTGGGCCGGCGTGAGCTTCAGGTCGGATTTGAGCTGTTCGATGCGGCGGTTCATGCGCTCTTCCATGCGGGCGGCGCGGCGCTCCATGCGGCTGGTGGACTGCTCGGCACGCGGGCCGGAACCGGGCTGGGGCGAGGACTGCGGCGCGGGCTGCGCATAGGCAGCGGCACCGATCAGCAACACGGAAGCAGCGGCAATCAGGGTGAGGCGTTTCATCTCGGTTTCTCCGGTTTCAGTGGGTATCGTGGTCTCGATGTCCGCATCATGCCGCCATGCCCCTGTCGCTGCGATGGCGCGAGGATGACGGTTTTGTCATCTTTGGCGCTGACGCGCCGGGGCGGGCATGCTAGCAATTTTGCGATGTCGACTGATGCCTTCCTCTCCCTGTTCGGTGCCCGCGACGCGCACGAACCCAGCGACCCGATGAAGGCCGCCCAGGGCAGCATGCGCAATGCGCTTCCGAAGCGTTTCTACACCACGGCCTCGGTGGAATTGCGGCAGGGCCTGTGGCAGGTGCTGCTCGACGGCAAGGCCGCACGGACACCGGCCCGTCAGCCGCTGGCGGTCGACAACCAGGCCATCGCTGTCGCCATGGCTGCCGAATGGCAGGCCCAGCAGGAGCGGATCGACCCCGCGGCGATGCCGCTGACGCGGCTTGCCAACGCTGCCATCGATGGTGTCCGCGATGTTCCGGAGCCGGTGCGTGCGGAGATCGTGCGCTATGCCGGCTCGGACCTGATCTGCTACCGCGCCGAGACCCCGCGCGAACTCACCGAACGCCAGTGTGCGGCCTGGGATCCGTTGCTGGCCTGGGCCGGCTCGACCCTTGGCGCAGAGCTCGCCCCGGCCAACGGCATCATCCATGTGACGCAATCGCCCCGGGCGCTGGCCCGCATCGCCGAGGCCGTCGCGGCCGTGGCGGCACCGGTGCCGCTTGCGGCGCTGAGCGCAGCCACCACGATCAGCGGCTCGGCCGTGATCGCGCTGGCGCTGGCCCATGGCAGGCTCGATGCGGAGTCCGCCTGGCTGGCGGCCTCGGTCGACGAGGACTATCAAGCCTCGGTCTGGGGTGCCGATGACGAGGCGCTGTTCCGGCAGGCCAACCGGCGGCGGGATTTCGGTGCGGCAGCCCTGGCGCTCGCCAGTTCCCGCGCCACGACACAGTGAGGATGCGCCATGGCTCTGGCACGCGAGATCGGTCGCAAGGACGGCGCACACAAGCGGGCTGTCGAATTGCTGAAAACAGCCCCGCTGATCGACGGCCACAACGACCTGCCCTGGGTTCTGCGCAAGGCATCAGGCGGGGATCTGGTCGCCTATGACCTGACAAAGGTGCATCCGGAAACCGACACCGACATCCCGCGCCTCAAGGCCGGCATGGTCACGGTTCAGGTCATGGCCGCTTTCCTGCCGAGCGAGATCGCCAATCCAGCCACGGTGACGCTGGAACAGATCGATCTGATCCGGCGCATGGAAGCGCTGCATGCCGATGTCTTCATGCCCGTCCGCCGCGCCACGGACATTGCCGCCGCCAAGCGCAAGGGCAAGATCGGCACCCTGATTTCCGTGGAAGGGACGGTCGGCTGCGAGGGCTCGCTGGCCCCGATCCGGATGTGGCACCAGCTTGGCGTCCGCCTGATCACGCTGTGCCACAATGGCTCGCTGCCATGGGTGGATTCCTCCACCGACAGGCCGATCGCCAACGGGCTGTCCAATTTCGGGCATGAACTGGTGGCCGAACTCAACCGCCTCGGCATCATCGTCGATCTGTCCCACGCTTCGCCGCAGGCTGCGCATGCCGTCATCAAGGCCAGCCGCGCGCCGGTGGTGCTGTCCCACTCCAATGCCCATGCGCTGTGCCCGCATCCGCGCAATGCGCCGGACAGCCTGATCAGGGCTGTGGCCGAGAGCGAGGGCATCATCATGGCGACCTTCGTGCCCTCCTTCATCAACCCGGAACTGTGGAAGCGCATCGAGAAGATCAAGCGCGCACACTGGCCGAATGCTGATCCGGCGGTGATTGCCGCCCTTGACGATCCACCGGATTTTGGCCCGCTTCCGCCAGCCACGCTGGCCCAATTCTGTGAGCATGTCGAATATCTCCTCAAGCTCGCCGGCCCGGACCATGTCGGCATCGGTGGGGATTTCTATGGCGGACCGCAGCCGGTCGGCCTTGAGGATGCCTCGGTCTATCCGGCCCTGTTCGCAGAGCTGATCCGGCGCGGCCATGGCGAGCAGGTGCTGTCGCGCCTGGCCGGTGCCAATTTCCTGCGCGTCATGCGCCGGGTCGAACGGGTGGGCCGCACCATCGAGAAGGAGCACCAGCCTGCGCCAAAGGCGCGCGTGCGCCGCCATGCCCGCAGGCCGGCCGCAAGCAGCAGGTCTGCCGCCGTGCTCGGCACGGTGCGGATGGCCGCCGCCAAGCCCAAGTCGCGCTGAGCAGGACGGCCGCATGCAGCGCTTTTCCTCAAGTGGCGTGGGCATCGCCTTTGTCGATGTGCCGCCAACCGCCGCCGACAGGCATGAGCCGATCGTGCTGGTGCATGGTTTCGCCTCCAACCACATGGTCAACTGGGTCAATACAGGCTGGGTGAAGCTGCTCGCCGGCGATGGTCGCCGCGTCATCGCGCTCGACAATCGCGGCCACGGCCAGAGCGAGCGCCTGGCCGACCCGGCTGCCTATCATGCCGCCATCATGGCCGATGATGTCAGCCGGCTGATGGATCATCTCGGCATCGGCCGCGCCGATGTCATGGGCTACTCGATGGGCGCGCGCATCACCGCGCACCTGGCTCTCGCGCATCCGGCCCGCGTGCGTTCGGCCCTGCTTGGCGGGCTCGGCATCAAGCTGGTCGATGGGGTCGGCCTGCCCCTGGGTATCGCGGATGCGATGGAGGTTGGCCATGTCAGTGACCTCACTGACCCGACCCAGCGCATGTTCAGGGCCTTTGCCGAAGCCACGGGCAGCGACCTGCCCTCGATGGCCGCCTGCATCCGTGGCTCGCGCCAGACCCTGAGCGAGGACGAGGTGCGGCGCATCACCATGCCGGTGCTGGTCTCGGTCGGCACCGCAGACCATGTGGCCGGCCCCGCAGCCCCCCTGGTCGCCCTGCTGCCGCATGGCGAGGTTCTGGATATTCCGGGCCGCGACCACAACCTTGCGGTGGGCGACCGCACGCACAAGCAGGGCGTGCTCGATTTCCTCGCGCGCCGCCCATGACAGGCCGCCCATGACCAGCGCGACCAGCCGCTCGCCAGCCGATAGAACCGGCCTTCAGCGCATCTATCGCGGCGCCGATGGCGGCAGGCTCGTCGCCACGGTCCACGGCCATGCCGAACGCAGTGCCCTCTTGCTGCATGGCGGCGGGCAGACCCGCCATGCCTGGCGCAAGACCGGCCTTGCCCTCGCCCACTCCTGGCAGGTCATTGCGCTGGACCAGCGCGGCCACGGCGCGAGCGACTGGGCCAATGACGGTGCCTATGCCTTTCCGGACTTTGCCCGCGATGCCAGAGCCGTGGCCCGCCAGATCGCTGACCGGACCGGGCTGAAGCCGGTGGTGATCGGCGCATCGCTTGGCGGCATCGCAGCGTTGCTGGCCCTCGATGACCCCGCCGATCCGCCTTTCTCGGCCCTGTGCATGGTCGACATCGTGCCGCAGATGAACCCGGCTGGCGTCGACACCATCCAGGGCTTCATGCGCGCCCGCGCCGCCGAGGGCTTCGCCTCCGTCGAGGAAGCGGCCGATGCGGTGGCTGCCTACCTGCCGCACCGCCCGCGCCCGGCCTCGCTCGATGGCCTGCGCCGCAACCTGCGCCATGACCCTGACGGGCGCTGGCGCTGGCACTGGGATCCGCGCTTTCTCGACGGTCCCCGCTCGGTCAACGCCGAATGGGACGCCGTTCGCGACACGCTGATGCGTCAGGCGGCGCTGCTTGCCATTCCGGGCCTTCTGGTGCGCGGAGCCTTCAGCGAACTGGTGACCGATGAAGCGGCGCAGGAATTCCTGGGTGTCGCCCGCACCATGACCAGCGTCGACGTGGCCAAGGCCCGCCACATGGTGGCCGGCGACAGCAATGACGATTTCATCGCCGCCATCAGCGCGTTCCTGGCGACCATCACCCCTTTGCCGGCGCGCGCAACACCCTAGTTCCGGGCAGTTGCCCGCTGGCCCAAGGAGCACGAACCATGCCGATCTACGCCCTCGCCGACCATGCGCCGCACTTGCCGCCGCCGGGCCGGTTCTGGATCGCGCCCGCAGCCCATGTCATCGGCAAGGTGCTGCTGGCCGAGGATGTCGGCATCTGGTTCGGGGCAGTGCTGCGCGGCGACAACGAGTTGATCTCGGTCGGGGCACGCAGCAACATCCAGGAAAACGCCATGCTGCACACCGACATGGGCTTTCCACTGAGCATCGGGAGCGATTGCACCATCGGCCACCACGCCATCCTCCACGGCTGCACCATCGGCGACAACAGCCTCGTTGGCATGGGCGCGACCATCCTCAATGGCGCCCGGATCGGGAAGAACTGCCTCGTCGGCGCCAATGCCCTTGTCACCGAAGGCAAGGAGTTTCCCGACAATTCGCTCATCGTCGGCTCGCCGGCCCGCGCCATCCGCACGCTGGACGACGCCGCCGCCGCAAGGCTCACCACCAGCGCAGCGGGCTATGTGGCGAACTGGAAAAGATTTGCGGTGGAGATGCGCGCCATCGGGTGAGCCAGGGCAAGACTGGCGCATGCGCCCTGCCGGGCAAACCGACAGGACCCCCTCACCCCATCGCGGCCTTCACGGTCTCGACAAGCTGCTTCATGGTGAAAGGCTTGGGCAGGAAGTGGAAGCTCTCGCCCTCGGGCAGGTTCTTCTTGAAGGCCTCCTCGGCATAGCCGGAGACGAAAACGAAGCGGGTTCTGGGGTTGCGCTTGCGCAACTCGCCCAGCAGCGTCGGTCCGTCCATCTCGGGCATCACCACGTCCGAGACCACGAGATCGACATCGCGGCCATGGGCTTCGAGTTCACGCAAGGCCGCGACGCCTGAATCGGCCTCGATCACGGTGTAGCCGCGGCTGATCAGCATGCGGGCATTGAGGGCGCGCACGGCGTCCTCGTCCTCCACCAGCAGGATCGTGCCGGCACCGGTGTGGTCGACGGCGGCCGCGGGCGCGGCAGCCGCAACCTTGGCCTTGGCCTCGGCAGCCTCCTCCTCGGCGGTGGCGACATGGCGCGGCAGGAAGATGCGGAAGGTCGTGCCCTGGCCGACAACCGAGTCCGCGAAGACGAACCCGCCCGTCTGCTTGACGATGCCATAGACCATCGAAAGCCCAAGTCCGGTGCCCTTGCCCACATCCTTGGTGGTGAAGAACGGCTCGAAGATCTTGTCGAGCAACTCGGGCGGGATACCGGAGCCGGTATCCTCGACCTCAAGCAGCACATAATCGCCCTTCGGCATCGAGGCGTAGTTGAAGCTGCGCGATTCAGCTTCGCTCACATTGCGCGTGCGCAAGGTCAGCTTGCCGCCCGGCTTCATCGCGTCGCGCGCGTTGACGGCCAGGTTGACGATGACCTGTTCGAGCTGGCCGACATCCGCCTTGATCGGCCACAGGTCGCGCCCGTGGCGCACATCGAGGCCGATCGTGTCACCGACCACGCGCTTGAGCATCAGCGACAGGTCCGAGAGCACATCGCCATATTCCAGCACCTGCGGGCGCAGGGTCTGGCGGCGGGAGAAGGCCAGCAGTTGCCGCACCAGCGAGGCGGCACGCAGGCCGTTCTGCTTGATCTGCATGATGTCCTGGAACGACGGATCGGTGGGCTTGTGGCTGGCCAGCAGAAAATCCGAGGCGTTGATGATCACTTGCAGCACGTTGTTGAAATCGTGCGCGATGCCGCCGGCGAGCTGGCCGACAGCCTGCATCTTCTGCGCCTGGTCGATGTTCTCCTTCAGCTTGCGCTCGGAGGTGGTCTCCAGCGCATAGACAATGGCCTTTTCCTCGCCGCCCTCGCCATCGATCACAGGGGCGAGGAACAGCCTTGCCGACCGGTCGCCCTCCCCGACAATCGAGACATCGAGTGGCTTGATGTCGGCGCTGCCACTGCCGGCGGCGCTGAGCGCCGGCTGCAGCGCGGCCCAGTCAGCCTCGCGGATCAGGCCGGCGAGGCCAGTGGCGGGAAGGCCGACCGACAGCCGCGCGAAAGCAGCATTCGAACGCACGATCCGGCCCTCGGCCCCCACGGTGGCGATGGCCATCGGCGTGTTGTTGAAGAACCGCGCCAGCCGCGCTTCGGCAGCCGTGCCGGCATCGGCCCCCGCCTCGCCCGGCGTGCGGTTGAGCACCAGCGTGCGCGAGGCACCCGGTGTGCCGTCCTGCCCGAAGGCAACCTCGTGGTGCAGGCGGACCGGCAGCGACTGGCCATTGCGCCGGCGCAGGTCGACATCGACCACTTCCGTGCGGACCTCGCCCGGCTTGCCGCTGATCGCCGAGACCAGCGCCACCGCGTTGAGCGGAGCGATGTCCTTGAGCAAAAGGCCGCCCGATCCGACCTTGGCCAGGTCATAATCGAGCCAGCCGGCCAGCGTGGCATTGAGATAGGGCACCGAGCCGTCAGGATCGATCGACATGAAGCCGGCGGGCGCGTGATCGAGGAAATCGATGGCCTGCTGCAGTTCCTGAAAGACGTTCTCCTGCCCGATGCGCTCCCGTGTGATGTCGCGCACGCGCCACAGCGTTGCCGTCTTGCCATCGCTGCGCGTGGTCATGCTCACCGAAACGCGATACCAGCCGGCATCGCCCTTGCCGGTCAGCGGCGGCGACAGCCGGATCTCGTCGGTCTGCGAGCGCCCTTCGCGCGCCGCCAGCGCCAGCCTGTAGACCACCTCCGAAACATCCGAGCCGCCGGCAAATAGGCGCTCGACCGGCCTGATCTCGGCCACCGTGGCCGCGCCGGACAGCGCCTGGTAGGCGCGGTTGGCGTAGATGATGCGGTTGTCCGCCTCGGTGACGATGACACCATCCTCCGCCTCATCGACGATGGTGCGTGTCAGGTCGTTACGGCCGGAGCGACCGGAGAACTGGATCAGCCCGATCGACAGCGCAAACAGGCAGAACACCCCGATCACCGACAGCAGCGCCAGGAACGCGAGAATCAGCGGCTGCGCCCATTCGTTGGCCAGAAAGCCAAGCGCGATGGCAGCCCCCACGATGGTGCCGGCGACCAGCATCAGCAGGCCGATGCTGCCGGGCTTGTCGGACCGGTCGATGGCAGCCCCGCCTGCGGCCGGCTGGCCTTTGCGCATCTGCTGCTCCTGGGTTGCCTGCGTCATTCCTGGGGGGCCTTCACGCCTTGGGAGCCTTCATGGTTCGCACAGCGCCGCGCACAGCGCGCCTGTCACGTCAGTTAGGCGCGCCTGCGCCGGGTGCGCAAGACAAAACCGATCACCTCGGCGACCGCCTTGTAGTGTTCCACCGGCACGGTTTCGTCCAGATCGACCGAAGCGTGCAGCGCGCGGGCCAGAGGCGGGTTCTCGATGATCGGCACGTCATGATCGTTGGCGACTTCGCGGATCTTCAACGCCATGGCGTCGACACCCTTGGCCACGCAGATCGGCGCATCCATGCCAGCCTCGTATTGCAGCGCAACGGCATAGTGGGTCGGGTTGGTGACGATCACGGTGGCTTCCGGCACCTTGGCCATCATCCTGCGGCGCAGGCGCTGGGTGCGGATCTGGCGCAGCTTGGCCTTGATCTCGGGGTTGCCGTCCGTGTCCTTGTATTCCTGCTTCAGTTCCTCGCGCGTCATGCGCTGACGCTTCATCCAGGTGAAGCGCTGGTAGACGAAATCGCCGATGCCGACAAAGAAGTAGATCGCGAGCACGCCGATCATCATCTTGATCACAATGGCGGCGGTGGCCGGCAGGATGGCGGCGATGTCCATGCGGGTGAAGGCATCGAGCCGGTCATGCTCGCGCCACAGCACCACGCTGACCACAGCGCCGACAATGCCGACCTTGAGCATGCCCTTGATGAAGTTGGCGATCGCTTCCTTGCCGAAGATGCGCTTGGCGCCTTGCATCAGCGACAGCTTGCTCAGCTTCGGCGTCATCGGCTCGAAGGTCCACAAGGGCTTGTGCTGGATCAGGCACCCGACCAGCGCCGCCACCATCACGATCCCGAAGATGCCGCCCGAAGCCAGCATCGCCTCGCCGAAGCCGCGCGCCGTGACCCACTGCATGGTCATGCCGCTCGATGGCACCTGATGGGCATTCATGAGGAAGCTGCGCAGGCCCAGCGCCGTCTCGCGCACCGCATGGCCGCCGGCGATCAGAATGGCAAGCGTGAACCCGGCCAGGATGAAGAACGTGTTGAGCTCGATGCTCTTGGCGACATCGCCTTTCTTGATGGCCTCTTCCAGCTTTCGCTGTGTCGGCTCTTCTGTCTTGTCGTCATCGTCCTTCTGGTCAGCCATGGGCGGTCACCCGCTGAGCTGCTTGAGGAAGCTGCCGAGCTCTCCGAGGAACACGGTCATCATGATGGAGACGATGGCGGCCAGGATCGCCATGCCGATCAGGATGGCGGCGGGTGCGCCCAGAAAGAACACCTGGAATTGCGGCATCAGCCGCGCCAGAACGCCGAGCCCGAGGTTGAACAGCAGGCCGAAGACGATGAAAGGAGCCGACATCTGCACCGCGATGGAAAAGCCCTTGCTCACCGCCTGCAGGCCGAGCGCCGAGGCATCGCCCACCGACGGATAGGCACCAGGCGGCAGCATCGTGTAACTGTTGTGGATCGCGCCGATGGCCAGATGATGCAGGTCCGTGACCAGCACCAGCGTGATGCCGAGGATCGACAGGAAGTTGCCGATGGACGGGTTCTGCTGTCCCATGGCCGGATCGACCGCTGTCGCGAAACCCAGTCCGATCTGGTTGGCCACGATCACGCCGGCAGTCTGGAGCGCCGCCATGATCAGCCGCGCCGAGAGCCCGAGAATGGCCCCGATCAGGATTTCCGAGATGAGCAGGCTCATCAGCCCCGCCGGATCGGACGGCACCTGCATCAGCGGTCTGGCGACAGGCATCAGCAACAGGGCCAGGAACACCGCAATCGCCAGCTTGGCCCGGTTGAGCACGAAGCGTTCGCCGAGGCCCGGCATCAGCATCACCATCGTGCCCACGCGCGCGAACACGAGCATGAACAGGGCCGCCAGTTCCGGCAGGATGGTGATGGTCATGACTCTCCTTGCACCGGGCCGCAACGGCCCGTGCGGTGCGCCCGTCCTGGCCGGGGCAGGAGGCGTCGGACACCCTTCAGCCGCCGGCTGCGATTCGCGCCGCGATTCGCATCATATAGCTTCCGAGCGCATCGCCCATGAAAGGCAGGAAGAGCATCATCGAAGCGAACACGGCGATGATCTTGGGCACGAACACCAGCGTCTGTTCCTGCACCTGGGTCAGCGCCTGGAGGATCGAGATCGCAAGGCCGATCACCAGTGCGACCAGCATCACCGGTGCCCCCGCCTTGAGGAAGGTGACGATGCCGTCACGGGCGATGTCGAGGATCACGGCTCCGGTCATGGACCTGGCTTTCGGTTGGGAACGGAAGGAATGGGATCGGGAACAGGCAGGACGGAACGCCGGACGGACCAGCCAACGTCACACCTGCATGCGCATGATTTCTTCGTAAGACGCGATGATGCGGTCACGCACCGCGACAAGTGTCTCGATGGCCGCCTCGCTCTCGGCCACCGCCGTCACCACGTTGACGAGGTCGGCCCGGCCACCCACGGCGGCGGCCACCTGCTGGTCGGCCTTGGCACCGGCTGCGCCGACGCCCTCGACCGCACTTTTGACCATGGCGGAAAAGTCGGGGATCTGCCCGCCTACCGCGCCGGCTCCCTGCGCCGGCTTGGCCAGCAGGCTCTTTGAACCGAGGCCCTGCGCCGCATTGTAGGCACCGGCCACGAAAGATGAGGTTGTCATCGCTTCAGCCCTCCACGATCAGCCATCAGGCGCGCAGGATTTCGATGGTGCGCGAGATCATCCGGCGCGCCGATGAAATCACGTTGAGGTTGGCCTCGTAGCTGCGCTGGGCCTCGCGCATGTCCATGGTCTCGATCAGCGAATTGACATTCGGCAGCTTGACCTCGCCGTTCGCATCCGCCGCCGGGTGCCCCGGCTCGATGCGCGTGCGGAACGGCGATGTATCGGTGCGGACACGACCAAGTTCGACGGTGCGGACACCCAGCTCCCGGTCAAGCTGGCCCTTGAAGGTCGGCACCTTGCGCCGGTAGGGGTCGGCACCGGGCCGGTCCATGGTCGAGTCGGCATTGGCGAGGTTCTCGGAAATCACCTTCATGCGGCCGGACTGGACCCGAAGGCCCGATGCGGCGGCGACGATGCTCTTGAGCAGATCCATGATGCGGGCTCCTCAGCGGCGGCCAATGGCGGTTTTCATCAGCCCGAGGCTCTTCTGGTAGAGCGTCGCGGCGAGCTGGTAGTCCTGGTTGTTCTGGGCAACCTTCATCATCTCGTCTTCGAGATTGACGCCATTGCCGGATGGCGTGGTCTCGAAGCGGCGCTGACGCGAAGGGTCATTGGCACCGCCCGCTCCGCCGACCGGAATGTGGCCGCCCTGCGTGCGCGCCAGTTGCAGGCCGCCACTGGCCTGTGCCGGCGGCTTGACATCGAGCGGCCGGAAGCCGGGCGTATCGGCATTCGAGACGTTTTCCGCCAGCACCTTCTGGCGGGCGTGATGCCAGCTCATCCGCGCTTTCAGCGCATCGAACAGCGGAAGCCCACCAATCGCCATCTGCGTGATCCCTTGCGGACGGGGCACCGAATGCCAGCAACCCTCCCGGCAATAATTGCCGCCTGCATGGTTAACGTCCCGTTAAGACCGGCTGCTGCGGGCATTGATCTTAACCGCGCACTAACCATAAGGTCCGCAAGGTGATGCGGAATGATCTGGAACACGGGTGCAGGACAGGGCTCACGGCCATTCTGTCCCTGCACTTTCGATGGCAAAGACATCGTGCAAGGGCGACGACATCGTGTTTGGCTTCAATGAACTGTCGACGCCGGTCAAGGCGATCATCTCTCTGGCGTTCGTGCTGCTGCTGGTGGTGATTGCAGGACTGATCTTGCGGCGCATCTCCGGTGGCCGGCTCAAGTTTCCCGGCCAGGGTGCCCGCGCGCGCCAGCCGCGTCTGGGTATCGTCGATGTCTTCGAAATGGATCGCCAGCGCCAGCTTGTGCTGCTGCGCCGCGACAATGTCGAACATCTCGTGATGATCGGCGGCCCCAATGATCTGGTGATCGAGGCCAGCATCGTGCGCTCGGCCCGCGCCCAGGTGCCCATCGCTGCAGAGACAGCCGAACTGCCGCTGTCGCCCGAGCCGCGCCAGCCGATCGTGGCTGTCGCCCTTCCGGACAGCGCCGCAGCGCCGGCAGCGCCCCTGCCCCGCCCGGCCCAGACAGCTTCCCTCCGGCCATCGTCTCCGGAACTCGCCACCCTGCCGGCAGGGGCCGCCATGGCGGCCGCCGGAGCGGTCGTGGCCGGCCAGTCCCTGGCATCGCCCCCGCCCGCCCCCCGTCCCAACCCGGCCGCTGCACCGCCCGCCAGTCCGGTCACGACGCAGGCGTCCTCACCCGTCATGTCACCTGCCGCGTCACCGCTTCTCGAGCCGATCGCGGCTCCGGCATCGGCGCGCGCCTCACAGACCGAACTGGACGACATGACGCGGCAACTGCAGGAAGCGCTGGCACGGCCGTTTTCGGGCGTGAAGCCTGTAGCGGCACCACCGGCAGCCCCCGTCGCGGCACCGGCCCTGCCAGCCAAGGACATCAACGCCCAAGACGTCACAGCCCAAGACATCACGGCCAAGAATGACAAGCCGGCCGGCGAGATCGTGGCGGTCAAGGACACGGCGCCTGCCAGCGATCCGGCCCCGTCCAGGGACAGGGCCGCAAGTGCCAAGGCAGAGGCCACGCCGGTGCTTCCCGATGCCATGGCCAGCGCCATGCCGTTGAACTCGGAACTTGAACGGGAATTGCAGGCCGTGCTCTCGGCCAGCCTGCTGCCTGAGGCGGAGCCAGCCGGCAAGGCCATTGCTCCCGCAGACATCAAGGTCGACGCGAAGCCTGCATCCAAGGCCGACGCGCCGAAGCCGGAAGCGGCGAGCCCCGCCCCCGAAAGCGCGCCGGCCAAGCCGGCAGCACCAGCGCGCGACGACGCGGCATCGCGCCCCGAAATGCCGAAAGGCGACACGTCCTTGGCCGACAAGGCACCGGTCAAGCCAAAGGAGCCAGACCCGGCTGCGCCAGACCTGACCCCATCCGGGAAGGCGGTCGAAGGCGGGCAGCCCCCGGCGCCCGCCCCGGCCAGTGCGGCCTCGTCGGAGCCCGGACCCGATCCCTTCTCGGTCGATGCCATCGAAGCGGAGTTCGCCCGTCTGCTGAACCGTTCGACCCCGCCCAAGACCTGATCGGCGCAGCCGGCGCTGGCCGGCCTGCCTTTGACGCCGAGATGCTTTACCCTGCTGCGAGGCAAGGTGAGTCGGCGCCAGAATGACGTTTCCCCAAGGTGATCAGCCCAGTGATCGTGACGACCCGACGGAGCCGGCTGGCCGGCCCTGCCGCGCGGGTGCGTCCCGGCTGCGGCGTCACGGGTTTCCCGTGCGCGCTGTGCTGGGGCTGGGGCTGAGCCTGCTCTGGCTGGTGGCCGTCGGCTTTGGTGCTCCGGCCATGGCCCAGACCATGACGCTGGATTTCGGCAGCGGCGGCGGCGTCACCGAGCGCGCGCTGCAACTGATCGCGCTGATCACGGTGCTGTCGCTCGCCCCTTCGATCCTGATCATGGTGACATCGTTCACCCGCATCGTGGTCGTTCTGTCGCTGCTGCGCTCTGCGCTCGGCACGCAGACGGCCCCGCCCAATGCGGTGATCACCGGGCTGGCGCTGTTCCTGACCGCCTTCATCATGGCCCCGACGTTCCGGGAGGCCTATACGGTCGCGGCGGTGCCGTTGCTGGCCAACCAGATCACGCCGCAGCAGGCGTTCGAGCGCGGCGTGCAGCCGTTCCGCACCTTCATGCTCAAGCATGTGCGCGAAAAGGATCTCGCACTGTTCATCGAATTGTCGAAGGAGCCGGCGCCAGCCTCGCCCGAACAGGTCAGCCTTCAGGTGCTGGTGCCGGCTTTCATGATCTCCGAACTCCGGCGCGCCTTCGAGATCGGTTTCATGCTGTTCGTGCCGTTCCTGATCATCGACCTTGTGGTGGCCTCGATCCTGATGTCGGTGGGCATGATGATGCTGCCGCCGGTCATCATTGCCTTGCCGTTCAAGCTGATCTTCTTCGTGCTGGTCGATGGCTGGGGGCTGGTGGCCGGCTCGCTGGTCAAGAGCTACGGAAGCTGACCAGCCGTCTCCTGCCCCCCTTGCCGGATCTCAGCCTGAACGTCCCGGCGCGGCGGCAGGCGGCGTGGCCGGCGCGCTGTCGGCTTGCCGGGGCGCGCCCGCGGCGGGCGCGGCCTCCGGCGTGGCGGCTTCCCCTGCCGGCGGCTTGGTCTCCCCTGCCGGAGCCTTCTTGCGCAGGCTGGAAGACAGATCCGGATAGCGCTTGCGGTAGTCGGCCATGAATTCCATCAGCGTATCGGCATTGGCGACGGCGCGGGCCAGTTCGCGCAGATCGCCGCTGCGCGTGCGGTTGGCACCGGTGATGAAGGCGAAGGTCCGGGCATCGGGCGTGCGCGACATCGGCGCGGCATACTTGGTGCGCAGCCGGTCGAGCGACAGCGCCTCGTTGCCCATGACGTAAGCGAGAGCTGCCCTCATGACGTCCGAGCGCTGCCGGTCTTCCAGCGGCCCGGGCTGCCGCCAGGCATCACCGAGCATGCGCTCGTGTGCTTCACCCGTCTCGCGCCAGCGGCGGGCGGTCCACAGGATGTCGGCCCGCAACCGGTCCACTTCCGGCCCGCGTTCGCCCGCAAGCACTTCCAGCGCCAGGTCGGTGCGCGACAGGTCGGACAGCGCCTTGGCTTCCAGCAACTGCCGGGCGCGCTTGACATCGCGCGGCAACTCCGCGAGCCGGCTGGAGGACAGGGCCCTCAGCGCGTCGGCCGGCTTGTTGTTCATCAGCCTGATCATCGCCAGCCGCGCCGCCACAGTGGCCCGCGCAGCGCCATTGAGGCGGCTGTCGATCTGGTGCTGCAACAGTTCGGCCGCCTGTTCGAGCAGGTCGACCTCGACCAGACGGTCAGACAACCGCCGGATGATCTCGTCGCCACGCCGGCCGATCGGCATGAATTCCTTGAAATCGTAGAACAGCGCCAACGCATCGACGCGGGGCAGGTTGTCGGCCTTGCCAGTGGTGAACAATTCCTCGAACTGCCGCGCCGTCTCGTCATGCAGCTTGCGGGTGATCGGATGGTCAGGGAAGGAGGCATTGGCACTGCGGGCCAGCGCAAACGCATCGCGCCAGCGCTGCTGGCTGGCATAGATCGCGCCAAGCTCGCCCATGGCCTCGATTTCCACGTCGTCACCGCGCCAGGTCAGCGCCACCGTTTCAAGCCGCGCCTGCGCCTCTTCGGGCGTGATCGACGGATCGCGCTCACGGTCGGCCAGTTGCACACCCTTGAGTTGCGCGCGCGCTGCAATCGGCCTGTGTTCGGAGTCGAACAGCGCCTTGAAGCCTGCCAGGGCCGCTTCCGGCCTGCCGCTGATGTCATCAAGCTGCGCCCGGAGCAGTTCCACCTCGTCGCGCGGCAGCCAGGTCGGCGCAAACCGGCCAAGGGCCGTGACCTCGCGCTCCGCCACCACAGGGTCGCGCATCGCAATGGCCGTGCGGGCCATGTCGAGCCTGACCAGAGCCTGAAGATTGTCCGGATAGGCGTCAACCACCTCCTGCGAGCGGCGGAAGCCGGCCAGCGCCGCGGGGAAGCGCCCCTGCTCTGAATCAACCACGGCCTTCAGCAGCACCGCTTCGGCATCATCCTTCAGCGATGGCAGCGCCAGCGTCTTTTCGGCATCGCCGAAGCGTCCCATCATCACCTGCGCCATTGCCCGCATGAGGTGCGGACGGCGGTCATTGCGCATGTTCGGATCGTCAGCCAGGAGGGCCGAGATCGGGCCAAGGCTCTCGGCATGCAGGCCATTGGCAAGCTGGAACGCCACCAGCCTCAGGCGCGCAGCACTGCGCTCCGAGCGCGGGGCATCGGCGGCCTTGCGTGTCAAATCCTGGAGCCGGTCATAGACCCGGCCCTGGCGCATTTCATTCCAGGCCGCGCGCTCGGCAACCAGATCCACCTTGCCGGCCGCATCGGGCAGCAGCGGTGTGTCCGGCCCGATCGAGACCACAAGCCCGCTGGCCCGCGAGATCGTCACTTCGCCGACCCCGACGCGCACGATGACGTCATCGGCAAACGGCGTGACGACCGCGCCCTGCACGGTCTGTTCAAGCTGGAACTCGACGAAGCGTTGCGGCTTGGGCTTGGCGGCCCCTGGCGCATAGGCCGTCGCGACAGCCAGCGTCTGGCCGCTGTCGGTGACGATCCAGTGCACGCCCGAGACCTGCGCCAGCGGCAGCGTCACGATCGACTGGCCGCGCTCGTCGACGCCGCGCCGCGCGATCAGCGGCTCGGCCGCCTGCACACCCTTCTCGCCGGTTGTCAGCGACCAGCGCAATCCATCCGCCGCCAGCCGCACCAGCCCGCTCTGCTTGAACTGGAGCCGCACGACCGTGGCCTTGCCCTCGCGGGTCACGGTCGCGGCGTCCAGGTAGGGCCCGGCTACCGACATCAGATCACGCGGATCGAGCAGGTCGATCGTGTCGAACACCAGCACCGTCTCGCCACGGTCGTCGAAGCCGGCCGCTGCCGCACGGCGCGGAAAAACGAAGTCGAGGCGGATGCCGTCTTCCTGCTCGCTGACCTCGAAGGCCACGGCACGCGGGGCGGCCGGGTCCTGCGCCGGCTGGGCCGTGCGGACCGGAGCCGGCTGCGGACGCGCGACCTGGGCAGGTTGGGCGGCACGGACCGGAGGCGCGGCAGGCGGCGCAGCCTCCCTGGGCGGCTCGACGGCCGGCAAGGGCGCTGCGGCACGGGCAGCTTCCGGCGCGGCTGGCGCGGGCGGAGCCTGAGCTGGCGCCGGCTGAAGCGGGGTCGGCGCAGCCAGCGCAGCGTTTGCTTGCGCCGGTGGCTGGGCGGCCAAGGGCAAGGATACTTCGCCGATCGGTCTGGTGCGGTTCTTGTCGGTGACGTCGATCACCAGCCCGTCATCTTCGCGAAAGTGCTTCACATCGAACCGGTCGGCAACCTGGAGCCGGAGACGGAGCGCCCCGTCGACGGCTTCGACCGTTTCGAGCTTGAGGCCTTCCGGCAAGGCAGCGCGCAGCCGGGCCGGATCGATGGTGAAGGCTCCCCGGAAAGCGACATCGAGCTTGTCGCCCTCGCGGCGATGGTCGACCATCGTATCGGCCGGCACATCGAACACCAGCCGCGACAGCGACGGCAGCCGCGCCAGCCGGACAGGAACATCGCGCGGGGCCGTCTGCTCGCGGATCCGGCCCAGGTCGCGCGCCGTCGCTTCGGCACGCCGGAGGCGCTCGCTGAGTTCCTCCACGACCTCGCGCGGCAGGCCGGGCAGCATGCCCTGCCAGCCCTCCGGAATGAGATCGATGAACACCCTCTCGCCGGCTTCCAGAAGGTTGGGCGTGAAATTGCGGGTCAGGGCAAAGCGCATCCCCTTCCCATCCGGATCAACCCGCGCCACCGACACATAGCCGGGCAGTTCGCGGACGATGCGGTCGGCGGCGATCTCGACAGGCTCGCTGAAGCCGACGATCAGCACCCCGTTCGAGATGCGGGCCGTGACCTTCTGGGCAGTGGGAAGGGTGAACAGCAGGCGACCGAAATTGGACTGCTCGCTGCCCCTGAGCACGGCGGGAGCACCTTGCGCGCTCGCTTGCCCCAACGGGACAGCCGCAACCAGCGCGGCCATGCCGACGCTGAACAGGAAGGTGCGAACTGACCGCAACGCCGACAAGAGCTTACTCACGCAACCGGGACATCGCGGGAACAATGACACCTCCCGCCATGCCGACACTGCGCGAACAAGGTTAGCGTGCGGTTAAGGCTGGCGACCGGGCCCGCGCCGGGACGAGGCCGGGCCAAAAACGGCGCAAGCGGCGGCACGGGCTGGGTGGTTCGATTTCAACGTTTTCATTTCGGCGTGAATGCGGCCTTCACGCGGGCATTGCGTCGTTGTCTCGGCTGGCAAGTGCCGCTATAGACCCGCATCGAAGCGGCTGATCGAACGAGTCGGGGGACTTGTGGAGGGGTCGGGCGGCCGGGTCATTCGTCTGCGTCACTCATCCAGGTTCAGGGACATGCCATGGCGAAAGAGATCATCATCAGCTCGGATTACAAGCCGACTGACGAAGAGCCCTTCATGAGCGAGCGTCAGCGGGTCTATTTCCGCCAGAAGCTGGTGCGCTGGAAGGAAGACATCCTGAAGGAGGCCAAGGACACGATCCTCGCCCTCCAGGCCGAGAACGAAAACCACCCTGATCTGGCCGACCGGGCCTCCTCCGAGACAGACCGCGCCATTGAGCTTCGCGCCCGCGACCGCCAGCGCAAGCTGATCTCCAAGATCGACTCGGCCATCGCCCGCATCGATGACGGTTCCTACGGCTATTGCGAGGAAACCGGCGAGCCGATCTCGCTGAAGCGGCTCGAAGCCCGGCCGATCGCCACGCTCTCGCTCGAAGCGCAGGAACGCCACGAGCGCAACGAGCGCGTCTTCCGCGACGACTAGGATCAGGCCTTCCCGGAAAACGGGTGTCCCGGCCCTGCCCTTCCATGGTGGAGATGGAGCAGTTCAACCGGGACAACGCGCCATGCTTCCAGCCACCTTTCACCGCCTCACCGCCGTTGCCGCAGGTTTTCGCGGAGCCGACCAACTGATGGTGGCCGGCACGCCGCTGGTTGTCGCCGCCCTGTTCGGCGGCGGGCCGGACGTTGTCGGGCTGATCGTGGCCGTGCAGGGTTCAGCCTGGCTTGTGATGTCGCTGCCGGCCGGGGTGGCCGTTGACCGCATCGCGCCGCTCGATGCGCTCAAGGCCGGCATGGTCATGGCTGTGACCGGCGTGGCGCTTGCCATGGCCGGGCTGGCCGGCGGGAGCCTGGCCTTGTTCGCCGCCGGTGCCTTTCTCAGCGCCTCTGCCGCGGTCGTCGGCTTCCTCGCCGAGAGTGCCAGCGTGCAGGCCCTTGTCCCCGCCGGCCAGTTGCCGCGCGCCAATGCGCGGCTGCAACTGGTCCAGTCCAGCGCGGCCCTGATCGGCCCTGCCGTGATGGGCCTTGCGGTGCTGCAGGGCTGGACCATGCAGGCCTACCTGCTGGCCGCGCTGATCGCGGCTGTCGGCCTCGTTTTCGCCCTCGGCTTCGGCAAGCAGCCGGCCCGCGCGCCGCGCGCCCGCCAGCCCCTGGCCGAAATAGCCGAGGGGTTCGGCTTCGTGCGCCGCCAGCCGCTTCTGGTCGGCATCGTGGCCTGCGCGCTGTTCTGGAACATGGCCTTCTTTGCGCTGGTGGCCGTGTTCGTGCCCTTCGCGCTGGGGCCGCTCGGGCTCAACGCGGCTGAGGCGGGCATTGCCCAATCGGCCATCGGCATCGGCTCGCTCGCCGCAGCATTCCTGGCAACGGTGGCGATGGCGCGGCTCTCGCCCCGGCTGATCCTCGTGTTCGGGCCAGCCTCCTCGATGCTGGCTTCCGTGATCCTGGCGCTGTCTCCCGAACTGGCCGGCACAACCCTTCGTCTGGTCGGGCCCGTGGCCGTGTTCCTGCTGCTTGGCTTCGGCCCGATCCTGTGGTTCGTGTGCCAGAACAGCATCCGCCAGCTTGTCACGCCGCCGGTCCTGTTGGGCCGCGTCGGATCGGTCATCCAGGTCGCGATCTATGGGGTGCGCTCCGTGGGCGCACTGCTTGGCGGCCTCGTCGCGTCCCGTTTCGGGTTCAGCGCGGCCATGGGGCTGATCGTCGGCCTTTTTGCCGCCTCGCTGCTGGCGGTGCTGGTCTCCGCGCTTGCCCGCTTGCAAACCCTGCCGCCACCGGTCGTCTCGCAAGCCTGATGCGCGAGAGCCCCGCGTGGGAGGCGCGGGGCTCTCGTCAATCAGGCGGCAGCACGGTGGGGAGCGCTGCTGCGCGCCGTGGTGACAGGCCGGCATGGGGAGCCGCCGGTCACCGGGGCAGGAAGGCGGAACCCTGGCTGGGGATCAGGGCACGGCCTTGGCCTGTCGCCCGCCGGCGCTCAAGGGGAGCGTCGCCGGCAGGTGAAGGAGGATCAGGAGGGCACGCTCAGAAGGGCAGGAGAATGTCCATCACCTGCTGGCCATAGCGAGGCTGCTGCACATCGGTGATCTGGCCGCGGCCACCATAGGCGATGCGGGCCTGGGCAATCTTGGTGGAGTCGATGGTGTTGTCGCTGTCGATGTCCTCCGGACGGACGACCCCGGCCACAATCAATTCGCGCACCTCGAAGTTGATGCGGATTTCCTGCTTGCCCTCGATCACCAGGTTGCCATTCGGCAGAAGCTGGGTCACTGCCGCCGCGACATTGGTCGACAATTGCTCCGAGCGGCGCACCGAACCGGCCCCTTGCGTCGAGGTGTTCGAATTGGTCGAGATCAACGAGTTGTTGTCGACCGATTCCGGCAGGATCTTGGGCAGGTTCTCCTCGATGCCAAGCAGGTTGGGAACGCCCATGCTGTCCTTGCCGCTGCGCGAGCGGCTGGTCTGGTTCTGCAATTCGGCCTTGTCGGTGACACGCACCTTGACCGTGACCAGATCACCGATCTGGCGGGCGCGCTGGTCCTTGAAAAAGGCGCGCGAGCCCTGCCGCCACAGCGAGTTGGGGCCGAACGAGACATGTTCTGGGGTCGGCATCGGCATGCGGACCGGCTTGTAGCCGGGCTGCGCGGTCGGGTCCTCGATGGCCGAGAGTGCCGGTGCGCGGCCGACATTGGCGAGGCGGTCGACAGCACCGCAAGCGCTCAGCACGAGCCCGATGCTGGCGATGGCAGCAAGGCTGAAGGCCCGGCTGGGGGCGCGGTTCGGGCGGGGCATGGTGGGGGTCATGGTCTGCTTCACCTTCAGTTGGCGCTGGCAACGCGGGCTGCGGCTGCCCCGTTGACCACCACGCGGCCCGGAGCGCTGACGGTGCCTTGCAGCACCTTCTTGGATTGCACGTTGAGCACCGAGATCATGTCGCCCTGCGCGCCGCCTTCCTGGGCCCTGGCCCGCATGGTCAGCATCAGGCCAGGCGCTTCATAGACCACCGTGACGGTCTCGTTGCGGGCGACGATTTCCTGGCGCTGCAGGTCGGCATTGCGCACGAGTTGGCCCGCTGCCATGGCCCGCCGGGCGGACTTGCCGATCACCGCTCCGAGATCGATGGCCAGATCGGTCAGCGCGCTGTCACGGGGGCGGCGCTCGATCATCAGGTCACCTGCCTGAAGGATGTCACCGCGGTTGATGGCGCGGATCGGCACCACGACCTCGACCGTGTCGACCATCTGGCCGGTGACGCGCACGGGCTTGAGCCGCATCACGGCGCTGCCGGGCATGGTCAGCGTGGCGCTGACCCGGCGCGTGCGCACGTCATAGACGAGATCCTGGGTCTGCAGCAGGCCGCGCAGTTCCGGCTCGACCACGAGGCTGGGCGCACCATTGTCGAGCGAGAGGCTGAAGCTGCGCGCATCGACGCCGTAGCGCTCCTCGATGCTGCGGCGCAGGGCCGCCTCGATGTCGGCCATGGTCAGGCGGCGCGCGGCGCGGGTCACGACCACCTGGGCCGTGCCGCCATCATGCACGGTCTCGACACCTTGGGCCCGCACGGCCTCGACGATGCGCACCGACTGGATCGTCCCGGTTTCGCCGAGGGAAGGAGCCCGGAAGGCTGGCTGGCCGGCCACATCCTGCGGCAGGCCGCTGACCAGATCGCCGAGCGTCAGGATATCGCGCGTAGCCATGATGTCGGCCTTGACCACTGGGGCCGAGGCTCCGAACGAAGCCCTCAGCATGGGCCGGCCCGTGCCGGTCTGGCTGGCAGCAGGCCATGCGGCGAGCACGAGCCCGGCGCAGGCGGCGGTGATCGCGAAGGGGATGCGCAAACGTGTCATCATCTCACCTCAACCCCTGAACATCTGGCTGGTGGCCTGCATCATCTGGTCGGAGGCCGAGATGACGCGGGAGTTCATTTCGTAGGCGCGCTGGGCCGCGATCAGAGACGAAATCTCGACCACGGCGTTGACGTTGGATTCCTCGAGATAGGACTGCTGCACCGAGCCGAAGCCCTCGCCGCCGGGATTGCCGTCGATGGCCGGGCCGGAGCCGGCGGTCTCGACGAACAGGTTGTCACCGACCGACTCGAGGCCCACCCGGTTGACGAAGCGCGAAAGCTGGATCTGCCCGAGATCCTGCGGCGCGGTCTGGCCGGGGATCAGGGCCTGGACCTGACCGCTGCTGCTGATGCTGACGCTGCGGGCGTTCTGCGGCACGTTGATGCCGGGCTCGACGATGTAGCCATCCTTGGTGACAAGCTGGCCCTGACTGTCGAGATCGAAGGAGCCGTCGCGGGTGTAGGCGGTGCGGCCATCCGGCATGCGGATGCGGAAGAAGCCGTCGCCGCGCACCGAAAGGTCGTATTCCTTGTCGGTCTGGGTCAGGTTGCCCTGCCCCATCACCCGGCCCGTCGCCACGGTCTTGACCCCGGAGCCGACGAAGGTGCCGGCGGGGACCTGGGTGCCCTGATCCGATGTCGCCGAGCCGGCGCGCCGCAGGTGCTCGTAGAGCAGGTCCTGGAAATGCACGCGCTGGCGCTTGTAGCCATTGGTGCGGACGTTGGCGATGTTGTTGGAGATGACCTGGACGTTCAGTTCCTGGGCCATCATGCCGGTTGCGGCGGTGTAGAGAGCGCGCATGGGATGTCCTCCTCAATCAGCTCTGGAGATCGGCAAGGCGGCGGATTGCGTCGCGGCGAAGTTCGTCGGTGCGGCCAACCATGCTGCTGATGCTGGCATAGGCGCGCTGCACCTCGATCAAGCGGCTCATCTCGAGCACGGGCTTGACGTTGGAGCGCTCGATCACCCCGGTCTCGACCCGGACCTGCGGGCCGGCCGGCTGGGCGGGAGCCACGGATGAGAACAGGTTCGAGCCCTCATTCCTGAGGTCGCGCGGGTTGGCGAAGCGGGCGAGCCGGAGCTTGCCGCGATTGCCCTGATCGGTCAGGACCGTGCCATCCTCGGCGATGCGGACGCCGGTTTCGTTGGTGGAAATCTCGATCGGGCCATTCTCGCCGACCACGCGCAGGCCACCTTGCGTCACCATCTGGCCACGCGAGTTGATCTCGAAGCCGCCATCGCGGGTGTAGCGGGTCTGGCCGTTGCCGAGTTGAACGGTGAAGTAGGCATCGCCGCGCACGGCTGCATCCAGCGGGTTGCCGGTGCGCTCGATCAACCCGGTCGACAGGTCGATGGGCGTTCCGCGGTCGATCACGAAGGAAACGCGCTTGTCGCGGTTGGGAAAGGTTTCGGCCTTGGCCACCGGCTGGACATGCTCGGCGAAGCGCACCGAACGGGCCTTGAAGCCGTTGGTGTTGATGTTGGCCACGTTGTTGGCAATCACATCCATCTCGCGCCGAAGCGCCATCTGGCGTGACACACCGACGAGAAGCGCATTCTCCATCGCATCGAACTCCCATGCCGTCCGCGAAAATCCGTGACGCTCCCCAGCGCAGATCTCGCGGCTTGTCCTTCGCATCAGCCGTGCCAACCGGGACAATCGAGAGAATATGTCTTTTTTTCAATGGCTTGACGGCTTTGCAGGCGTCCCTGCCAGTGGCCTCACTCCTGCCAGGGCGGCAAAGAGGACCCGGCAGAAATTGCCCGGCTTAACGAGGCATTAACCATAAATCGCCAGTGTGGGGTTCAGTTCACGGAGGGTGCATCCGCACCAGCCGCCCTGTCCTCACCAAGGCTTCCCCGGTCCGATGGCCAAGAAACCGAAAAACAGCGATGCTGATGCCGAAGCGCCAAAGGATGGCGAAGCTGCGGAAGGCGGGGCCAAGGCCGGCGGCCGCAAGGGCCTCTTTGGCAACAAGATTGTCCTGGCCGGCGTCGGGGTGGTTGTGCTCGGCCTGCTGGGCGGCGGCGGCTGGTTCTTCTTCCTGAAGAAGCCCAAGGTCGACGCGGCCGAGCAGGCTGCCAAGCCCCCTCCCCGCACCACCGGCTTCGTCGAAATGAAGGAGATGCTGGTCAACATCGCCGGCAGCCAACCCGGCGAACGGCAGACCGTCGTCAAGGTCAAGGTCGCGCTTGAAATCGCCGATGCCAAGATGGCGCCGGACATCCAGCCCCTGCTGCCGCGCGTCGAGGACATGTTCCAGGTCTATTTGCGCGAATTGCGCCCGGCCGACCTTGAAGGTTCGGCCGGCACATTCAGGCTGAAGGAAGAGTTGCTGCGCCGTGTCAACGCAGCCGTGCACCCCGCAAAGGTGGACGCCGTGCTCTTCAAGGAACTCCTGGTTCAATAGGCGCAATCATGAGCGGACCAGACGACAAGACCCCGGCTGCCGGCGGCGAACAGGACAATCTCGCCAACGAATGGGGGGCCGCGCTCGCCGAACAGGGCAATGATGGCGGTGGCGGCGACATGATGGCGGCCGAGTGGGCCACCATGCTCGACTCGCAAACCAATTTCGACGACGCCGAAAGCGGCGTCGATCGCCTGCTGAACCAGGACGAGATCGACTCGATGCTCGGGTTCTCGGTGGGCGAGATGGGTGCGGGCGGCCGCGCCGGCATCCGCGCCATCGTCGATTCGGGCACCGTGTCCTACGAACGCCTGCCCATGCTCGAAATCATCTTCGAGCGCATGGTGCGGCACCTGTCGACCTCGCTGCGCAACTTCTTCAACGACAACGTCGAGGTGACGCTCGATGCCATCCGTTCGGTGCGTTTCGGCGACTATGTCAATTCGATTCCGCTGCCCGCGATGATCGCCGTCTTCCGGGCCGAGGAATGGGACAATTTCGGCCTTGTCACGGTCGAATCCACCCTCACCTACGCCGTGCTCGACACGATGCTCGGCGGCCGGCGCGGCGGCCCGCAGATCCGCCATGACGGCCGGCCCTTCACCACCATCGAGATGAACCTGCTCAAGCGCATGATCGGCGTGGTGCTGACCGATGCGGAAGCGGCGTTCAGGCCCCTGTCGGCGGTCACCTTCAAGGTCGACCGGATCGAGACCAACCCGCGCTTCGCCACGATCTCGCGCCCGGCCAATGCCGCGATCCGCGTCGACCTCAGGCTCGACATGGAAGGGCGCGGCGGTGCGCTTCAGGTGCTGTTGCCCTATGCCACCATCGAGCCGGTGCGCGACCTGCTGCTGGAAAGTTTCATGGGCGAGAAGATCGGGCGCGACCCGATCTGGGAAAACCACCTCGCCACCGAAATCTACCAGGCCACCGTGCCGGTCGAGGCCGTGCTGCACCAGGAGATGATGCCACTGTCGCGCATCATGAGCCTCGATATTGGCGACACGCTGGTTTTCGATGCCAAGCCGGACCGTTTCGTCACCCTGCGCTGCGGCGATTTCGGCGTGACCGAGGGCCGCGTCGGACGGGTCGATGACAAGATCGCCGTGCAGACCGTGGCCTCGCTCAGGCGCTCGCGCACCACGATCGGGGTGTTCGATTCGTCCGTGTCGTCGCGCAGCGAACGGGGCTGACATGGCTGGATGCACGATCCCGGCAGCCGCACGGGAAAAGGAACGGCGACCATGAGTTTCACGATTGCGCTGATTGCCGACGCGCTGGTGGCGATGTTGCTCGTCGCCACGATTGCCACCTGCGTGGTGCTGTCGCGGCGCATCGAGCGGCTCAAGGCCGACGAAGGTGCGATGCGTCGCACCATCGGCGAGTTGCTTGCAGCGACCGACAGCGCCGAACGCGCGATTTCCGGCCTGAAACTGACCCTCAACGACTGCGACAAGACCCTCGCCGAGCGCCTGCGCACCGCCGAGCGCTATGCCGCCGATCTCTCGGCGCAGATCGAGGCCGGCGAGCAGGTCATGTCGCGCATTGCCAAGATCGTCGAGGCCTCCCGCCTTGTGGCGCCGGTGGCCGCAAACAGCGAGGAAGAGCCCGCCTCCTCCACCACGCGCAAGCTCTCCGACGCCGCTGAAATGGCGGCGGCCATCACCCAGCGCGCCGTTCGCAGGCTGGATGGTAACGCGGCATGAACGGTTTTGCGGTCAGATCACCGCTGTCATGATGGATCGGCAACGCCTCATCCCTGCGGTCATTCTCGGCGCCATCGGCCTGCTGGCGCTGAAGGCGATTTCGTGGACGGTGGGCAACGGCCCGGTTTTTGTGCCCCTGTCCGAACAGGTAGCGCCGCGCACAGCGGTCGTGAACCCGGATGGCAGCTACAATCCGAATGATTTCCGAGGGATGGTGCAGATGTTCGCCCGCGCCCGCGAGCCCTACATCATCGCTTCCCCCGAGGTCACCGGCTCGGTGCCGGCCAAGGACGCCAAAACACCGGACGCCAAGGCACCGGATGCCAAAAAGCCGGATGCCAAGACCCCGAATGCCAAGGCCCCTGAAGGCAAGGCCGCCGATGCTCCGAGCCAGCCAATGCCCGTCGGCCCCAATCCGAAGGACCGTGCCTCGGCGCTGAACCAGGGCGAGCGCACGCCGTCTGCGGCGGAACGCGCCCTGATCGAACGGCTGGGCGAACGCCGCGAAGAGATCGATGCCCGCCAGCGCGAACTCGACATGCGCGAAAAGCTGCTGGAAACCGCCGAGCGCAAGCTCGATGGCCGTGTCGGCGAATTGAAGGCTGTCGAGGACAAGCTCGAAGGCCAGAAGGACGGCAAGGACAATGCCGAGTCCCAGGGCCTGAAAAAGCTGGTCATCATGTATGAGAACATGAAACCGAAGGATGCGGCACGGGTCTTCGACCGCCTGCCCTCCGATGTTCTTGTGCCGATGGTGCTCCAGATGAACCCGCGCAAGATGTCCGAAGTCATGGCCTCGATGTCGGCGGAAGCTGCCGAAAAGCTCACCGTCGCCCTTGCCATCCGCGCACGCGGTCGCCCGGACGGGGCTGCCACTCCGGCACCCGCCGCAGCAGCAGGCCCGAACGAGCTTCAGGCCATCACGCCAGCGCAGCCTGCCCGGCGACCGTGAGGCGGGTGGCCAGCCCGCCTTCGGCCACGCTCAGGTCCATGGCCGCTGCCGGCGCTGCTGACAATCGCCATCCGGCCCATTGCGATCCGGCGTGGTCGCGAGGTGCAAGACCATGATCGATTTCATCAACCAGCCCGCTTCCGGCTCGGCCCGCCCCTTCAGTCGTGCCACGCGGGCGGGCGGTCTGTTGTTCGTCTCGGGCCACAGCGCCCCGCACGATCCGGCGCGCGGGATCATGCGCGGAGCGACCCCGCAGGAACAGGTGCGCCAATCGCTGGCCGTGATCGCCGACATCCTCGCCGAGGCCGGCAGCAGCCTCGAGCGCATCGTGCAAGTCACCATGCTGATCACCGACCCTGCCGATTATGCCGCATGCAACGAGGAATATGTCAGGCATTTCCCCGCAGGCCTGCCGGCCCGTCACACCGCCCGCTTTGGAGTCCCCACCGAGGCGCGCGTGGCCTTCGCCTGCATCGCGCTGGCTTGAACGATGAC
>JALORF010000246.1 GCA_025459195.1 Beijerinckiaceae bacterium
CACTGGCGCCATGTCTATCTGCAACTGGGCCTGGTCTGGGGCCTGCGCGCCATCACGCCGGAGCCGCCGCGCGAGGCTTGAGGCTCATCCAGCCTTGCGCACCAGCACGAAGGCGTGGGTGCTCATCAGACGCCAATCGATCCGTGCTGCCAAGCGGTTGAACAGGTCATCGGCCTCGCGGATCAGCGGCATGCGCTTGAAGTAGCCATGGCCCCAGAAGGGCTGGACATGGATGTCGCTGAAGCCGGCCTTTTCCAGCATCGGCCGCAGTTTGCGCTCCGATGAGACGCAGTGATCATAGAGCGCGGGGAATTTCGGATCGCTGCCGCCATCGCGCCGGGCCGGATAGAGCGCATGCACGAGCGCGCGTGACAGCCGTTCCGGGATCATGCGGTTGATGGTGAACACCGGTGCATAAAGCGTCGGGAAGAAGGCCAGAGCCACCCCGCCGGGCTTGAGCAGCGTGTGTATGTTGTTCCAGGCGCGCTCGACGCCGTCGACATGCTCGAACACCATGCGCGAGAACATCAGATCAAAGCTGCCGGGCCTTGCATCGGCCTCGCCAAGGTCGCCGGCGATGTTGAAGCAGGCCTTCGCCAGCCCCTCCGGTGCGCAATCCAGTTCGTGCTGGTCGATGTCGTTGACGGTGAGCGACAGGCCGCGCAGCGCCGGATTGGTCGGCAGGAAGCCGGGGTCGCGCCCGCCGCCGATCTCGCACAGCGCACTGAGGCCAAAGCGGCGCGACAGGCGCAACACCAGTTCCTCGTAATTGGCCCAGGCCCAGTTGGAGTGCCAGTCCGGGTTCATCTCGCCGATCAGTTCGGACAAGGCACCCTGGGTTGGCGTCAATCCGGACAGGGCTGTCCGTGCAATCCGCTCGTCGCGTTCGGCAATGGCTGACATGGTGGCCTCCTGTGCTTCCGCGTCGGAAGCAGGGAGGCATGTTTACCACTCATTAACCAAGCAAAGCCTGCGAGGATGGTAACGCGGTATTGTTAACCGCGCAGCGCTTTCAGCGCAGGGGCCTGCCAACTTCCCAGGCAGCGCGATCCGGATCGAGCCCGATCAGCGCAAGCCCGTGGGCAATCGATTCGAACTGCCCGCCGGAATCGAGCTTGTCCGCGCCGAAGCGGCTGCTGAAGAGGCGGCGCACCGCCGGAATGTAGGATGAGCCGCCCGTGAGGAAGACCTTGTCGATGCTGGCCGCTGGCACGCCCTGCCGCTCCAGAAGACCTGCGACCGAGGCGTCGATGCGGTCGAGATCATCGGCGATCCAGCCTTCGAACTCCGGCAAGGCGATGCTGCGCTCGATGGTGATGCCGCCCTTGCGGAAGACGAAATCCGCCACCGGCTGCGAGGATAGCGCGATCTTGGCCGCCGAGACGGCGCGGTAAATGGCGAAGCCCCAATCATTCTCGATGACGTCCATCAGGTGCTGGATCAGGTCTGGCCTCAGCGCGATCTTCTTGAGCTTGTCGAGTTCGCGCTGGTTCTCGGGCGATTTCAGCATGGCAAGTTGGTGCCAGCGGGCGAAATTGGCATAGTAGTGCGCCGGCACCTCCATGACCTTGCCCATCGAGCGATACTGGCTGCCCTTGCCGAGCAGCGGGGCAACCACCGCATTGATGATGCGGTAATCGAAACTGTCGCCGGCGATGCCCAGTCCGGCATGGCCCATGGGGATGGCGCGCATGGCACCGTTCCGGCGCTCGAAACGGATGATCGAGAAGTCGGAGGTGCCGCCGCCGAAATCGCCAACCAGGATGGTGGCATCCTGCTCCAGCCTTTGCGCATAGTAATAGGCCGCCCCCACCGGCTCGTAGACATAGGCAGGCCTGGGCAGGCCGGCCTGGGCATAGGCTGCGTCATAGCGCCGGTGCGCCAGCCCCTCGTCGGGGTTGCCACCGGCAAAGGCCACGGGCCGGCCCGCGACGATGGTGGCGCCGGCATGCGGGATCTGGCCGCGCGAATCCTCCAGCACCAGGCCGAAGAAACGGGCCAGCAGATCCTCGAACAGGAAACGGGTCGAGAAGATGCGCGTGTCGCGGAACACGGCGCTGGCAATGTGGCTCTTGAACGACTGGATGAAGCGCGTTTCGCCCACCGAGCCGAGATAATGCTCGATGGCGTAGGGCCCGCCGGTGGTTTCCACGGTGAGGATGCGGTTGGCATCGGTGCGCTCGAAGCACAGCACCGAGCGATAGACATCCTCGATGGTCCCGCCATGCGGATAGGTGACGGTCCTGACGCCCTGCCCGCGCCGCGCCACCGCGATGACCGTGTTCGTGGTGCCGAAATCGACACCGATGGCAACATCGGACATGGGCATGGCTCCGGGAATCGGGGGCAATCACCCGGCAAGGCACTGGCAAAGCCACCGGGCCGGGCCGTGCGGGATACAGGGGCCGGGCCGGAAAGGAAAGAGACCGCCCGCGCACAATCGACCCGCGTGGCAAGGCGGCGGACCTTGCCGTCTTGCTTGAAGAAAACCCCGACAACCCACCGCATCGCCCGTTGCACAGCGACGGAGCCGCCTCTATAAGCGCCCGTGTCGGGGCGTAGCGCAGCCCGGTTAGCGCACTAGTCTGGGAGACTAGGGGTCGGAGGTTCAAATCCTCTCGCCCCGACCA
>JALORF010000247.1 GCA_025459195.1 Beijerinckiaceae bacterium
GCCTTCAGGGCATCGACCATGGCCTGATCGAATTCGAGCGGCAGCAGGTCCGGATCGGGAAAATAGCGGTAGTCGTGCGCCTCTTCCTTGGAGCGCATCGAGCGGGTTTCGCCCTTGCCCGGATCGTAGAGGCGGGTTTCCTGGTCGATTGTGCCGCCATCTTCCAGAATGCCGATCTGGCGGCGCGCCTCGACATCGACCGCCTGGCCGATGAAGCGGATCGAGTTGACGTTCTTGATCTCGCAGCGGGTGCCGAAGGGCGCGCCGGGCTTGCGCACCGAGACATTGACGTCGGCGCGCAGGTTGCCCTTCTCCATGTCGCCATCGCAGGTGCCGAGATAGCGCAGGATGGTGCGCAGCTTGGTGACATAGGCCTTGGCCTCGTCCGCCGAGCGCAGATCGGGCCGCGAGACGATTTCCATCAGCGCCACGCCGGAGCGGTTGAGGTCGACGAAGCTCATGGTCGGGTGCTGGTCATGCAGCGACTTGCCGGCATCCTGCTCCAGATGCAGGCGCTCGATGCCGACCGTGATCTGCTCGGTGGGCGAGACATCGACAATGATCTCGCCTTCGCCGACGATCGGGCTCTTGTACTGCGAGATCTGGTAGCCCTGCGGCAGGTCTGGATAGAAGTAGTTCTTGCGGTCGAACACCGAGCGCCGGTTGATCTGCGCATTCAGCCCCAGCCCGGTGCGCACGGCCTGCCGCACGCATTCTTCGTTGATCACCGGCAGCATGCCGGGCATGGCCGCATCGACGAGGCTGACATGGCTGTTGGGCTCGGCCCCGAACGCGGTCGAGGAGCCGGAAAACAGCTTGGCCTGCGAGGTGACCTGGGCATGGATTTCAAGCCCGATCACGATCTCCCAATCTCCCGTCGCGCCCTTGATGAGCTGCTTGGGGTCGGCATTGCGGACATGGGCGTTCATGGGTGCATCCGGGTCTGTGTTCCGGTTCTCCATAGAAGAGCCGGCAAGGCGGAACAAGCCTGTATGGCACGGGGATGGGTGCGGCGCCTGATATGGAGGCGGATGATCCGGAGGCATGTCATCACCCCGCGCGTCATCCCGGGCTTGACCCGGGATCACCCGGTGCGCCGCATCCTTTGCAGCAGATCGCGGCCCACGATGCGGTCCCGGCTCGGAGGCCGGGACGACAGCGGAGGGATATTGCGAGTCTGCGGAGGCCAGCCGCAAGGGCGGGGCGCGGTTGTCACGGCTGTCATGGTCGGGCTTGAACCGACCATGACAAGGTTGTTTGTGGATGGGCATCGGGCAAAGGCCCCGCCCTCACCGCCTCTTTCCCGGCCGTCCCCCGCCCTTCTTCCTCACCTCGCCGCCCAGCGGCGTCTCGCGGTCCGTGCCCGGCCCCATCGCGTCCAACCCCGGTTTTCTGGCGCGGGTGGCCGGCAGGTTGGCGGCGCGGCCGTAGCTGCGTTCGCCGGCATAGCTGCCGGATGAGGCCTCGATCTCGCGCTGGCTGGCCAACGGGTCGGCGGCAATCGCCAGTTCGGTGGCCTGGAGGCGCTTGAGCTCGTCGCGCAGGCGGGCGGCAGTCTCGAATTCGAGGTTGGCGGCGGCCTCGCGCATGCGCTTTTCGAGATCGCCCATCACGGCCTTGAGGTTGTGCCCGACCGTGGCCTTGTCCGCCGAGATGCCGGCATCGACAGTGACGCGGTCGCGCTCGTAAACGCTGTCGAGGATGTCGGCGATGTCGCGCCTGATGGTCTGGGGCGTGATGCCGTGCAGCGTGTTGTAGGCCTGCTGCTTCTCGCGGCGGCGGTTGGTTTCGGCGATGGCGCGCTCCATCGAGCCGGTGATCTGGTCGGCATAGAGGATGACCTTGCCGTCGACGTTGCGGGCGGCGCGGCCGATGGTCTGGATCAGCGAGGTCTCGGAGCGCAGGAAGCCCTCCTTGTCCGCATCAAGAATGCCGACGAAGGCGCATTCGGGAATGTCGAGGCCCTCGCGCAGCAGGTTGATGCCAACCAGAACATCGAAGGTGCCGAGGCGCAGGTCGCGCAGGATCTCGATGCGCTCGATGGTGTCGATGTCCGAGTGCATGTAGCGCACGCGCACGCCGTTCTCGTGCAGATACTCGGTCAGGTCCTCGGCCATGCGCTTGGTCAGCACCGTGACGAGGCTGCGATAGCCCTTCGCCGCCACGTCCTTGACCTCGTCCAGCAGGTGCGCGACCTGATGCTTGGCCGGGTGGATTTCCACGGGCGGATCGATCAGCCCGGTGGGTCGGATGACCTGTTCGGTGAAGACGCCGCCGGTCTGCTCCATTTCCCACTGGCTCGGCGTGGCCGAAACATGGATCGACATGGGGCGCATCGCATCCCATTCCTCGAAGCGCAGCGGGCGGTTGTCCATGCAGCTCGGCAGGCGGAAGCCATATTCGGCGAGCGTCGCCTTGCGCCGGAAGTCGCCTTTGTACATGGCACCGATCTGCGGCACGGTGACGTGGCTTTCGTCGGTGAAGACCAGCGCGTTGTCGGGCAGGTATTCGAACAGCGTCGGCGGCGGCTCGCCCGGCTGCCGGCCAGTGATGTAGCGCGAGTAGTTCTCGATGCCGTTGCAGGCCCCGGTGGCCTCCATCATTTCAAGGTCGAACACGGTGCGCTGCTCAAGCCGCTGGGCTTCGAGCAGGCGGCCTGTGCGGATCAGCTCGTCGAGCCGCTGCTTCAGCTCTTCCTTGATGCTGCGGATGGCCTGCTGCAGCGTCGGACGCGGGGTCACATAGTGCGAGTTGGCATAGACCTTGACCGCGCTGAGGTCGGCATTCTTGTCGCCGGTGAGCGGATCGAACTCGACGATGGTCTCGATCTCGTCGCCGAACATCGAGACACGCCAGGCCCTGTCCTCAAGGTGGGCCGGGAAGATTTCGATGATGTCGCCGCGCACGCGGAAGGTGCCGCGCGAAAAATCGCCGGTGGTGCGCTTGTATTGCAGCGCCACCAGATCGGCGATGAGCTGGCGCTGCTCGACGCTTTCGCCGACCTTCATCGAGAAGGTCATGGCCGTGTAGGTCTCGACCGAGCCGATGCCGTAGATGCAGGAGACCGAGGCCACGATGATCACGTCATCGCGCTCCAGCAGCGCTCGCGTGGCCGAGTGGCGCATGCGGTCGATCTGCTCGTTGATCGTGCTTTCCTTCTCGATGTAGGTGTCGGACCGGGGCACATAGGCCTCTGGCTGATAGTAGTCGTAATACGAGACGAAATACTCGACCGCGTTGTCGGGAAAGAAGCTCTTGAACTCGCCGTAGAGCTGGGCGGCCAGCGTCTTGTTGGGCGCGAGGATCAGCGCCGGGCGCTGCGTCGCCTCGATCACCTGCGCCATGGTGAAGGTCTTGCCCGAACCGGTGACGCCGAGCAGGACCTGATCCTTCTCGTTGCGGCGCACTCCGTCGACCAGATCGGCGATCGCGGTCGGCTGGTCGCCCGCCGGCTTGTAATCCGAGACGATGCGGAACGGGATGCCGCCTTCCGACTTCTC
>JALORF010000106.1 GCA_025459195.1 Beijerinckiaceae bacterium
CCGGCGCGCCTCAATGCCGTCTCCGAACTGCTGGACCGCCATCTGGAGCGCGGCCACGGACAGGCCCCCTGCCTGATCGGGCAGGATGGGAAGGTCTGGAGTTATGCCGAGACGGCGCAAGCCGTGAACCGGATTGCCAACGTGCTGACGGGCCAGCTCGGGCTCAGGCCGGGCAACAGGGTGCTGCTGCGCGCGCCCAACTCGCCCCTGCTGGCGGCAATCTATCTTGCCATCCTCAAGGCCGGTGGCATCGTCGTGGCCACGATGCCGATGCTCAGGGCCCGCGAACTGGCCTACATCATCGCCAAGGCCCGCATTTCGCTGGCTTTCTGCGCGCCTCCCCTGCTGGCTGACCTGACAGCGGCACAGCAGACGGAACCGGGTCTGGCGCGGACCGTCGAGACGGGCGCGGAGCTTGCTGCCCTGATGGCGGACGCGCCCGACAGATTCCGTGCCTGCGACACGGCTGCCGAGGATATCTGCCTGATCGGTTTCACCTCCGGCACCACAGGTGAGCCCAAGGCCACGATGCACGCCCACCGTGATCTTCTGGCGATCTGTGACAGTTACGGACGTCATGTGCTCAAGGCCGAAGTCTCCGACCGGTTCATCGGCTCGCCACCGCTCGCCTTCACCTTCGGTCTTGGCGGGCTGGTGCTGTTCCCCTTGAGAGTTGGCGCGTCGACGATCCTGCTCGAACGGGCTTCGCCAGATGAACTCCTGGCTGCCATGGCGACGCTGAAACCGAGCATCTGTTTCACGGCCCCGACGGCCTACCGGGCCATCCTGGGCAAGATGCAGCCCGGGGCCACAGCCAGCCTGCGCATCTGCGTCTCGGCGGGGGAAGCGCTGCCTCTGGCCACATTCGAGGCCTGGAAAGCCGCCACCGGCATCACCATCCAGGACGGGATCGGTGCGACGGAAATGTTGCACATCTTCATTTCCGCGCCGGTTGAGGCGGTGCGCCCCGGTGCGACGGGAAAGGCGGTGCCAGGCTTCGAGGCCAAGGTGATCGACCAGCAGGGCCGCGACCTCCCTCCCGGCTCGATCGGGCGGCTTGCCGTGCGCGGCCCCACCGGGTGCCGTTACATGGCGGACAGCCGCCAGCGCCACTACGTGCAGGATGGCTGGAACATCACCGGCGACACCTACCTCATGGATGAGGACGGCTATTTCTGGTATCAGGCCCGCTCGGACGACATGATCATTTCCGCCGGCTACAATATCGCCGGGCCGGAGGTGGAGGCATCGCTGCTGACGCATCCTGCCGTGGCGGAGTGCGGTGTCGTCGGCGTGGCGGATGAGGAGCGCGGCATGATCGTCAAGGCCTTCATCGTGCTGCGCGAAGGCCATGCTCCCGGCGAGGTGATGGTGAAGCAGTTGCAGGACCATGTGAAGGCCGACATCGCTGCCTACAAGTATCCGCGCGCCATCGCCTTCGTGCCCTCGCTGCCGCGCACCGAAACCGGCAAGTTGCAGCGCTTCCAGTTGCGCAGCATGGCCAATGCCGACAAGGCCGGCCCGTCAGGAAGCGCATCATGAAGACCTCGCCCATGGATCAACTCAGCCGCGCAGCCGAAGCAGCGACGCCTCTCGCCACGACCCTGAGCGTGCTTCAACCCGAAGGCTGGCCGCGCCCGAAAGGCTATGCCAACGGCATTCTGGCTGAAGGGCGCATGGTCTTTGTCGGCGGCCAGATCGGCTGGGATGCGGATGGCCGCTTCGCTGCGGGGCTTGCCGCCCAGGTCCGCCAGACACTCGAGAACACGCTTGCGGTTCTGCGCGTGGCGGGCGCCGGGCCGGAGCATGTGGCGCGCATGACCTGGTATGTCTGTTCGATCGCCGATTACAACGCGCAACTGGCCGCGATCGGCCAAGCCTATCGCGAAACCTTCGGACGGCACTATCCGGCCATGGCACTGGTGCAGGTGGTCCGGCTGGTCGAGGCCGAGGCGCTGGTCGAGATCGAGACAACGGCCGTGCTGCCGTCAGGTCCGTCCGCAACTTGATCCAGGCTCGCCAGCGCCTGCCGGTATCGCCTGATCCTGCGTGAGAAGGGCTTGATCTGGCCCCCACTTCTGGTCGATGCTGACCCATGGGCATGGGGCGGAAAGGTTGGAGGCATGGGCACCGGCATGCCTGCATGCAGGCTTGGGCTGCCGTGGCGCTGCTGGCCGGCACGATGCCGGCCAAGGCCGGCTTCCTGCAGGACAAAGGCACGACCCAGGTCATCCAGAGCACCGGTATCAGCAGCTTTTCACGCGCCTTCGACGGCAAGGGACGGCTGAAACGCGCCAGCGCGTTTTCGAAGACGGCGCTCGACATCTTCATCAGCCATGGCCTGAGTGAGACGATCAGCCTGATTGGCGAGGTCTCGTCGAGCCGGATGATCCCGCGCCTCGTCACGGCAACCGACGTGGACTCAGGCACGATGTGGTCGGCCATGGGCGGCATCCGCGCCCGGCTTTGGCACAACGGGGCGAGCATTGTCTCGGTGCAGGCGCTTGCCGGCGGTGGTCGCGATGCGGGCCGCGCCGGCATGATGGGCGATGTCCGGCTGCTGCTGGGGCACGGTTTCGATCTGGCTGGCTACCGTGGCTTTGCCGATCTTCAGGCCGGCTATCGCCAGACCGCACCCGGCAGCCGGCCGGAACTGCGCCTTGATGCATCGTTTGGCCTGCGTCTGCACACGGATGTGCAGATCATCGGGCAGATCCTGACGGCGCATGGATTTTCCCATGCCGGCCAGCCGCAGAGCCTGCGCATCAAGACGGCGCTGAGCCTGGTCTGGGAGGTCTCGAAGGCCTGGTCTGTCCAGATCGGGGCCTTCACCACGCCCTTTGGCTTCAACACCGGCCAGGAGTCGGGCGCGACGCTGGCCGTGTGGCGGCGCTTCTGAGGAGGAAAGCTGGAGCCGGAAAGCTGGAGCGGGCGATGGGAATCGAACCCACGACATTCAGCTTGGGAAGCTGACGTTCTACCTCTGAACTACACCCGCGCCCCTGTCCTATACGGCGAGTGGCGGGGCGGGCGCAACGGCTTTCAGATACTGTCAGCCACGCGGGACCGGTAGGACAACGCCTCGGCCAGATGCAGCCTTGCCACATGGGCCTCGGCGTCAAGGTCGGCCAGCGTGCGCGCGACCTTGAGCACCCGGTGATAGCCGCGGGCCGTCAGCTTCATGGCATCGGCAGCATCGCGCAGCAGCTTCTGGCCTGCGGCATCCGGCTTGACGATCTCGTCGAGCACCTGCGGCGGGGCTGCCGCATTGGTCAGAACCTCCGGAAGGCCGAGCGCCTCGTAGCGGGCGCGCTGGATGTCGCGGGCAGCGGCGACGCGCAGGGCGACTTCGGCCGACCCCTCCGCCGGTGCCGGCAACAGAAGGTCCGAGGCGGCAACGGCCGGAACATCGATGGCCAGATCGATACGGTCCATCAGCGGGCCGGAGATGCGCGACAGGTATTGCGCCATGCAGCGCTCGTTGGGCTGCCGCTTGCAGGCGAAGCCGGGCTCCGTGGCGCGCCCGCAGCGGCAGGGGTTCATGGCCGCGACAAGCTGGAAGCGGGCCGGATAGGTGACACGGTGGTTGGCGCGCGAGATCAGAACCTCGCCTGTCTCGATCGGCTGGCGCAGCGCATCCAGCACCTGGGGATGGAATTCGGGCAACTCATCGAGGAACAGCACGCCGCGATGGGCGAGCGAGACCTCGCCCGGCTTCGCCTGGAGCCCGCCACCGACCAATGCAGCCATCGAGGCCGAGTGGTGCGGTGCCCGGAAGGGCCGCCGGTCAGTCAGCGCGCCGTTGACGATCAGGCCGGCGACCGAATGCACCATCGACACATCGAGCAGTTCGCGCGGGGCCAATGGCGGGAGAATCGAGGGCAAACGGCTGGCCAGCATTGACTTGCCGGCTCCGGGCGGGCCGTTCATCAGCAAGGCATGCCCGCCGGCCGCAGCAATTTCGAGCACCCGCTTGGCCATCTCCTGGCCCTTGATGTCGCGCAGATCAGGCAGGCTTGGCGGGGGCTTTGCAATCGATGCGACAGGACGCGCCATGAGCTGCGTGCCGCGCATGTGATTGGCGAGCTGGATCAGGTTGACAGGAGCCAGCACCTCGAGATCGGACGAGGCCCAGGCCGCCTCCGGCCCGCACGGCGCCGGGCAGATCAGTCCATGGCCACGCATGTTGGCGGCCATGGCCGCCGGCAGCACGCCGGTGACAGCCGAGATGGTGCCATCCAGTGCCAGTTCGCCCAGAACGGTGAAACCGTGCAGCGCATCAGCCGGAATCGCACCGATTGCCGCCATGATGCCAAGGGCGATGGGCAGATCGTAATGGCTGCCTTCCTTCGGCATGTCTGCCGGGGCGAGGTTGACCGTAAGCCGCTTGGCCGGCAGGGCGAGGCCCGAAGCGATCAGCGCCGAGCGCACCCGCTCCTTGCTTTCTGCCACAGCCTTGTCGCCAAGGCCGACGAGCACGAAGTTCACGCCGCCAGCGCTGATCTGGACCTGCACGTCGACAGCACGAGCCTCGATGCCCTCGAACGCGACAGTGGCGATGCGTGTGACCATGGCCGAGCCTAGAACATGCTACGAAAAAGTGGCAACGGTTTTTCGCTCCAGGCCTGCTCTAAACTATTGTTATCGATCAAGTTATCTGTGTTTTGACGGTTCCGTCAAAACACAGCTTGATCGAGAGCCTGCCTTGGAAACGTGACAATGGATTTTCCATGGCATCAGGCTCTAACTGGCTGTTATCGATGATGTATCCGTGCCCGGACAGGCCTGTCCGAACAGGGCCAGACCAAGCCCAGCGTTCCGGTGAGGTCGGGCAAGGACCGAGATGGTCGTCGATCGATCCGTCGCCGACCTGCTGCGATCCGACCCTTTCTAGGGCATCTGACCGTCAAGCACAAGAACAGGAGTAGAACGTATCAGGTTGGGGCTTCACAAGGCCTGCGCTGTTCAGGCAGTGTTCACCGCTTGGCGACTACGAATGGCGTGCATATGCGTATCTGTCTGCTGATGTTCCCGGTGTGGCGGCTTCTTGCCGCTTGCGGCCAGTCCGGCCGCCAGGGGGCAAGGCGGGTCCAGTTTGCAGACCGGGACCCTGACAGATGAGCGACGCTCCTCCCGCACCTGGATCACCGCCCGGCACCGAGGCGCGGCATCTGCTCTCGGCGGATCTTGATGCCGCCCGCTCGTTCATGGGCCTGTCACGCGGCTGGTGGTCCGGGTCGACGGCAAGGCAGGCCTGGTTCTGGACCCTGGCGCTGGCCAGCATGATCCTGATCAATGTCGGCGTGAATGTCATGATGAACGGCTGGCACGGCTGGTTCTTCAATGCCCTGGAGCGCAAGGATGCCGCCGCTGCCAGCATGGCCATGGCAGCCTTTCCGCTGATCGTGGTGGCTGCCGCGGCCGTTGGCGTGATGATCCTCAAGACGCGCGAAACCTTGCAGGTCCATTGGCGCAAGTGGCTGTCGGCCAAGCTCATCGATCTTTGGGTCGACAAGCGCCGCTTCCAGCGGCTTGGCCCGTCCGGACTTGAGCCCGCCAATCCAGAATACCGCATCGCCGACGATGTGCGCTGGGCGACGGAGCCACTGGTCGATTTCGCCATCGGCCTGCTCGCGGCCATCATCACGGTGGTGACCTTCGTGGGCATCCTGTGGGGCATCGGGGGTAGCCTGACGCTCGGCTCGGGTGACGGTGCCGTGACCATTCCAGCCTATCTGGTGTTGGCTGCGATCCTCTATGGCATTGCTGTCTCGGCCTTGATGCTGCTGGTCGGCCGCCGCCTGCCGCAGCATTATGCGCGCCGCAACGAGTCGGAGGCCAAGTTCCGGTTCAGCCTGATGCGCCTGCGCGACTCGGCGGATGCCATCGCCATCGGCAATGGCCAGTTCAGCGAACGCAAGGCCATCGGGCAGACCTACGACACGCTGGCGGCACGCTGGCTGGCGGTGATCGCCGAGCGGGCCAAGCTGACATGGATTACCAATGGCAGCAGCGCTCTGGTGCCGGTGGTGCCGCTGCTTCTGGCCGCGCCGAAATATCTGTCGGGCGAGATGACACTGGGCAGCGTGGTCCAGGTTGCGGCGGCATTCGTGCAGGTGCAGATCGCCTTCAACTGGATTCTCGAGAACTTCATGCGCATCGCCGAGTGGCTCGCATCAGCGCGGCGTGTCAACGATCTGGCCGAGGCCATCGATCACCTCGAGGCCCTGCCCGAGGAGAGCCGCGCCAGCCCCAGGACCATTGCCGGTGCTGGCGGTGCGCTGGTCGTGCATGATCTGGTGCTGAAGGACAGGGATGGCCGGACACTGGCCGGCCCCCTGACGTTCGACCTGAAGCCTGGCGAAAGCCTGTATCTGGGCTCACTCGGCGCGGAAGCTGCCAGCGCGCTGCTGAGGGCACTTGCCGACCAGTGGAGCTGGGGCAGCGGCATCGTGGCGCGTGATCCGGAAGCCCGCATCGGGGCCGCAGCGCAGCGCATGCGCTGGGCCGAGGCGCGGCTTGGCGAGGTTCTGGCCGGGCCGGGGCCGGAGCTGCGCCTTGATGCCGATCAGATGCGGGCTGTCCTGTCGAGGGTCGGTCTTGGTCATTTGTCCGAGCGCCTGGGCGAGACAGCGAACTGGGACAATGTGCTGTCCGAGGGTGAGCGCCAGCGCCTTGCCTTCGCGCGGCTGCATCTGGCCGCACCCGAGATCGTGCTGATCGACGACGCGCTGCATGCTCTCGATGAAGCGGATGCGGCCGTCCTGTTCGCTGATCTGCGGGCCTCGCTGCCGGCCGCGATGCTGGTCACGGCTGGAGGCTCGGCTGTTCTGGAAACATCCGCGAGCCGGACCCTCGACACGGGCAAGGCCCTGCCGCAGCGGGTTGTGCGCAGCAGTGCCGGCCCTGTCCGCAGCCGCAAGGCCGGCACCGGATGACACGGCCCTATGCCCCGCGCCGGCACCCGTGCTGCGCGGATGCCTGATGATACGTTCTTGACGGAGAGCATGATGAAACTGAATGACTGGGATGGCTTCTGGGGCCTGCGCGTTGCGGAGTGCCCTTGCGATGTGCACTTCGTCGAGTGGCTGGAAGAGAACGCCATCACCGGCAAGACGATCTTCCATTTCGGTTCAGGCGGACACCACTATGTCGGGATCCGCTGCGCCGAACCGGAACTCAACAATGCGGTGCTGTCGATCAATGCCTCGTCGCCAGACTATGACGCGTTCATGAAGCTGGCCAAGGAGCAGCCGCAACTGCTGCACAGCTACACCTGCTATTTCGGTGACATCTACACCACCAACGCCCGGCTGCTGCCCAACTTCGATGTCGTCACGCTGTTCCATTCGTGCGAGTTCCGCAGCGAGAAGAACGAAGCCTACGGGGCGCTGACCGATCTTGAGGTGATGGAGCTGTTCGTCGACAAGCTGCCGGTCGGCGGGCATGTGCTGTTCTATACCGGCTCCTTCGCCTTCGAGAGCGCCAGACCCGTGATCGCCAGCCTCGAAAAATCGCGCCCGGTCGAGAAGGTCGGGCTCTTCAAGACGCTTCTGGTCTATCGTAAGACGGCGTGACGGCAGCGCCCCGAGCGCGGCAAACAGCTTTCAGGACAGGCAATGGCAGGCACCCAGCCGAGAGGCCGATGGTGGTGGGTCGGGCCGCTCGCGAGCGTGACGATCTTCGTTGCGTCGCTGGCTGTGCTCTATGTCGTGCTTGAGGAAATCGACTCGGCCAAGGTGCTGGCCGCGCTGGCGGAGACCGGGCGGGATGCGCTGTGGATGGCGCTCGGGTTCACGGTGCTGAGCTATGCCTTGCTGACCTTCTACGATGCGCTGGCCTTGCGAAGGCTGGGGCTTGCCATCCCCTACCGCACCACGTCGCTGGCCTCGTTCACCAGTTTTTCGGTGTCGTTCACTCTTGGCTTTCCGCTCGTGACGGCGGGAACGGTGCGCTACTGGATCTACTCGAAGCGCGGCGTCCGCACGGCGGAAGTGGCCAAACTGACCGTGATCGTGGCGATGACGTTCTGGCTGGGCATGGCCGCGACGCTGGGCGTGAGCTTGCTCTATTCGGCTGACGCGATCGCGCTTCTGGCCAGGGCGACGCCGCTGATCATGCAAGGTGCCGGTGTGGCCATCCTGCTCCTGGTCGCCGGCTACCTTGCATGGGTGGCCGGTGGGCACCGCGCCATCGAGGTTCGTGGCTGGCGGCTGGAACTGCCGGGCGCACGCATGAGTGTGGCCCAGATCCTGCTCGGTGCCGGCGATGTCTGCGCGGCCGCCATGGTGCTGTATGTGCTGTTGCCGCCGGGGCATGGCCTTGCCTTCGAGGCCTTTCTCGCCATCTACGTGTTCGCCTGCGTGGTCGGCATTGCCAGCCACCTGCCGGGCGGGGTCGGTGCTTTCGAGGCCACGATGCTGATCGGGCTGGCGCATCTGCCGCGTGAGCCGGTCCTCAGCGCCCTGCTGCTGTTCCGGCTGATCTACTACATCCTGCCCTTCGTCATCGCCCTCGCCATGCTGGGACTTTACGAGATCTCCCGGCGGCTCAGGGCGCGGCCGGAATGAAACGTCTCGCCACGCAGGCGCTCAGCTTTCACCGCCGCGCTTGAGGTAGGCCTCGGCGCCGAGCACGATCCTGCGGTCGACACCCTTGACCGCCTCCTCGTTCTTGTCGGTGTAGGGCAGGGCGTTGAGCACGAAGCGCATGGCATTGAGGCGCGCCCTCAGCTTGTCGTTCGAGCGGATCACCGTCCAGGGCGCGCGCTCGATGCTGGTGCGTTCCAGCACGGTCTCGAAGGCGGCCGAATAAGCATCGAAACGGTCGATGGCCTGGAAGTCGATGGGGGACAGTTTCCAGCGCTTGAGCGGATCGTGATAGCGCGCGTGCAGGCGCTTCATCTGCATCTCGGCCCCGATGGTCAGGAACAGCTTGAAGACGTGGATGCCTTCGCGCGCCAGCATGCCTTCAAACGCCGGGGCTTCGGTCAGGAAGTTTTCGTGTTCTTCCGGCGTGCAGAAGCCCATGACCGGCTCGACCCCGCCGCGGTTATACCAGGAGCGGTCGAAGAACACGATCTCGCCACGCGTCGGCATCTGACTGGCGTAGCGCTGGAAATACCATTGCCCCTTCTCGGTGTCGGACGGTTTGGACAGGGCCACGACACGGGCACCGCGCGGATTCAGATGCTGCGTGAAACGATGGATCGTCCCGCCCTTGCCCGCGCCATCCCGACCTTCAAAGACGATGACGATGCGCGCACCACTGTCCTTGACCCAGTTCTGGAGCTTGAGCATCTCGATCTGGAGGGCTTCCAGTTCCGGCTCGTAGGCCTTGCGCTTCATCTTCTTGGCATAGGGGAAGTCACCGCTGGCAAAGGCAGCCTCGTCGATGGCTGCCGGCAGCTTCGGTTCCTTGATGTCGAAGGCCGCCACCTTTGCCTCGGCAGACTGCTCGATGCGTGTGGCGCCCGTCATCTTGCCGGCTGCCTTGCCTGCCTTCGTTTTCGCGCTCTTCTTGCCGCCAGCCATCGTCATCGCTCCGTCAGATCCAGTTGGCATGTTAGATGACGATGGCTGTGCTTGGGAACCATGATCGGGCGGCATGGTGAAGCCGGCTTGTGATCATGCCAGGAGCCCGGCTGGCGCCAGTACCGGTTGGCCTGTGTGCCAGCTAAGGAATCTTCCAGTAGTTTGTTCTTGTCAACAAGCACACGACCCAGTTCTGGTGGGACGTGATACACGACGAGGATTTGGAGTTGCGGGTTCAGGCGAGCATTTGCGATCTCTTTAGTGTGTTTCTTTGTTTGTTTGTTTCTTTTTTTCTGGGCCACAT
>JALORF010000107.1 GCA_025459195.1 Beijerinckiaceae bacterium
CGTTACAAGACGCTCGACCAGCTCGATGGCCTGTGCCGGCGTCTGAAAAGCTGATCGCGCCGGTTATCCACGACCGCCGGACATGGTGAGGTTCCACAGCGCGCGCGTCGCCAGTTGCCGGGCCAGTTGGGGATTGCGCCGGACGGTGGCCACCGTCGCCTGAAGCGAGACGATGGCGCGCCCAAGCTGTTCCGAAGACCACCGGTTCAGCGCGGTCTCGACATCCTTGCGCCGCGTGAAGGGCACGCCGCGCATCGAGGCGCTGGCATCGGCCACCGACGAGCGACCAGCGTCGATGCCTTGCCGGGCCAGCAGCAGCGCCTGGGCATGGCGCATGACAAAGCCGAGCATGACGCCCGAATCCTCGCCGGACGCGCTCAGGCGTGTGAAGGCGTGATCCAGCCGCCCCAAGGCCCCGCTGAAGACGCCGTCAACAACATCGTCGATCTCCCGTGCCGACGCATCGCCGACAATCGCATCCACATGATGACGCTCGATCTTCGCGCTGCCGAGGGCGTACAGAGCGAGTTTCTCGATCTCCCGGCGCGACAACTGGCGGTCGGCCCCCAGCCGTGACAGCAGCAGGGTGCGCGCGTCGCGGTCAATCGACAGACCGTGTTCGCCAAGAACCGGATCAATCAAGGCATCAAGGCTGCGGCCCTGATCGGCGTAGCACGGCACAGCCAGGCCCGTCCGGGCCTTCTCGATCATGACCCTGAGCCCATTGGTCCGACTGAGGTCGCCTCCCTCAAGGATGATGATGGCGTCGAGGGGCGGGGTCCTGAGCACGGGCTCAACCGCAGCCCCAAGAGGCTTTGTGGTGGCGGAGATGCGAATGGCGCGCTGGCCACCGAACAGCCCGATCGTGTTGGCTTCATCCGACAGGCGCGCCGGATCAGCGGCAAGATCGGCGCCGTCAATCCTGACAAGCTGGAAAGGGTCGGAGCTGTCCGTCACGGACTTTTCGGCGAGGGCCGCTGCCCGCTCGCTGACAAGGCCCTGATCAGGTCCGTAGAACAGGACGACGCGCACGGCCCTGTCGAGTGTGGCAAGAGCCCTGTCGGCCTCATGTGCCTTGACGGCGACCATGGGCGCGCGGGCTATTGTGCTGTGAGCTTGGTGGCAAGCTGCAGGTGAATCTGCTCGGCGAGGTGGCGCGCCACGCGTTGCTGGGCATCGGCGGCGGCACGCAGATTGGCGAACCTTTGCGGACTGCGCTCATATGTGGCGAAGCCGGACACCGATCCCTCAACAACGGGCTTCCCGTCCGCCAGCGACAGGAGCTTGTAGGTCGCCGTGCCCTGCACGCTCGCTGCATCAGCACGCTGGAAGGCACTGTTGACGAGAGTCGTGGTGACGCGTTCGGTGGTCGCGATCTGGAGGCGATAGCGCTTGATGGCCGAGCCATCGCGTCCATCCAGCAGGAAGACCAGTTCGTTGCGCAGCGTATGGCCCAGACGATCCGGGATCATCGGCACGTCAATAGCCGCCAGCGCCGAGCGAACACTGTCGCCTTGCGTTGAAGCCGTCGATGCCAGGTACACGGGGCGAATGCAGCCAGACAGGGCCAGACCGAGACAGGCAAGGAACGCGGCGGTCAGGACAGGGCGGCGTGCGCGGCTGCCAGGGCGATCAACCAACGACATTCACGATCCTCCGCGGCACGATGATGATCTTCCGGATGGCACGCCCTTCGAGCGCGCGAATCACGGTGTCCAGACCCCGGACCGAGGCCTCGATGGTAGCATTGTCGGCATCAGCAGGGACAGTCACATCCGCGCGCTTCTTGCCGTTGACCTGGACGGGCAGCGTCAAGGTATCATCGACCAGCAAGGCCGCATCGGTCTGGGGCCAGGCAGCGGAGGCGACCATGCCCGAATTGCCCATGGCCTGCCAGCACTCCTCGCCCAGATGCGGCATCATCGGCGCCACCATCTGCACGAGGATCTGCCCGGCTTCCCGCAGGGCAAAGCGCATGTCTGCCTCAGGCTGATCAGTGCTCATCGCGTCGATGGACTTCGAAATCTGGTTGGCCAGCGTGTAGACATGCGCCACACAACGGTTGAAGGCCAGGCGCTCCAGATCGGTCTCGACCGACTGAAGCGACTTGTGCGTCACGCGGCGAAGCGCCAGCGAGGCTTCGTCGAAAAGCGCCGGCATTGCCAGAGGCGGGCCGGCCAGCACGGCGATTTCATTGATCAGCCGCCAGAGCCGCTGCACGAAGCGGGAGGCACCTTGAACGCCATCTTCTGTCCAGATCACGTCACGATCAGGCGGCGAATCCGAGAGCACGAACCAGCGCGCCGTGTCGGCCCCGTAAGACGCGATGATCTCGTCAGGATCGACCACGTTCTTCTTGGACTTCGACATTTTCTCGATCGGGCCAATCTCGATGGGAGCGCCGGTCTCCAGATGCACCGCTCTTCGATTCGCACCCGTAACATCGATCCGGACATCGGATGGCAGCACGAACGCGCCCGAGGCGTCCCGATAGGTTTCGTGGACCACCATGCCCTGGGTGAACAGCCCTTCGAATGGTTCTTCCACGGTGTTCAGATGCCCTGTCGCCTTCATGGCGCGGGCGAAGAACCGTGAATAGAGCAGATGCAGGATCGCGTGCTCGACCCCGCCGATATACTGGTGGACTGGCAGCCAGCCTGACGCGCCATCGACTGCGGAGAGCGTGGTCGGCGAGGCCTCGTTTGCCGGATCAGTGAAACGCGCGAAATACCACGAGGAATCCACAAAGGTATCCATCGTGTCGGTTTCCCGCCGGGCGGGCTTGCCGCATTGCGGGCAATGGCAATGCTTCCAGGTCGGGTGATGATCGAGCGGATTGCCGGGCTTGTCGAAGGACACATCGGAGGGCAATTCCACTGGCAGGCTCTGCCGGGGAACCGGAACGGCACCGCAATCGTCGCAATGGATCACCGGGATCGGGCAGCCCCAGTAGCGCTGCCGGGAAATCAGCCAGTCGCGAAGCCGGAAATTGACCTTGCGCGTGCCTTGCGGCTTGCCTTCGAGGCTGCTGGTTTCGAGCCTGACTGCGACGGCTTCCCAGGCGGCATCGTTGGCCAGACCATCGAGAAAACCCGAGTTGATCATGGTGCCGTCGTCGCCGTAGGCCTCGTCGCTGACGGTGAAGTCAGCCGCGTCGCGGCCCGGAGGCAGGACGACGGGAATGACCGGCAAGGCGTATTTGCGGGCGAAATCAAGATCGCGCTGGTCATGGGCCGGGCAACCATAGAGCGCGCCCGTGCCATAACCCATCAGCACGAAATTGGCGACGTAAACCGGCAGTGTGCGCTCAGGGTCCAGCACATGGCGAACGCGAAGCCCGGTGTCATATCCCAGCTTTTCGGCGGTCTCGATGGCGCTCTCGGATGTGCCGGTGAGGCGGCATTGCTCGATGAAGCGCGCAAGCGCAGGTTGCTGGCCGGCAACCCGTCCTGCCAGCGGGTGATCGGGCGAGATCGCCATGAATGTGGCGCCGAACAGCGTGTCGATGCGCGTGGAGAAACACTCGATCTCCGTCACGCCCTCGGGTGCCGTGCTCTGGTCCAGCTCGAAGCGGACCAGCATGCCCTCCGAGCGTCCGATCCAGTTGCGCTGCATCAGCTTGACCTTGTCGGGCCAGCGATCGAGGCCGTCGAGGCTCTGCAGCAGCTCTTCGGCATAATGCGTGATCTTGAAGAACCACTGGGTCAGATCGCGCTGCTCGACCTCGGCGCCGGAGCGCCAGCCCTTGCCGTCGATGACCTGCTCGTTGGCGAGCACAGTCATGTCGACAGGATCCCAGTTGACCTTGGCCGACTTGCGTTCGACCAGGCCGGCCTTCCAGAAATCGAGGAACATGGCCTGCTGGTGGCGATAGTAGCTGGCATCGCATGTGGCAATTTCGCGCGACCAGTCGAGCGAGAGCCCCATGCTCTTGAGCTGGCCCTTCATGCTGGCGATGTTGGCGTAGGTCCAGTCGCGCGGATTGACCTTGTTGTCCCTCGCCGCATTCTCGGCAGGCAGGCCGAACGCATCCCAGCCCATCGGGTGCAGCACGTTGAAGCCCCGAGCCCGCTTGTAGCGCGCCACCACGTCGCCCATCGTGTAGTTCCGGACATGGCCCATGTGGACGCGGCCCGACGGATAAGGGAACATTTCAAGAACATAATACTTCGGCCGCGGATCATCGTTCCGCGTCCTGTAGAGTTCCTGCTGGTCCCAGGCTTGCCGCCAGCGGGGTTCCACGTCTTTTGGGTTGTAGCGCTCGGTCGTCATGTCGTTCGTTCAGAATCCGGGCCGCATCCGGGTCAGATGCGGCGCAAACAGCCAACCCGCGCAAACGCCAGTTGCGTGCACGGTGAGGAAGCGACTAGGACACCATCGGGCGCGCTTGGTCAACGAGGTTGCCGCGCTGGCGGGCCGAGATTTTCGGAGTTTGGTGAGCATGGACACGGTGGCACGGCTGAGAGAGGTCGAGAACCTGATCGCGCGCGCCGAGGCTGATTGCGACCGGCCGGCCAGCTCGGTGACGCTGGTGGCGGTGTCAAAACTGTTCGGGCCGGAGGCGATCAGGCCTGTTCTGGAAGCCGGCCATCGTTGCTTCGGGGAAAACTACGTGCAGGAGGCAGCGGCGAAATGGCCCGGCCTGCGCGCCGACCATCCTGACGTGACCCTGCACATGATCGGGCCGCTGCAATCGAACAAGGCGCGCGATGCCGTGGCGCTGTTCGATGTGATCGAAACCCTCGACCGCGAGAGCCTTGCCAAGGAACTGGCCCGCGAGATCGCGCGCCAAGGCCGCTCTCCCCGGCTTCTGGTGCAGGTCAATACCGGTGACGAGCCCCAGAAAGGCGGCGTCAGCCCGCGCGATGCCGACGGCTTCATCCGCCAGTGCCGCGAGCGCCATGGCCTCGACGTGGCCGGGTTGATGTGCATTCCCCCGGCCGACCAGCCGCCATCGCCGCATTTTGCCTTGCTGGCCCGGATCGCGCAGCGTCACAGCTTGCCGATCCTGTCGATGGGCATGAGTGCAGATTTCGCAGCCGCGATCCAGCTTGGGGCGACGCATGTGCGCGTCGGCAGCGCCATTTTCGGTGCGCGAGGCTGAGCCCGCGCCGGGAGAACCGGCTCAGGGCCGTGTGCCGATCCTGATGCGGGCGCTCCGGGAAAGGCGTGGCAGCAGCTTGTGAAACACGGCACGCGGGGTCGCGATGCACCCAGCCGTCGGCATCATCCCGGCGCGCGGCAGATGCCAGAAGATCGCACTGCCGCGCCCGCGCCGGACAGGTCTGTCATTCCAGCCCAGTTCCACGACGATGTCGTAAAGATGATCGGTGCGCCACAGACGTTCCTCGGCCTCGCCCGGCGGGCGCCGGATCAGGCGGTTGTAGCGCCGGTCAGCCAAATCATCGCACCAGGCATCGTGCGGGGTCATCAGGCGCCAATCCAGCCCGGTGGCTGGATGCGGCCCCTTGTCAGGCCGGAAGAACACCCGGCGCAGCGGCACGGTCGCGGCAGGGGTGCCGCCATCTCCCTCGCGCTTCATCGCGACGATGCCGGATCGCCCCAGCGCACACGGGAAGATGCTGGCACCTGCGATGAGGTAGCCGCGCGAGCGATCAAGGACCGAGCGCACGACAAGCAGACGTGTCAGACGCCGGATCATCCTTTCGCTGCCGGTCGGTGTCATGGCGGCAGTTGTCCTGCAAGGTTGAAGCACGGGAACGTCACCGGGAGGATCGAAACACCGGATTGTGAAAAACGCAATCGGCTGCAATGGATGACAGCGGGCCGGTTCAAGAATCCGGTTTCCCCTTTCGGGCCGCTTGATCTATCCTTCACCGGCATGTCGTCATGCGTGATGCCTGCCTCCGCCTGCAGATTCCTGTTCTGCGGGCCTTACCCTCCGGTTTTCTCATGTCACAGACATTCAAGCTGCTCCTGGTCGATGATGAAGATGTGTTGCGCGAGACGCTGGCGGAGCAACTCGCCCAGTATGAGGAGTTTGGCGTGATCCAGGCCGCCAATGCCGCCGACGCGATCCAGGCCGCCAAGGCGGAACGGATCGACCTTGCTGTCATGGATGTCGGCCTGCCGGACATGGATGGCCGCGATGCGGTGGCACAGATGCGCCGCAACGGCTTCAAGAGCCCGATCATCATGTTGACCGCCCAGGGCTCGGATGCCGACACGGTTCTGGGGCTGGAGGCCGGTGCCAACGATTATGTCGTCAAGCCGTTCCGCTTCGCCGTGCTGCTGGCACGCATCCGGGCTCACCTGCGTCAGCATCAGGGCAGCGAGGATGCGGTTTTCCAGATCGGTCCCTACACCTTCCATCCGGGCTCGAAGCTGCTGGTTTCGGGCAAGGGCTCGAAGTTGAAGCTGACCGAGAAAGAGACGGCGATCCTGCGCTATCTCTACCGTGCCGGACGCAAGCCGGTGCCGCGCGATGTGCTGCTGCAGGAGGTCTGGGGCTACAATGCGACGGTGACCACGCACACGCTGGAAACCCACATCTATCGCCTGCGCCAGAAGATCGAGCCCGACACGAGCCGCGCCACGATCCTGATGACCGATCCGGGCGGCTACCGGCTGGAGCCGTGACAATGACGAAGGGCAAGGCGGTGCCAGTCCGCCCCGTTGGCAGCGCTCCGGCGCTGCGCTGTGCTGCCGGCGCCGGGGGCGGCCATGGCGCTTGAGCAAGATATCGAGGTGATGTCGGTCCAGCCGATCCTGGGCCTGTTGCCGCGTGAGGGCTTGCGTCTCCTGGCCTTTGCAGCCGAAACCCGCTTCCTGAGGACCGGTGACGTGCTGTTCCGCAAGGGCGACCTCGCCGATGGAGCCTATCTGGTCATCACGGGGTCGATTGCGCTCGATCCGCGCGATGACGGCTCGCCGGCGGATCAGATTGCCACACCCGGTTTCCTGCTGGGCGAAACGGCGCTGTTTGCGGAAGTTGGCCGGCCCGCCACGGCTGTGGCGCGCGAAACGACCACGGTGATGAAGATCGCGCGTTCGGTCATGAACCGCGTCCTCGGGGAGTTTCCCGAGACCGCTGCCGTGCTGCACCGGGCCATTTCCGAGCGCGTGATGGCGCTGTCAGACGATCTGGCCCGGGTGCGCCACCAGATTACCGCCGCTGGTGACTGATGCCATGACGTCGCCACGCGCCGCCAGGCGGTATCGCGAAAGCGCTACAGGGACAGTCTGACCGTCACCGGGGCATGATCGGACGGGCGCTGCCAGCCGCGCGCCTGCTTGTGAATGGCAGCCGACGAGAGCGTTGCTGCGAGCGCAGGAGACAGCCAGACATGATCGAGCCGGCGGCCCTTGTCCGCCGCTTCCCAATCCTGTGCCCGATAGCTCCACCAGGTGTAGACGCGGGCTGGTTCCGGCATCAGGTGCCGGATGGCATCGACCCAGCCATGGTCTGCCCTGAGTTTCTCGAGGGTCTGTGTCTCCAGCGGCGTGTGGCTGACAACGTCGAGCAATTGCTTGTGGCTCCAGACATCGGTCTCGTAGGGCGCGATGTTGAGATCACCGACCAGGATGGCTGCCTGACCGGCTGGCTGGAAGGCCCGCGCCCAGGTGTCCATCTCTTCGAGGAACGCGAGCTTGTGGGCGAACTTGTCGTTGATGGCGGGGTCCGGCTCATCGCCGCCGGCCGGCACATAGAAATTGTGGATGGCGATGCCTGCCGCCTTGCGGGCCTCGCTTGCCAGCGTGACCGACATGTGCCGCGCATCGGCCTTTCCACACATCGGCATTGCCTGCACGTTCGAGAATGGCAGGCGCGAGAGGATGGCCACGCCATTGTAGCCCTTGTTGCCGATGATGGCCTGATGCAGGTAACCCAGCGCCCTGAATTCGGCGGCCGGGAACTTGTCATCCGGTGTCTTGGTTTCCTGGAGGCAGAGCACATCCGGACGTTCCTGCTCGATCAGATCCCTGACGATCGGAAAGCGCAGGCGAACCGAATTGATGTTCCAGGTCGTCACGGCAAGGTGCATGGCGGCAGGTCCGCTGAAAGGTCGGGTATGCGCTTTGGAAGCACCGTGGTCATGCGCTGAACCGGAAGGTGCTGACAAGACGGCTCGTCCGCCAACCCACCGGATAATCGCCGCAACAGGTCCGGCAGACACAAAAGAGCGCCCAACCTCGGGGGAAGGCTGGGCGCTTGCGTTGTGACACGCAACCGCAAGGAGGGATGTCCTGCGGTGTGGGGGATGTCCGACAGGTCCGGGGGGAACCAGACGGACATACGTGTTTCCCCTGATGGCACATAGCGCATCGGTTAATCGATTCAAGAGCCTCGCTGCGGGATTTCACACGTTTGAATGACCGATCATGGCATTTGCTGCCCGGAATCGGGCCGGCGCTCAGTTGTTCGAGCTGCGGCCCGGCATTTCGGTGGCAATCCTGAACAGGGAAGGATCGGGCCGCCGGCTGGTATCGAGGTTGGCGACCTGGACACTGGTCTCGTAGCCTTGCGGATCGATGATGACCCATTGCTTCAGGCTGTTGCTGCGCGGATCGTAGTGGATGGTGATGCGCGACGTGCCGCCGAGCGTGGCCTTGTCCTCCACCGTGATGCGGATGGCGTCCGCTGTCGAAACCACACGCGTGACCTTGACGTCACGCTTGAGGTCGATCTGATCCTTGAGCAGGAATTTCAGCGGTGTCTGGCCGATAAAGTAATTGTCCTGCGTGGCGAGCCTGCGGTCGCGCACTGCCACGCTGGTTCCATCGGCGATCACTTCGATGGTCGCCGGCGGATCATAGGTGAAGCGCATGCGGCCGGGCCTGTGGATGTAGAGCTTGCCCTGATATTTGCGGCCGTCGGCACCGAGCTGGCTGAAGTCGGCGATCAGCGTCTGGAACGAGTTCATGTAGGCGTTGACCCGTTCGATCGCGGCATCGTCGCTCAGCGCAGCCACCGGTGCGGCAGGGCGCGCACCGGGCAGCGGAACATCGGTCTGGAGGCGGGTCGGCCCTGAAGGGGCGGCCGCAGACGGGGCGGGGACAGACGGGGCGGGGGCGCGGGCGGGCCCGTCAAGTTCGGCCGGACGACGGGGCGGCGTTGGCGTCTGGGCCTGAGCCAGGGCGGGGCCGACCGCAATCATCGTTGCGAAGGCCGCAAGACCGCACAAGCGCACCAACATGCCAACTTCCTTCCCATCCGGTGCAGAACCCGGTCCTTGGTGGCACGACTGCCGGAGCAAGATCGTGCGCAACCACACAGCGTGCCGTCCCCGGTCCCTAGATGGAGACGGTGCGCGGCAAGGTCAATCGCATGCCATCACTCGTCGTCGCGCAGGTCCTGCGTTTCGACGAGAATCTCGCGCTTGCCGGCGTGATTGGCCGGTCCAACGATGCCCTCGTTCTCCATCCGCTCCATGATCGAGGCTGCCCGATTGTAGCCAATCTGGAGACGGCGCTGGATGTAGGAGGTCGAGGCCTTCTTGTCGCGCAGGACAACCGCCACCGCCTGTTCGTAAGGATCTTCGGAAACGGCACCCATGTCGCTCTTGTCGAACACGGCTCCGTCCTCGTCGGTGCCGGCGGCCGGCAACTCGCTTTCGTCCGCTGTCACGGCGTCGAGGTAGTTGGGCCGGCCCTGTGTCTTGAGATGGGCGACGACCTTCTCGACCTCGCCATCGGAGACGAACGGTCCATGCACGCGGGTGATGCGCCCGCCGCCGGCCATGAACAGCATGTCGCCCTGACCGAGAAGCTGCTCGGCACCCTGTTCACCCAGAATGGTGCGTGAATCGATCTTCGAGGTCACCTGGAACGAGATGCGTGTCGGGAAGTT
>JALORF010000248.1 GCA_025459195.1 Beijerinckiaceae bacterium
ATGGACCTCGATGTCGGCACGGTCGAAATCGGCGTCGAGCAAGGCAGCCTTGAGATCGGGCGCGTGGTCGCGCACCAGCCGCGAGGTTGCGTCGCGTTCTGCCCAGACACTGACGCCGATGCTGCGGCCTTGCATCGTCACCATGGCATGGACCGGACCCATCGGTTCGGCATCGAGCGCAAACCGCACGCGCCACAGCTTGGCCTCAGCGCCGCCGGGCGCAGGACCGGCATGGTCTTCTTCGATCTCCAGTGGCAGCACCGCAGTGCGCCCATCGAGTGCCATCGGCAATTCGATGAACCAGCGGTTGAGCGGCGCACTCTGGCCGGGATCGGCCCCGCCAGGCAGCGAGGCGAACTGGCCAAGCGTCAGGCGGTCAAGGCTCGCCTCCGTGCGCTCGAGCGCCTTCGTGATCACGCTGGCTGCGCTGTCGCTCGCAGGAGCCTGCGGGCGGGTGCCTGAGGCGGGCAGGGGCTTGTCCGCCGGCGGTGCCAGTGCATCCGCATCAGGTCCGGCCACTGGCAGTGCGGCTTTCAGGGCATCGCGCAGGACAAGCAGGGCTGATTTCAGATCGCCACCCGCCAGCGCGAGATCGCCCTGTGCGATCCGTGCCTCATGAAACACGCCGGAGGTCCTGACGCCGGTCTGGAGTTGCCTCGGCACCACCACATCGTCGGCGGTGGGCAATCTGAAACCCAGCACGCGCAGGGCGGCAGTGGCCACAGGCGCGGGCACCAGAGCGGGGCTGCGAACCACCGCTGCAAGGTCTGCGAACAGCGGGGCCAGCCCATCCTGACGACCGAGCGCAGCGCCGACCAGCGGCCCGGCAGCGGCGCGGGCCTGTTCGGCGGCAGCAATCGCCCGGCCGGCACCTGGGCCTTGTGCTGCCATATCGGTCTGCACAGCCCTGATGGCCTCCTGGCCGCCAGCCTGCGCCGCATGGCCCGGCACCCGCGCCTCGCCGATGGCCAGCAGCCGCACCTGCGCTGGGCCGCTTTCAGACTGCGGATCGTCGACCCTCAAGGTCAGCACCGCGCCCGGTTGCAAGGCTGCCTGCCGTTCGGGCGTTGCGCTGATCAGCAGGTTCAGCCGCGTCGAGCCGATCTCGACCTGTGCCATGGCCTTCGGGCCCACGGGCTTCTCTGCCATGCCTTGTGCGGTCACAGATGGCGGGGCCACCGCCTGTTGTTCCGCCCCTTGCCGGGCAGCGCCCTGTCCGGTCTGGCCGTTCCAGCCAATGAACCGCGCCTCAACGATGTCGCCGGCTGCCAGCGGCTGATCGGCCATCTTCATGGCGCTCAGCAGCGTTTGCAGCATCTGGCTCTGGATCGCGGCAGCGATGGGCAGCGGCATGATGGTCTTGAGGCTCTCCGGCGCCGACTCGGCGCGCGCCGGAGAGCATGACGTCAATCCTTGAGGATTTCTTTACCGGAGACCCGCCCGATCGGTCAGCCATAGAGCCAGCGGGCGTATTCGTAGTAGATCGGAATGCCCAGCACGAGGTTGAAGGGCAAGGTCACACCCAGCGAGGCGGTCAGGTAGATGCCGGGATTGGCCTGGGGCAGGGCGGCGCGACAGGCAGCGGGCGCATCGATGAACGAGGCGCTGGCGCTGACCGCTCCCAGCACGAAGGCTCCGCCGAGCGAAAGCCCGATGCTCCAGCCCAGCGTGACACCGACTGCGCCCCAGACCAGGGGCGAGATGATGGCAAAGCCGGTCATGAACACGCCGACCTGTGCAAAGCCCCTGATCTGCCGCACCGCGGTCATGCCCATTTCCAGCAGGAACAGCATCAGGAAGCCCCTGAACAACTGCTCGTAGAAGGGCGCGATCTGCCGATAGCCCTGCTCGCCAATCAGCGCGCCGATGGCCATGCCGCCGGTCAGCAGCAGGATGCCCCGGCCCCGGATCGTGTCGAGGAACAGCGTCTTGCCCGAGAGGGTGCCGCTCTCCTTGCCCATCGACCAGCGCGCCAGGAACAGCGCCACGATCACGCCCCACTCCATGAGTGCCACGACTGCGGGCATGTAGCCCTCTGCCGGCGTGTTCATGGCCCTTGCGAACGAGAGCGAGGCGAAAAAAGTCGCCGTCGAGACCGAACCATAATGTGCCGCCACGGCTGCGGCGTTGGCCGCATCGAAGCCTGCCATGCGCCTGAGCACCACGAAGCTGACGACAGGAATCAAGACCACCAGGCCGGCCGTGACCACCAGCAGCGCCGAAATCTCGGAGAACTTCACCTTGGCCAATTCCTGCCCGCCGGTGATGCCGATCGAGAACAGCAGGTAGATCGAGATCAGTTTCAGCACCGCATCCGGCAGTTCCAGCTCCGATCGCAGCACCCCGGCCACGATGCCGAGCACAAAGGCCAGCACGATGGGGGATAGAAGATTGGTCATCAGGATATCGGCGCCAGCCATCGGAGTTCTCCATTGTTCAGGCCTGTGGCTCAGGTCTGGTGCTGGCTATGGAGGCAACCCCATCATTCTGAAAATGAATTTGATCCATAGGATGCATTTGATTTTACAATGATGCCAATTCGATGCAGCCTATGGCGCATTCAATTCCTGTTCAGCCTCTTGGGGATAAAACCGATGCGTCAGTTCGAAGCACGGCAATCTGGCCTGAAGATTTCCACGTAGAATTGACGTGAAGTCGATGATGTTGCCTTATGCAGCATCATAAACCGGAGGATTCCCATGCGTTCTGCGATGTTTCTGTCGGGTGCGGTCGTCGCGCTCGGCCTGATGGCCCAGTCTTCTGCCTCCGCCCAGGATGCAGCGGCCGGCGAACGGCTGTTCAATCAGTGCCGTGCCTGCCATCAGCTCGGCGAAACGGCCCGCAACGGCGT
>JALORF010000249.1 GCA_025459195.1 Beijerinckiaceae bacterium
CTGCTTGGTGATCCGTCCGTGATAGGCTGGCCCTTCGCCGGACTGCCGGGTGCTCGGGTTGAGGCCGAGATAGCCGACCAGCTTCGTCGGATCCTCGAATGTTCCGCGACAATCAAGGTGAGAGCGCGCGTCAATCAGGATGAGAATCCGGTGTGTCGGGCTTGGCGCCGGGCGTAGCCCGGGGCCGAGACGGACACACCGGGGTCCCTTGTGTGGGGCTGTGATGGTCGTGGTGGCGTCTATGGTTCGGGTTTTTCCGCTCCTGGAAGGACCTGGGTTGTGGCTGGCCGACACATCAACGACCATCAGGTGAGACTGTTCATGACCAACAGATCCAGCGACCCGGTTGCCTTGGCGGCAGCCAAGGCCGGGTTCAGCCCGGCGACGGGCTATCGGCTCCTTGCCGATCCGCGTCTTCCTTCCCAGCGTCCGTGCACACGGGAGCGGCGGCGTCCGGACCCGCTGCTGGGGATTTTTGACGAAATCGTCGTCCCGATGCTCGAGGCGGCGCCGGGCTTGCGCCCGGTGGCGATCTACGAGGAGTTGCGGCGGCGGCATCCGGACAAGAGCTTCGGTTCGCGCCGGACCCTGGAGCGTCGCATCCGCCAGTGGCGGGCGCTCAATGGCCAGGAGCGCGAGGTCATCTTCCGCCAGGTCCACGAGCCCGGACGGCTTGGCCTGTCGGACTTTACGTGCATGAATGACCGGGAGGTGAGCATCGCGGGCGAAGCGCTTGATCATCTGTTGTATCACTTCCGGTTGCCGTGTGGCGGCTTCGAGCACGGCCATGTCATTCTTGGGGGCGAGAGCTTCGTGGCGTTGGCCGAGGGCTTGCAGAACGCGCTCTGGTCGGCCGGTGGTGCGCCGCATCTGCACCGTACCGACAGCCTGTCGGCGGCGTTCCGCAATCTGGATGCGGACAGCAGGGCCGACCTGACCAAGCGTTATGATGCGTTGTGCGCCCATTACGGCATGGAGCCGACCCGCAACAACACGGGCATCGCCCACGAGAACGGGTCGATCGAAAGCGCGCATGGTCATATCAAGGCTGCGGTTGAAGACGCGCTGTTGCTGCGGGGCAATCGGGACTTCGCCAGCCTCGCCGATTACCGGCAGTTCGTCGACGAGGTGATCACCGCCCGGAACCGCCGTCATGCGCCCGGGATCGATGCCGAACGCAAGTGGCTGCAGCCGCTGCCGAGGAACCGCACCCTGGATTACGAGGACGTGCTGGTGTCCGTGACGTCCTCGAGCGGCTTCGTGCTGCGCAAGGTCTTCTACACGGTGCCGTCACGGCTTATCGGCCACCGTCTGCGTGTCCGCCTGTACGATGACCGGCTTGATGTGCTGCTTGGCGGCACATGGCTGATGACCTTGCCCCGTGGGCGCAGCGAGCCGAGCGGCAAGCATGGCCATGTCGTCGATTATCGGCACATCATCCACGCGCTGCGGCGCAAGCCCATGGCGCTGATGGGGCTGGTGTATCGGGACCGGCTGTTCCCGCGGGACGCCTACCGCCGGATGTTCCATCACCTGCTGGACATCGGCACCGAGAAGGACGCCTGCCGGCTCACGGTCGAGCTGTTGGCCATCGCGCATGAACGGGCGTGCGAGGCCGAGCTGGCCCAGCTTCTCGATGACGATCTTGCCGCCGGGCGCGTGCCCTGTCTTGCCGATGTGCGGCGGCGGTTCACGCCCGATGCCGCCCGTCTGCCGGTCGTGTCGGTCCAGTTGGCACCGCTCTCCACCTATGACGCGTTGCTGTTCCAGGGAGAAGCGGCATGAGCGCCTCTGCCATGGTGGACGCCCAGCGGCTCAGCCTGATGCTCAATGAGCTTCGGTTGCCGGCCATCAAGCACATGTGGGCCGACTTTGCGGCGCGGGCGGACAAGGAAGGTTGGCCGGCCGGCCGCTTCCTGTCCGTCCTGGCCGAGCACGAACTGGCCGAACGCGCGCTGCGGCGACGGGAGCGGCACATGGCCGAAGCGCATCTGCCCGCCGGCAAGACGCTCGACAGCTTCGCGTTCGAAGACGTGCCGATGATCTCCAAGGCGCAGGTCATGGCCCTGTGCGCGGGTGACAGCTGGCTCGAACAGGGGGCCAACCTGATCCTGTTCGGCCCACCGGGCGGCGGCAAGACCCACTTGGCCGCCGGAATCGGCCTGGCGCTGGTGGAAAATGGCTGGCGGGTGCTGTTCGCCCGCACATCCGACCTCGTCCAGCGCCTGCAGGTGGCCCGACGGGAACTGGCGCTGGAATCCGCCATCGCCAGGCTCGACAAATACCACCTGCTGATCCTCGACGACTTTGCCTACGTCACCCGCGACCAGGCCGAGACCAGTGTCCTGTTCGAGCTGATCAGTGCCCGCTACGAGCGCCGATCCATGCTCATCACCGCCAATCAGCCCTTCGGCGAATGGAACCGGATCTTCCCCGATCCTGCCATGACGCTGGCCGCGGTCGACCGCCTGGTCCATCACGCCACCATCTTCGAGATGAACGTCGAAAGCTATCGGCGGCGCGTGGCCCAGCGCAAACGCGCCGGTGCCGGCAGACCAGGATGAGAATCCCGGCCTTGCCAGCCACAATCAAACCAACCAATAATCACACTGCCGCGACAATCACGTTCTCATCCTGATCGTCGCGCAACTCTCATCCTGAATGTCGCGCTACAGGTGGTGCTGCCGGCGGCTGCCGCCACTGTCGGGATGATGGGGGTGTGGATGCAGCACCCCGATGCCTGGTGGCTCGCCATCATCACGCTCATCCTCATG
>JALORF010000108.1 GCA_025459195.1 Beijerinckiaceae bacterium
CGGTGCATCAGCACTTTCTTGTAATGCTCGGTGGACAGGTTGCCCTTGTCGACCAGCCTTGCAACGAAGTCGATGGCGCGCAATTCACGCAGCAGCGTGGCGTTGAAGGTGATCTCGTTGAGCCGGTTCTGGATGTCGCGCGGCGTCGTCGGCACGCCCTTGCGCTCGACCGGGTTGATCTGCACCAGCAGGATGTCATCGGTGCCAGTGCCGTAGAACAGCGGGTAGAGCGCAGGATTGCCCATGTAGCCGCCATCCCAATAAGGCACGCCGTCGATCTCGACCGCCTGGAACACGGTCGGCAGGCAAGCCGAGGCCATCACATGGTCAGCCGTCAGGTCCTTGCCTTCGAAGACCTTGCCCTTGCCGGTTTCCACATTGGTGGCTGCAATGAACAGCCGGAACTGCTTGCAGGCCCTGACCCGCTCGAAATCGATCTCGCGTTCGAGAAAGTCCTTCAGCGGATTGATGTTGAGCGGGTTGAAACTGTAGGGGCTGGCCGACTGCTTGAAGAAGCCGAGCCAGAAATCTCCGATTCCGAAGCCGCCCAGCCGCGATGAGGTGAAGAAGCTGTCGAAGATGGTGCGCTGGGTGTCGCTCAGCTTGCCATCGCTGCTGATCGCCCGCCAGAAGGTTTCAAGGCCCTGGCGCGCGCCATCCGGCCCGCCATCCAGCCAGCCATCCGCCATCACCACCGCGTTCATCGCGCCCGCGCTGGTGCCGGAAATCGCTTCGAAAGCCAGCCTGCCATCCTCGATCAGATGGTCGAGCACACCCCAGGTGAAGGCACCGTGCGCGCCGCCACCCTGCAAAGCCAGCGAGATGCGCTTGACAGGCGCGCTCATGCCGCCGTCCAGCCGCCGTCAATCGAAATCGTGGTGCCGGTGATCGAGCCGGCTGCATCGGATGCCAGATAGACGGCACAGGCCGCGACCTCCTCGATCGACACGAAGCGCTTGGTCGGCTGCGCCTTCAGCAGCACGTCGTTGATCACCTGATCCTTGGTCAGGCCGCGCGCCGCCATCGTGTCCGGGATCTGCCGTTCGACCAGCGGCGTCCAGACATAGCCCGGCGCGATGTTGTTGACGGTGATGCCGTCCGTCGCCACTTCCAGCGCCACCGTCTTGGTCAGCCCCATCACCGCGTGTTTGGAGGCGACATAGGCCGACTTGAACGGTGAGGCCACAAGGCTGTGCGCGGAGGTGATGTCGATGATGCGGCCGAACTTGCGGGCCTTCATGCCGGGCAAGGCCGCAGCGATGGCGTGGAAGGCCGAGAAGAAGTTGATCCGCATCAGCAGGTCGAGCTTGTCTTCAGGGAAATCCTCGATGGGCGAGACATGCTGGATGCCGGCGTTATTGACGAGGATGTCGACGCTGCCGAGCTCGCTTTCGGTGCGCCTGACCAGATGACGCACCTCGGCCGTCACGGCCATGTTGGCCGGATCAAACAGCACCGTGACACCGCTCGCCTTTGCCAGATCAGCACGGATTGCCTCGCAATCGGGCGTCGGCAGGCCGTTGAGCATGATGTTGCAGCCCTCGGCAGCCAGCGCCCTGGCGATGCCAAGCCCGATTCCGCTGGTCGAGCCGGTGATGACGGCGTTGCGGCCTTTCAATGACATGGCACTGGTCCTGAGCTTGGGAAGGATGCGTTCGGGGACGTGTTTGCTGCATCGCAAAATAGGGTGTGTTTTGCCGCATGCAAGCGCCCACCGGCCTTGAGCGCCCCGCGCCTCACACCGCCTCGACAGCGAAGCGGCGGCTGGGAGTGACGAATTCGTCCTGCGCCGCGACTGTCAGGATTTCCCGTGATCCTGCTTCCGCGGTGCGCTTGAGCAGACCATAGATCGAGGCTGCGGCATGCCCGAGAGCCTCCGCCGCCGAGCGTGATCGGGCGAAATGCACGAAAAACACGGCCATGATCGCGTCGCCTGCTCCATTGACGCTGATGCCGAGCTTGGGCGTGCGCACCAGCCAGGCCCCTTGGCCATCGGCCGCGAGCATGTCGATGCAATCGGGCGGGGTTTCCGACGTGACCATCGAGGTCAGCAGGACAACCTCCGGGCCGCGCCGCTGCAGCGCCGCGACCGCAGCCTTGGCCTCGGCCAGGGTGGAAACCGGCAGGCCTGTCAGGTATTCCAGTTCGAACTGGTTCGGTGTGACGAGATTGGCCATCGGCACGGCCCTGTCACGCAGGAATTCGGGGATGCCGGGACGCACGAAAATGCCGCGCCCGACATCGCCGATCACCGGATCGCAGGCATAGAGCGCGGCCTGATTGGCGGCCTTGACCCGCGCCACCGCCGACAGGATGGCGTGGCCAATATCGGATGAGCCCATGTAGCCGGAGATCACCCCCCCGCAGGTCGGCAGGACGCCCCTGTCTGCGATGCCGTCCATGATCTCGTCGATCATCGCGCCGTCGAAAACACGGCCCTTCCACGCGCCGTAGCCGGTGTGGTTGGAGAACTGCACGGTGTGGATCGGCCAGACCTCGCACCCCAGCCGCTGCATCGGAAACACCGCCGAGGCGTTGCCGACATGACCATAGGCGACATGGGACTGGATCGAGAGGATGTTCATGATGCTGGCAAGGGCTGGAAACAGCCCCGGAAGCGAGGCAACGCGGAGCTTTATCAGGCAAGGGCCACGAAGGGAAACGGACAAGGCAACACGCTCCGGGTCAGCGCGCTTCGCGCTTGCCCAGCCGAAAGGCTTGAGGCAGCCGGACCTGCGCGCCGTCTGGCGTTCAGGCCCGGCCAGTGAGCGCCTCAGGCACCCGCCTTCTGCGCAAATTGCGGGCTGAAGGTCTTGTTGAGATCGACCGTCGCGTTGGCCAGTTCAGGATCGAGCGTCTTGAGCACATCCAGCATGCTCTTCATGCCGCTTTCGGCGATGATCCCGGTGCGCGAATAGCTTTCCTTGAGCTTGGCAACGGCCTGGAGATAGACCGCCCGGTCACCGAGATGATACTCGGGCGGCACCGTGTCGGCGACCTGATCCGGCGTGGCGGTCTCCAGCCACTTCAGCGCCTTGACGCAGGCATTGACGATGCGCTGCGTGGTTTCGGGGTTCTTCTCGATGAAATCCTGCCGCGAGTAGATCACCGCCGCCGGATTGGAGCCGCCGAACAGCGCCCGCGTCCCGGCTTCGGTGCGGGTGTCGATCAGCGTCGTGATCAGGCCATCGGCTTCCAGCTTCGAGATGACCGGATCCAGATGCGAGATCGCGTCGACCTGGCCCTGCACCACGGCAGCAACGGCGCTGGCACCGCCGCCAATGCCGATGATCGGAGCGTCGGTGGGTTTCAGTCCGGCCTTGACCATGGCGAACTGCACGGTCAGCGCGGTCGACGAGCCCGGCGCGGTCACGCCGAGCTTGAGGCCCTTGAGGTCAGCCACGGTCTTGACCTTGTCGGCCAGCGCCTTGCGCACGGCGATGACGATGCCCGGAAAGCGGCCAAGCTCGACCACGGCGCGGATGTCCTGCGCCTTGGCCTGCATGCGGATCGTGTGCTCATAGGCCCCGGCCACGACATCGACCGAACCGCCGACCAGAGCCTGCAGGGAGCGCGCCCCTCCGGCGAAATCATTGATCTCGACATCGAGCCCCTCCGCCTTGAACAGGCCGCGCCGATCGGCGATCGCCAGCGGCAGGTAATACAGCAGCGCGCGGCCACCCACCCCGAGCACGACCTTGCTCTTTTCGGGCGCACGCTGGGCGATGGCCGGCATGGGAAACCCGGACAATCCGGCTGCGCCGATGCCGGCACCAAGCCCGGCCAGGACAGTTCTGCGTTGAATGCTCATGCTGTTTCCTCCGTATGAAGCCGTTTCGGCCCTCGTTGTGGTTGTTGTGCGCGCCTTGCGATCAGCCATTGGCGCTCGTCGATGCCTGCCCCGGCCGCCAGACCAGAAGCCGATTTTCGATCATCGTGACGAGGGTGTCGAGGATGATCACGAAGATGGTCAGGATCAGCATGCCAGAGAACACGCCGGTGACATCGAACACGCTTTCGGCCTCGTGGATCTTGTAGCCAAGCCCCGCCGACGAGCCGAGATACTCGCCCACCACGGCCCCCACCAGCGCAAAGCCCACCGAGGTGTGCAGCGACGAGAACATCCAGGTCATCGCCGCCGGCCAGTAGACATGGCGCATCAGTTGCCGCTCGTTCATGCCCAGCATGCGGGCATTGGCCAGCACCGTCTGCGAGACCTCGCGCACACCCTGATAGACGTTGAAGAACACGATGAAGAACACCAGCGTGAAGCCGAGCGCTACCTTCGACCAGATGCCCAGCCCGAACCAGAGTGCGAAGATCGGTGCCAGCACCACGCGCGGCAAGGCGTTTGCTGCCTTGATGTAGGGGTCGAACACGGCCGCCAGCAATTCCTTGCGGGCGAACAGGAAGCCGCAAAGCACGCCACCCGTGGCCCCGAAGACGAAGGCGAGGACGGTCTCGGTCAGCGTGATGCCGAGGTGATACCAGATCTCGCCGCCGGTGAACTGCTTCCAGGTCCGGGCCAGCACGTCGATGGGGGTCGAGAAGAAGAACTGCATCTTCTTCGGCTCGGCAAACAGCGGCGTGGTGGTGGCGATGTGCCAGCACAGCAGGAACACCACAGCCACCAGCACTTGCAGCACAGTGATCTTGAGACGGGAATGGCTGCTGTTCATCGCCCGTCCCCCGCAATGGCGCCATCGCTGATCATGTCCTTGCCTTCGCCGGCGGCGTAGGCCTTCTGCACCTCCACCTTCAGTGTCTGCCAGATCTGCCGGTGGATCTCGTGGAAGTCCTTGTCGAGCCGGATGTCGGCAATGTCGCGCGGCCGCTTGAGCGATACCTTGTAGTCGCCGACAATGCCGGCGGCAGGCCCTGCCGACATCACCACGACCCGGTCCGACAGCGAAATCGCCTCTTCCAGGTCGTGCGTCACGAACATCACGGCCTTGCGGTCTTTCGACCACAGGTCGAGCAGCAGATTGCCCATGATCTGCCGCGTCTGCGCATCGAGCGGGCCGAACGGCTCGTCCATCAGAAGGATTTTCGGGTCGCGGATCAGCACCTGCGCCAGCGCGACGCGCTTCTTCTGCCCGCCCGACAGCATGTGCGGATAGCGGTCTGTGAAAGCCCTGAGCCCGACCCGCGCCAGCCAGGCCCGAGCCCGCTCATCGGCCTCCCTGCCGGCAACGCCTTGCGATTCCAGCGCCACCGCGACATTCTGCAAAGCCGTCTTCCAGGGCATCAGGGCATCGAGCTGGAACAGGTAGCCCGCCTTGAGGTTCAGGCCCTTGAGCGGCTCGCCAAGGATGCCGACCTTGCCGGCGCTTGGCTGCAGCAATCCGGCAGCCGCGTTGAGCAGGGTCGACTTGCCGCAACCGGTGGGACCGACGACAGCCACGAACTCGCCGGGGGCGACATCGAGGTTGATCTGGCTGACTGCCTGATAGCGTCCGCCATCCTTGAGGTTGAAGGTGATGTCGATGCCTGCCAACGACACCGCCGGGGCGGCCGGCTGCGCGCCGGAACGCACCGATGCGTCTGCCGCGACGCCAATCGCACCTGATCCTAGCATTGCCGGCGCTCTCCCTGTGCGACATATGCCGCCTGCGCCACTTCAGCGGCGTCTTGCCGGTGAGACTAGCCGCGATCCAAGGTGTGTCAACAACACTGACACAATGCGCCCTGATCGCCCTATCGCGCCAGCCCGGCGCACAAACTCCTGCGCCTTCGGTTGACATGTGTGGCGAATGCTCCCAGTTGCCTTGCAGCAAGCGCGGCAGCACCGCGCAGCAGCCAGGAGACCGCAGCCGTGGAGATGATGGATGCCTGGATGCGGACAGCAGCGGAGTTTGCCCAGGCCAATGCCGCCTGGGCTCCGGTCATCGTGTTCGTGGTCGCGTTCTGCGAGTGCGTCGCCTTCCTGTCATTCCTCGTGCCGGCCACGGCGTTCTTCACCGTCTTTGCAACGGCTGCCGGTGCAAGCGGGCTGTCGCCACTGCCCCTTGCCCTTGCCGCCACGGCAGGCGCAGGCATGGGCTTCTGGCTGTCCTATGTGGTCGGCATCCGGTTCGGGCCGAGTGCCGGCCGCTACTGGCCGTTCAAGAACAACCCCGAGCTTCTGAAACGGGGCCATGACTTCTTCGAGCGCTGGGGCGCGCCGGGCGTCTTCTTCGGCCATTTCATCGGCCCGGTGCGGGCGGTGATCGCGCTGGTGGCCGGCATCGTCAGGATGCCGCCGCTCCACTTCCATCTGGCCAACTGGTCGGCCTCGTTCGTCTGGGGTTTCATGTTTTTCTATGGCTTCGGGCTGTTCGGGCAGCAACTGGCCCGTTGAATCATCGCTGGAGACGCGGCAATCCCGCGCGGTCACGGCGATGAACGAATGCTGCAAGCAACATTCAGGTGCGCTTCAGGCCGTTTGCACGAGATTGTCATGAACTGGTCTTGATGCGCCTTGAAAATCGCGCTCCATTCCAGATCAACACGGGCTTGGCCATCTGGCGATTCCCCGTGAACACATCCGTGCCGGCCCGGCGGCCTGGATGTGCGTCTTTCACAACCGGTCGCATCCCTTGGGGGATATGAACATGACAAAGTCCCGTTTTCTTGCCGGTGCCGCAGCCCTGATGATGGCCGCCAGCCCAGTGCTTGCCCAGACCGCACAGCCGACCACGCCGACCGCGCCCGCCAGGCCAGCGCCCGCTTCTCCTGCCCCGGCTCCTGCGGCTCCCGCCCCTGCCCGTCCGGCGACGGCACAGCCTGCGGCTCCGGCACCCGCCGCCCCGGCCCGCCCCGCCGCAGCCCAGCCCGCTGCCCCGGCAGCAGCCCCCGCCGCTGCCCGCCCCGCGACTGCCGCGCCCGCAGCCGTCGGCAAGGTGGTCAACATCAACACCGCCTCGGCGGACGAACTCGACACGCTCAAGGGCATCGGCCCGGCCCGCGCCAAGAAGATCATGGAAGAGCGTGCCAAGGCCCGCTTCCGGAACTTCGACGATCTGGTGCAGCGCAATGTGCTGCCCTCCAATGTCGAGGCCGACCTGCGCGGCAAGATCAGCTTCTGATCGCATCGGCCAACCGGATCCCCGGTTGATCGGGCAAAGCCCCGGCGGGCCTTCCTGCCGGGGCTTTTTGCAGGCAGTTTCCGGCGGCACGGCCGCAGTTTGGCATTGACTTGGCAGCAAGGTCGCCGCACTCGACCGGGGTCATGACAACCCCCTCGACCATTGGCCCGGCAGACCCGCGCCGGGCCGCCATGCTGGTCATTGCCGGCGCGCTCGGGCTCAGGCTGCTGATGGCTGCCGCCATCGGGCTCGGCACCGACGAGATTTACACGGTCGCCGTTTCGCGCAGCCTGTCATGGTCCTATTTCGACCATCCGCCGCTGCACCAGTGGATCACCCATGCCACGGCCTCGCTTCTGGGTGAGGGCCGGCAGGTGCGCCTGCCCTTCATCGGCCTGTTCGCGCTCACGAGCTGGCTGCTGTTCCGGCTCACCGGGCGGCTCTACGGCGATGCCGCCGGCTTCTGGGCCGTGGTCAGCCTCAATCTCGCAGGGTTCTTCACGCTGTCGGCTGGTTCGTGGATCGTGCCGGACGGGGTGCTGCTGCTGATGCTGGCCATCGCAGCGCTGGCGCTGGTGCGGCAGTTCTTTCCGCAGGCGGAGGATGTGCCCACGCCATGGCTGAACTGGCTCGTGGCAGGGGCAGCGCTCGGCCTTGCCGGCCTGTCCAAGTATCACGCGGCCCTGGCCGCCATGGGCGTCGCCGTGTTCGTGCTCGCCACGCCAGAAGGCCGCCGCGCCCTCAGGCATCCCGCGCCCTGGGCGGGAGCCATGCTGGCCGGCATCATCGTCCTGCCGGTGCTGCTCTGGAATGCGCAGAACGGCTGGGCCTCGTTCCTGTTCCAGGCGGCACGCAGCCAGGGAGCGGGCTTCGCGCCATGGCTGGTTCCGGCCTCCCTGGCGGCCCAGGCCGGCTGGCTCCTGCCCTGGGTGTTCGTTCCGCTGGTGTCGGGGCTCTGGCTCGGCTGGCAGAGCCTGCGCGACCGGCGCTTCGGCTTCCTGATGGCATTGGCCTTGCCCGCCATCGCCGTGTTCACGCTGACGCCAGCATTCGGCAATCTCGGACTGCCTCACTGGGCCATGCCCGGCTGGTTCTTTGTCATGCCGCTGGCAGGCCTGGCGCTGGCGAAACTGGCCGAAACCAGTTCCCGTCCCGTTCGCTGGGCGCGCATCTCGGCACTGGGCTCGGTCATCGTGCTGGCCCTGCTGGCCAGCCAGGCAGCGACCGGCTGGCTTGGCCGGATCATCCCCAACCTTTCGCGCCATGACCCGACGCTGGAAACCTTCGGCTGGGATCAGGTGCGCGGCCAGCTCGGCGCGCAGCAGATCAGCCTCGACCAGGGCCGCTTCATCGTGGCTGATAGCTGGCAGAATGCCGGCCGGATCGATGTGGCGCTGGCAGGGTCAGTGCCCGTGATGCCCGGCACCGGCGATCCGCGCCACTATGCCTTCATCATCGACCAGACGGCCCTCATCGGGCGCGATGCGATCGTGCTGGTGCGGGCGCGCCGCGAGACCATGATGCGGCAGCAACTCGCCGGCCACTTCGCCAGCCTCGGCCCGGCCCAGCCCATCCGCCTGGGGCGCGGCGGGCAGGTCGAGATCGAACTTGTCGCCTTCGTCGCGTCAGGCTTTGCCAAACCGCTGCCATGGGCCTATGGACTGCGCCCGTGAACGAAATGACGTCCCCGTCCCCGCCCATGGGCCCACACCCGCCCGATCTCACTGTCGTGGTGCCGACCTTCAACGAGGCGGCCAACGTCCGTCCGCTCGTGGCCAGGCTTGAGGCTGCGCTGGCCGGCATTGCGCACGAGATCATTTTCGTTGACGACAATTCGCCGGACGGCACCGCAGAGACCGTGCGCGCACTCGGTCGCGAGAAACCGCATGTGCGCTGCATCAAGCGCATCGGACGGCGCGGCCTGTCCAGCGCCTGTGTCGAAGGTATGCTGGCAGGCCAGGGCGCTGTGGTGGCCGTCATCGACGGTGACCTTCAGCACGACGAAACCATCCTGCCGACGCTGTTCGGGCTGATCCAGTCGGGCGAAGCCGATCTCGCCGTCGCCAGCCGCTACATTGAGGGCGGCAGCGCCGACAGTTTTTCCGATGCGCGCGGCAAGGGCAGCCGTCTCGCCACCGAACTGGCGCGAAAGATCCTCAAGGTCGGCTTCAACGATCCGATGAGCGGGTTCTTCGCCACCCGCCGCGAGGTGGTCGAGGCTGCCGCGCCGAAACTCTCGGGCGAGGGCTTCAAGATCCTGCTCGACATCGCAGCCAGTCATCCGACGCCGCTGCGTGTCCGGGAAGTGCCGTTCGTGTTCGGCACGAGGCTGCACGGCACCTCGAAGATGGACAACCGCGTGGTGGCCGATTTCCTTGGCCTGCTGGTTTCGAAGGCGACAGGCGGGCTGGTCTCGATCCGCTTCCTCACCTTCGCCGCCGTCGGCGTCTCGGGTGTTGTCGTGCACCTGTTGGCGCTGCGCGGGTTGCTCGCGGTCGATGCCGGCTTTGCCTTCGCCCAGGCCGGCGCGACGCTGGTGGCCATGACCACCAATTTCACGCTCAACAACCTGCTGACCTACAAGGACCGCAGCCTGCGCGGGCTGGCGTTCCTGCGTGGCCTGCTGGGCTTCTATGCCGTGTGCAGTGTCGGCGC
>JALORF010000109.1 GCA_025459195.1 Beijerinckiaceae bacterium
CCCGCGCCTTGCCGCGCCGGTGCCGATCGGTTGTCTGCCCCGCCTGCGCCCGGACCCCTGCCATCGGCCGCGAATGGTCCGCTGATCGCCATCGGCTCGTCGACAGGTGGCATCATTGCCGTGATCGAGGTGTTGAAGCGGATGCCTGCGGGGCTGGCACCGATCATGATCACCCAGCACATGCTGCCCGGCTATGCCGAGGGCTTTGCCAACCGCATCGCTGCGGCGACCGACCACAGGGCGACGGTCGCCCGCGACGGCGAGGTGCTGCGGGCCGGATCGGTGGTGGTCGCGCCCAGCGGCCGGCATCTGGCCCTGCGGCGCGACGGCACGCGTCTGGTCTGCGAACTCGGTGACCAGGACAAGATCTCCGGCCATCGGCCCTCCTGCGATGTGCTGTTCCATTCTGTGGCACGCGTCATGGGAGCGCAGGGCATCGGCCTGATCCTGACTGGCATGGGGCGCGATGGCGCTGACGGCCTGAAGGCGATGCGCGCCGCTGGTGCCCGCACTCTGGGGCAGGACGAGGCGAGTTGCGTCGTCTTCGGCATGCCGCGCGCCGCGCAGGAGCTTGGAGCCACCGAACGCATGCTGCCGCTGACCCAGATCGGCGCCCATGTTGCCAACCTTGTGGGGCGCGCTGTGCCGGAGCCGCGCCATCCCCCGGAACCCCTGACACGGAGAAACCGCCATGAAGCCGCTTGAACAGTTCGATGTTCTTGTTGTCGATGACCAGAAGAGCATGCGCGAACTGGCGATGCTGTATCTCTACAAGCTCGGCTTCCGTCGCATCCATGAATCGCCTGATGGCGCGACGACGAAGACCCTTGTCAGCGACCGGCAATACGATCTGGTGGTGCTGGACTGGAACCTGGGCGACACGAACGGCCTCGACGTGCTGAAATTTATCCGCGCGTCGGTGCTCAACAAGACCACAGCCGTGCTGATCGCCACGGGCGAGAACAAGCTCAGCAACGTCCAGAGCGCGATGAGCGCGGGTGCGAGCAATTACATCACCAAGCCCTACAACGATGTCGAACTGCGCAGCCGGCTGGAACGGGCGCTGATGTGCAAGCTCGCGGCTTGACGGATGATCGCCGGAAGGCACTAAACATCTGTGATCGATGATGTTTCTGCCGTCATAAGGTTTCCCTTTGGCGCGGGCATGATCTAGTGTGCCGTCCGTCATTCCACCGCATCGGCGGCAACGGGCATACGGCATGCTTCCTGACCTTCGTGACTTCGAGCGCCTTTCGGCTGCCTTCCGCTGGCAGATTCCGGCCCGCTTCAACATCGGTGTCGACATCTGCGACCGCTGGGCGAAAGCCGATCCCGGCCGTGTTGCGGTGATCGAGACGGGCCCCGGGGGCGAAGTGGCCACCTTCAGCCACGGCGAACTGCGCGAGCAGTCGAACCGGTTGGCCGACAGCCTGCGCAAGCGTGGGATCAACCCAGGCGACAGGGTCGCGATCCTGCTGCCGCAGGGCCGGTCCGTGCCGGTGGCCCATGGCGCGGTCTACAAGCTCGGCGCGATTGCCGTCCCGCTCGCGGCGCTGTTCGGCGTCGACGCCATCGCTTTCCGGCTGGCCGACGCAGGCGCGAGTTGCCTGATCACCAACGCCGCTGGCCTTGCCAAGGCCCGCGCTTCCGGCGCGGCAGAGCGGATGCAAGTGCTGATCTCGCTCGATGGCCCCGATGGCGATGCCGAAGGCTTCGATCAGGTCGTGGCTGCCGGCGCTGCTGATTTCAGCGCTGTCGACAGCCTCGCCGATGATCCGGCGCTGATGATCTACACGTCCGGCACCACCGGGCAGCCCAAGGGCGCTCTGCACGGCCACCGGGTGATGCTCGGGCATCTGCCGGGCGTCGAGATGCCGCACGAGTTCCTGCCTCAACCCGGTGACCGGCTGTGGACGCCGGCGGATTGGGCGTGGGCGGGAGGGCTTCTGAACGTGCTGTTGCCGGCGCTGCATTTCGGCGTGCCGGTGGTGGCGCGCGCATCGGCCAAGTTCGATCCGGAGGAGGCCTTCGACCTGATGGCGCGGCACAAGGTGCGCAACTGTTTCGTGCCGCCAACGGCTCTGCGCATGCTGAAAACCGTGGCCAATCCGCGCGCCCGGTTCGCCCTCGAACTCAGGACGATCGGCTCCGGCGGCGAGGCTCTCGGGGCCGAGACCCTGGCCTGGGGCAAGGAGGCACTGGGGCTGACGGTCAACGAATTCTATGGCCAGACCGAATGCAACCTCGTGCTCGCTTCCTGTGCAGCCATCGGCGTCAGCAAACCCGGCTGCATCGGCAAGGCGGTTCCGGGCCATGAGGTGCAGGTGATCAGGCCCGATGGGCAGGTGTGCGAGCCCGAGGAAGAAGGCCAGATCGCGGTTAAGCGACCTGACCCTGTGATGTTCCTCGGCTACTGGAACAAGCCGGAGGCGACCCGTGCCAAGTTCATCGGTGACTGGATGATCACGGGCGACCAGGGCATCCGCGATCACGAAGGCTATTTCCGCTTCGTGGGCCGCGACGATGATGTGATCACATCATCGGGCTACAGGATCGGGCCAGGCGAAATCGAAGATTGCCTGATCACCCATCCGGCCATCGCGCTGGCGGCGGTGGTCGGAAAGCCCGACGCGCTGCGCACCGAGATCGTCAAGGCCTTCGTGGTTCTGAAAACCGGCCAGAAGGCTTCGGAGGCATTGATTGCCGACATCCAGGGCTACGTGCGCGGACGCCTCGCGGCCCATGAATACCCGCGCGAGATCGTCTTCAGGGATGATCTGCCGATGACGACAACCGGCAAGATCATCAGGCGTCAACTGCGCGAGGAGACCTGATCAGGCATGCGCGCGCCGGCGCGGCCGCCGCGACCATCCAGCCACGGCTGACAACGCACGGCGCAGCGCCACGCGGGTTGCGCCGGCTCTGCCGTCATCGCCGACACCCAGCGCAAGATCACCGATGCGCTGGTGTCCGTTCCAGGCATGGCCAGCCGAAGCGGGGCCGTTGCGGGGTCTGTCACCTGCATCGAGCAGAGCAAGGACCTGGCTGGCGGCCAGGCGTTCGACAACGGCCAGGTCGAGCAGCGCCGAGAGTGCGCCGTCAGCCGGCGGGATTTCAGCGGCCAGTGTGGCTTGCAGTGCCGCGTCGCTGGCCACGCGCCAGAGCCAGCCATGGCCGTTGGCCGAGAGCATCACGGATGCCGCCACCAGTCGGTTGCCGGCCTCCAGCATGTGAACGGAGACCTGACCGTCGCGGCTGAGCGTCCGTGTCAGACTGCGGAAAAAGGCCGCTTCCCGGGTCCCGGAGAGCAGGGGATGCTGACCGCACGCCGCCGACTGCGAGGCCTCGAGGGCGAGGAAAAGTTCGGTGGCATCGCGCACATCGTCTGGCGAGGTGGCCGTGACGAGGCGCACGTCGCCATGGCGTGACAGCGCCCGGGCCACAGGATGTCCGGCATCCAGGGAACCGGCTGGCCGGGCGGCCGCGTCACGGTTCCAGATGCAGGGCCGGTGCCGGACATTGCGCTCGAGGATGTCAAGACCGCCAAGCGCCGCCGCTGACCGGAAGGCGCGTGCCGTGGGCCCATCGAGCGCGATCTGGCCGAAGATCACCCCCGCCATGCCCGGTGTGGCCTGACGCAGGCCGGCGAGCAGCGCCGATGCTGCCTCGACGGCGAAGTCACGGTCGAGCAGGGGCGTGCCTGATGCCGCAAGGCGCAGATCAAGGCCCTTGTGCCAACCGGCATGGCCCGGTCCACCGCTCCGCCGCAGGGGCCAGAGGCCGAGCAGGCGCGGCTGGGCAAGGCTGCGACGATCCCAGACCAGGGCCGCCATCTGTCCGGATGCTTCCACCAGATGCTGTTGCGCGGTCGCGAGGAAAGCGGGACCATGAAAGACATTGGCCTCGATGCTCGTGCTTTCGAGGGCTTGCCATGCCTCGATCCTGCCCAGAAGGGCCGAAAGAGGGCGGATTTCGAAAGCGAGATCGCCGATTTCAGCCAGGAACAGGCGATCCTTGCCGCCTTGAGGCCGTGGCTGTGCAGGCGCGCTGCGCCGGGGATCGACGAGACCCCAGTAGCGGATCGGATCGAACGAGAGATGGGCCATTGTGAACCAGACCTCCGGACCATGTTCCAATCCGGGTCAGGCCGTGTTCCGGTTCGGGCCGAACCGGAGCGGTCTCCGCGGATGTGCCGGCATGGTTACAAAAGTCTTGCCAGACCCTTTGCGCGTTCAGGTCTGGCCGAGGAAGGCAGCCCAGAGTTTTTGGACGATGGCCGGATCGAGCCCGCGCACGATCAGGACAAGCCGCGAGCGCCGGTCATCGGATGGCCAGGCGGCAAGACTGACAGGTGGATGCATGACCTGCTGGGCAGCATGCAGCACGATGGGCCCTTCGGGATGTTCGACCAGGTTCACGAGGCCCTTCAGCCGCAGCAGTTTCGGCCCGTGGGTGGAGCGCAGCAAGGACCAGAACAGGTCGAGCGTCTGCCGGCGCACCGGAACGTCAGCGGTCAGGGCGAAGGCCGCGATGTCATCGCCGTGGCGGTTGGCGTCATGCCGATGGCGATGGTCGCCTTCCATCACCGCATCGATGGCCAGCCAGGCGTCGACCTCCGATGGCTTGGCTGCCACATCGAACAGGCCAAGGCCGATCAGCGCCTCCGTGTCCGCCTCGCCGCCGGCCGCATCGAGGATGCGGGCACCCGGATTGATCCGGGCCAGTTCTTGATGAAGATCGGCGATCCTGTCCTGCTCCGGCACGAGATCGCCCTTGGTGATGACCAGTCTGTCGGCAACAGCCACCTGCCTCAGGGCCTCGTCATGGGCGGCCAGCGTCGCCAGACCGTTGACGGCATCGACGAGCGTGATCACGCCATCGAGTTCATAACGCTGCGACAGGTAGGGGTGCATGAGCACGACATTCAGGATCGGGGCCGGATCGGCAATGCCGGTGGTCTCGATGACGAGCCGGCGGAAGGGGGTGATCCGGCCATTGTCGCGGCGGCGCAGCAGGTCTTCCAGCGTGTTCACCAGATCGCCGCGGATCGTGCAGCAAAGGCAGCCTGATTCCATCAGGATCATGCCGTCCTCGACGCCCTGCATCAGCAGGTGATCAAGCCCGACCTCGCCGAACTCGTTGACGATCACGACCGTCTCGGCAAGTTCAGGGGCCTTCAGCAGACGGTTGAGCAGCGTCGTCTTCCCGGCGCCGAGAAAGCCCGTGATGATCTGGAGAGGGATGGGCGCGGGGCGCGGGGCGGCAGCAGCGATGGTCACCGTCGTCAGGTGGCGCATCCGGCTTCCCGCCGCAAGGGGCTCCGGTGTTCCAGCAAACCAGATCCGTGAGCCCGGGGTTCGGTTGTGGCGGCTTCAGGCTGCGGAAGGGGCGAAGGCGGCCCTGAGCCGGTCGATCTGGCTGACAACGGCGTTGCTGACGGGGACCGGCGCGGTGCTGGTCTCGTTCTCGGCAACCACCATGCCTTCGAGGTGCATCACGCGGGCCTGCATGCGCTGCGAGGCGTCCATCAGTTCGCGCAGGCGCAGCGGCAGCAACTCCATGGCGGAGGATGGTGTCGGTGTGTTCATGTCGGCGATCTTGACGCGGTTCTTCTCGGTCCGCGCCTGGTCCGGCGTGATCTCGCCCTCGGCTACCGCGCGCTGCACCAGGAGCCAGGATGCGATCTGCATCAGCCGTGTGGTGAGGCGCATGCTCTCGGTGGCATAGGCCAGGGCGACATCACGCGGCAGGGCGCGCGATTCATCGCGGCCAGGGCCATCGAGATAGGCCGCCGTATCCTCGACCAGCAACATGCCTTCACGGAACATGGCGCGGAACGCATCCGAAGAAACGAAGTTGCGGCCGAACGGCACAGCGGGGGACCTGACAAAATCGACCATGACGCACCTCAACTCCAGCGTGGCCCGCTTGCCGTGCCAATCTGGCACATTCAGGCGGCGATGCCAGCCCAGTCGCAAGGATAGCGCCAAACCCGCAGAGCGGGGTGTTGACGTGCTGTTAAGGTTAACGCGGTCAACGCGCACGGAGAGTTGGCGGCATGGGGCAGTTGGCGTGCCTGGTGCCAGCGCGGAGCATTTGGCAAACGCGCACAAAAAAAAGAGCCGCTGAAACAGCGGCTCGAAGGTCAACAGGGAGGCGTCAAACAGAGTGACGAGAGCCACTCGATGTCCGGAAACCGAACATCTTCTTCATACTCTGGAAGTGTTAAGGGCAGGTTAACAGCGCCGTTCGGGCGGCGGGCGTCACCGAGAAGAAGCCGGTGCGGGAGCCGGGCTCAGCGCTTGAAAAACAGGTCTGCGGCAGCCTTCGACGCCTGCTTTCCGGCCCGCGCCTCAGCCAGGCGCTCGATCTCGGCCTGCAAGGCTGCGATGCGCCGATCGATGTCCTCGATCGACAGAGGCGACAGATCCTGGCCGATCTCGTGTACGGGGCTTTTGCGCGGACGATCATCGTCGCCGGACCCTGTTCCACCCATCGCCGTCATGCCTGCCTCGCCGCGCGGTTGCTGTGCCGGCTTCGACCATAGCAAGTCTGCGCGGCTTTGGCAGCCTTGCGCTTCATGGCTGAATGAACGGCGTGCTGGACCATCTGCCATGCGACCATCAGGGCCATGGACCGGCCCGGCAATTGTTCGCGGAGTGATCCAAGTGCATGGACACCGGAGCGCGACACAATTATATGGAAGCTGTTCCCTGCATGGTTGATGTCGAGAACGCTCCGGCCCGCCAGCCGGTCCGGAGCGCGAAGTGCTTTGCCGCAGTGGTCGTTTCAATGGTCAAGGTTTGTCCGGTGCGCGCCTGCCGCCATCCGACAAGGAGGCTCGAACATGTCCCAGAATGCGCCGCTGATGCCGAAGGCGACGGCCGTTTGGCTCGTCGAAAACACGTCGCTGACGTTCGAGCAGATCGCCGATTTCTGCAAGCTGCATCCGCTGGAGGTCAAGGGCATTGCCGATGGCGAGGTCGCATCCGGCATCAAGGGCCTTGATCCGATCAGCACGGCGCAGCTCACCCGCGAGGAACTGGAACGGGCGCAAGGCAATCCGGATCACCGTTTGCGCGTGGCCGAGCCGAAGGTGCGCGTGCCCGAAATCAAGAAGGCGCGGGGCCCGCGCTACACGCCGGTCTCCAAGCGGCAGGACCGGCCCAATGCCATTCTCTGGCTGCTGCGCAACCATCCCGAACTCAAGGATGCCGCCGTGATGCGGCTGGCTGGCACCACGAAGCACACGATCCAGCAGATCCGTGAGCGGACCCACTGGAACTCGGCGCAGCTTGCCCCGATGGACCCGGTCAGCCTCGGGCTGTGCTCCCAGGTCGATCTCGACATGGAAATCTCCCGCGCCGTCAAGGACCGGCCCAAGGTCGAGCCTGAACTCGGCCCGACGCTGCTCTCGGCGGAAGCCTCGCTTCAGCCGGAAGTGGCCGATGACGAGCCGTCCCGCAAGCCTGGCGTGCAGCACACCGCCGATTCGGTGTTCGGCAAGCTGAAGGCGCTGAAGCGCGACGAGGACGACGACATCTGAGCCGGCAAAGGCAGCCCGCAGCGCCGGGCCTGCCCAGGACCTGATCATGGATATGGGCTTGCTGAGCTTCACCTTTCTGGGAACCGGCGCTCCGCCTGTGTCCTTGCGGCGGGCAGGGCCCGCTCATTTGGTGGAGGCAGCCGGTCAGGTGATCCTGATCGACTGCGGCGCGCGCGTTGCCCATCAGCTTGTCGAGGCCGGTAAACCGGCTGCCGCCATCGACGCGCTGATCGTGAGCCACCTGCATTCGGACCATCTTGTCGATTTCTATCAACTCGTCATCTCGAGCTGGCATCAGGGCCGGGACCGCCCTTGGCGTGTGATCGCGCCGGAGCCGGCTCTCAAGGCCATGCGGGCCCAGTATGCGGCCTTCCATGACGAGCGGAACCTGCGCATCGCTTTCGAGAATCGTCCGTCGGTGCGGGGTCTCGAGGTGGTGTTCGAGGTCTTGGGACCGGGCCCGCTGGCCGGCTTTGGCGACCTGTCGGTCACGGCCTTTCTGGTCGATCATCATCCGGTCGAGCCTGCTTTCGGGCTGGTCTTCGCCTGTGCTGGCTCGCGCGTGGTGTTTTCGGGCGATACGCGGCCCTGTGTGGCGCTGGAACACGCCGCGAGCGGGGCTGACCTGCTGGTGTGCGAGGTCTATGTCGACAGCCAGATGCCGATCATCAGCGGTGTGCGGAGCCTCGAGACCGTGGCTGCTGTCAAGAGCTACCACATGGTGCCGGCCGAGATTGCGCATCTCGCCCTGCGGTCGGGTGCCAGGGCCGTGGCGCTGACCCATGTCGTGCCGCCATCGGCCGACACGAGGGCCGTGGTGGCGGAGATTCGCGCCGCCGGTTACCTCGGCCCGGTGATGATCGGCGAGGATCTGGCGACGCTGACCTTGCCGGAGCGTGTGCTGAGCTGGCGCGGACTGGCGGCCAGCTTCTGAAGCCGCTCAGGCGCTGATGCCGCGGGCTGCGAGAGCCACCGCGATTTCGTCGAGCACAGCCGGATCGTCGATGGTTGCCGGCATCGACCAGCTTTCGCCATCGGCGATCTTCTTCATCGTGCCGCGCAGGATCTTGCCGGATCGGGTCTTGGGCAGCCGTGCCACCGTGACGGCGAGCTTGAAGGCAGCAACCGGGCCGATCCTCTCGCGGACAAGCCGCACCAGGTCACTTTCTATCTCGGCAGGGGATGTGCTCACACCGGCTTTCAGCACGACGAAACCGCACGGCGCTTCGCCTTTCAGCGCGTCGGCAATGCCGATCACGGCGCACTCGGCCACGGCCGGATGGGAGGCCAGGACCTCCTCCATGCCGCCAGTCGAAAGCCGGTGGCCTGCCACGTTGATGATGTCGTCTGTGCGGCCCATGATGTAGAGGTAGCCATCGGCATCGATGAAGCCGGCATCGGCGGTCTTGTAGAAGCCGGGGAAGTCGGCAAGGTAGGCTTCCGTGAAGCGGTCATCGGCCTGCCAGAGGGTCGGGAATGCGCCCGGCGGCAGGGGCAGCCTGACCACGATGGAACCCATCTGGCCTGCCGGAACCGGCTTGCCGGCCTCATCGACGACGGTGACATCATAGCCTGGCATGGGCACGGTCGGCGAGCCATGCTTGACCGGCAGCATGCCGAGGCCCAGCGGATTGCCGACCATGCACCAGCCTGTCTCGGTCTGCCACCAATGGTCGATGACCGGCACCTTGAGGATGCTTTCGGCCCATTTCACCGTGTCGGGATCGGCCCTTTCACCGGCCAGGAAGAGCGCGCGCAGGTGCGGCAGACGAGCCAGATCGAGATGGGTGGCATTGGGGTCTTCCTTGCGGATGGCGCGGAAAGCGGTCGGGGCGGTGAACAGGGTCACGACCTTGTGCTCGGCGATCAGCCGCCAGTAGGCGCCCGGGTCAGGTGTGCCCACCGGCTTGCCTTCATAAAGGATGGTGGTGCAGCCGGCGAGCAGCGGCGCGTAGACGATGTAGGAATGGCCCACGACCCAGCCCACATCGGACGCAGCCCAGAACACCTCGCCAGGCTTGACGCCATAGAGGTTCTGCATGGTCCAGTGCAGCGCCACCATGTGCCCGCCATTGTCGCGCACGACGCCTTTGGGCTTGCCGGTGGTGCCGGAGGTGTAGAGCACATAGAGCGGATCGGTTGCCTTGACCGG
>JALORF010000110.1 GCA_025459195.1 Beijerinckiaceae bacterium
TGCGCCCATCAGCGTCAGGGCGCGCGCCAGCCGGTAAGGATCGGCATAGCTGCCATCATCGAGCCGGTTGGTTTCGGCCCCCAGTTCGGCGGACAGATCCTCGCCGCCCCACGTCAAGGCCAGCAACCGGTGCGATGCGCCGGCAAAGGTGCCAAGCTGGAACACGCCGCGCGGGGTCTCGGTGGCGATGGCGAGGATGCGGACAGCGCCATCCCGGACATTGGCTTCGGCCTCGCGCACCGCGATCTTGGCCCCCAGATGCTGCACGCTCATGCCGCCCTCGGCCTTGGGCAGCACGATGGCATCGGGGCAGGCGGCGATCACGCCGTCGAGATCGGCCTCGGTCAACCCTGTCGACAGGCCGTTGACGCGGACCATCAGGCGCGGGCCGCCTGTCCTTGCCGACGCCGCGATGACATCGCGGGTCAGATCGCGGGCCAGCGCCTTGCGGTCGGCGGCGACCGAATCCTCCAGGTCGATGATCAGCGCGTCGGCCCCCGACTGCAGGGCTTTCTCGATCTTGCGGGCGTCATCGCCCGGAACGAACAGCAGCGAGCGCATGGCCTCAATCCTTCGCCGGGCGCTTGCGCATGAAGGCCTGCCGGCGGCACTCGGCCACCAGAACGCCATCCTGTCTGTAGGCGCGGTGGATGAAGTCGACGATGCCGGCATCCGGCCGCGAGCGGGATTCGCGCACCGACACGATCTCTGTCGTGCAGTTGATGGTGTCGCCTTCGAACAGGGGGGCGGGGAACTTCACATCCGTCATGCCCAGATTGGCGATGGTGGTGCCGACCGTGGTGTCGTTGACCGAGATGCCGATCATCAGGCCGAGCGTGAACAGGGAGTTCATCAGCGGTTTGCCCCACTCCGTCTCGGTGGCGCAGAAATGCGCGTCGATGTGCAGCGGCTGCGGGTTCAGCGTCATGTTGGAGAACAGCATGTTGTCCATCTGCGTGACGGTGCGGGTCAGCCGATGGCGGATGACGGTGCCGACCGACAGATCCTCCAGATACAGGCCGCCGCGCCAGTGCCGTCCGTCGCTGCCGATCTCGGTCATGGTCCACAATTCCCTGTTCAGGACACCCGTCCGCCTTCGAACTTAACGCTTCGCTTACCATGATTCACGCATGTTGAAGACCGGCACGCGACGCGGTTCAGGCGCTGCCGCGTCATTGTCTTCGCAGCCCTCCTCTTGGCAACGGGTCTTCATGTTCCTGTTCAGAACCAGCGCTCCCAGCCCAGCGGCACCGGCCAATCCGGTGATCGACGCCATCCGGCAGGGTGCGGACCGGACGGGCACGAACTTCGATTATCTGGTCAAGACCGCCCAGCGCGAATCGGCGCTCGATCCGCAGGCAAAAGCCCGCACATCCAGCGCGACGGGGCTGTTCCAGTTCATCGAGCAGACCTGGCTTTCGATGGTGCGCAGCGAAGGGCCCAGACACGGGCTCGACGAAGCGGCCAACGCCATTACGCAAGGGGCTGATGGCCGGCTCACCGTGCCGGACCAGCAGATGCGCCAGCAGATCATGGACCTGCGCCGCGACCCGGCTGTGGCATCGACCATGGCCGGGGCCTTCACCCAGCGCAATCGCGACCAGTTGCAGGCCAGCCTGGGGCGCGAGCCGACTGGCGGCGAGCTCTACATTGCCCATGTGCTTGGTGCGCGTGGTGCCAACGAGTTGATCGGGACGGCCCAGTCCGCGCCGCAACGCAGCGCCGCCCTCGATTTTCCAGAGGCAGCCGCCGCCAATCGCGGCATCTTCTTCGACAAGGCGGGCAAGGCCCGCAGCGCCGCAGAGGTTTACAACATGCTGGCCTCGCAACATGCGAACATTGCCAGCGTGGCAGGTCCGCAGACCGCGCAGGCAACCGGCCCCGAACGCAAGGGCCTGCTTGGCCTGTTCTCGACCGAGGGCGGGCGCAAGCCCGTGTCCGATGCTGTTGCCGCGCTCTGGTCGGGGCCGCGTGGCGGGCGGGTGCAACTGGCGTCGCTGGAGCCGGCCCAGCGCTTCTTTCCCAATGGCGAAGGCATGGTGGCGCAGACCTCCGTGCTGGCCGCGTCACAGCCTCTGGCGGATGTTCCCGGCAAGCCCGTGATCGCACCAAGGCCGCCGGAGCGACCGGCCGATCTGGCGCTGGCCGCAGCGCAAGGGCAGGGCGCGCAGACCCGGCGGCGCGGCAAGCCGCTTGATCTCAGTGCCTTCCTGCGCCGCGAGGTGCTCCGGTGATCGTGCGCCGTTTCCTGCTCTGGGCACGCACGGCCAGTGCCAGTGATCGCGCTGCGGGCACCCGCGCGCTGGCTGAAGCCTACCTGCATTCGCCGATGATGATCGAGGACCGGCGCGAGGCCGAGACCGCGATGCTGGCTATGCTCGACGATCCCTCCGCCCTGGTGCGGCGCGCCCTGGCCGAAGTGCTGGCCGGCGAAGATGCACCGCGCGCCGTGATCCTTGGACTGGTGCAGGACCAGCCCGACATTGCGGCCATGGTGCTGGCTGCTTCGCCGGTGCTGACCGAAGCCGATCTGGTGGATGCGGTCGCGGTGGGCGACGAACTGGCCCAGAGCGCCGTGGCGCGTCGCCGCGATGTCACCATCGCGCTGGCGGCGGCCATCGTCGAGGTCGGCTGTCCGCTGGCCATCCGCTTGGTGCTTGGCAATCCATCGGCGCACATTGCACCCTCGACCCTTCAGCGCGCCGCCGATCGCTGCGGCGACATGGCCGACGTGCGCGAGGCCTTGCTGGAGCGGGGCGACCTGCCGGTGGCCATCCGGCACCAGTTGGCGCTGCAGGTCGCGTCGGCACTGTCGATCTGGGCTGGCGGCTGCGGTCTGATGAGCCGCGACCGGGCGGACCGGGTGACGCGCGAATCGAGCGAGAAGGTGGCTGTTGCCCTGGCCATGCGGCCCGAGGCCTTCGAGGCCGAACTGATGAGCCTCATCGCCCAGCTCAAGGCGGCGAACCGTCTGACGCCGGGGTTGATCCTGCGCTCGCTGCTCTCGGGGGAGACGGCGCTGGCGGAAGCTGCGCTGGCTGATCTGGCCGGCATGCCGCTGCAGCGCGCCAGTGCCATCGTGCATGACAAGCGCGGCTCCGGTGTGCTGCCCTTGTGCCGCAAGGCCGGCATTCCTGCCGGGCTCATACCGGCCTTTGTGGCAGCGATGGAAGCGGTGCGCGAGATTGGTGCGCCGCCCCATGCGGCAGCCCGTTCCGCCACCTCAAGGCGGATCGTGGAACGCGTGCTCATTGCCTGCGATGCTGGCGACGATGCCGACAATGCAGCCCTGATGGCGCTTCTGCGGCGTTTCGAGGCCGAGGCTGCGCGCGAGGAGGCTGCGGAGGCGGCGCGCTCGCTGGCTGATGACGCGGCGCTGGCGGCGCTGCTCGAAATCGATCCACACCTGACCTTGCTGGCCGACCATGGCAACCACGACCAGCCCGTGCTGATCGCGGCCTGACGGGTGCAACAGCGCGCCCGCGACGCTGTCAGACGGCCTTGAGTGCTTGCCGGATCAGTTTGTAGCCGAGCTTTTCCAGCTCGCCGATCATCTGCGTGCCGACGGGGTGATCTTCGACGTTGATGTTCATCTTGATGATGATGCGGATCGCGTTCATGTGCGTCTCGATGACATCATCCGGCACCCGCTGCAGCGCATCCATGAGCTTGCACAGGCAGTCGGCCGCGCGGCCTGCCAGCGGATAGCCGAAGGTTGCGGCCTGGCCGCGCATGTCGTGAGCCTTGCGGAACAGCAGCTTGGCACCATCCGGAGCGCCATCGGTATAGTTTTTCAGGGCCGTCTCGAGATCGGCCAGTTCGCTCGCCATCCACGCCGGAAATTCCTGCTTGAGCGAGGCAAGGTTCATCTCTGCCTGGGCCAGCATGCGCTCATAGTCAGCGGCGGTGCCGCCGGTCACGGCCCGTTCCGCCAGATCGCGGACCGGCTCGATCTTCGAATGATCCTCATGATCCACCGAGTGAGGTCTGGGGCCCCAGTCTCCATGCCGGCTCATGTCTTGCTCCTCGTCTTCTCGATCAGCGGACGGGTCCGGATGGTCTCGAACTCGCCGCCGCCCTTGCGGCGATCAGGGCCGCTGTAGTTGTTGCTGGCGCCCCGGCGCCGGTCCGGACCAAAATAGTTCTTTGTCCGGATAAAGGGGCGCGGAAAGGCGACAACGCCGAGAATGCGATCGTACAACCCCTTGGACGAGATCGGCTTTACAAGAAATTCGTTAACGCCTGCATCGCGCGCCATGATGACGCGGCGCTTTTCCGCATGGCCGGAAACCATGATGATCGGCGCGAAGGGATTGACGCTGGTGGTGGGCTGCCGGATCAGGCGCGTCACCTCCAGCCCGTCGAGAATCGGCATTTCCCAGTCGAGCAGGATGATGTCGGGCGAATAGGTCATGAAGACCTCGAGCCCGCTTGCCCCGTCCTCGGCCTCCATCACCTCGCGCGCACCGAAGCCGTGCAGCAGCGCCTTGACCACTTTCCGCATGAACGGATTGTCGTCGATGACGAGAAAGCGGAGCTTGGTGAAATCAACCCTCATGGGCGCATCAGTCTCATGGGCGCATCAGTCCAGCCGCGGGCCGGGATCCGTCTCCTGCCGCGCCCGTGACGGCTGGGACCATGCGCGCCTGTGCGAAAGCCCGGCTGCAACCATGCGGCCGAAAAGCCCCCGCAAGGATGCTCTGCTTAGTAGCCGAACTGCTCACGCAGGATTCGCTCATCAAGACTATGCCCCGGATCATGCATCATCAGAAGATCAATTCCATGATCCATGGCGATGTCGACCCTGAGCACGTCATCGACCTGGGTATGATCGGCGACGGCGCTCACAGGCCGTTTGTCCGCCTCGAGCACCTCGACCGTGACATGGGCCCTGTCCGGCAGAAGCGCGCCCCGCCAGCGGCGAGGCCGGAAGGCCGAGATCGGCGTCAGCGCCATCAAGGTGGCGTTGAGCGGCAGGATCGGGCCATTGGCCGAGAGGTTGTAGGCGGTCGAGCCGGCGGGGGTGGCGAGCAGCACGCCGTCGGCGATCAGTTCGGGCAGGCGCTCCTTGCCATCGATGTGGATGGCCAGTTTCGCGGCCTGGTAGGAGCGGCGCAGCAGATGGACCTCGTTGATGGCGCGGGCGGTGTGGACCTGCCCGGCCCGGTCCGTCGCCGTCATCTGCAAGGGGTGGACGATGGAGATTTCCGCAGCCCTGAGGCGTTCGGGCAGGCGGTCCTCGCGAAAGTCGTTCATCAGGAAGCCGACAGAGCCCCGGTGCATGCCATAGATCGGTTTGGAGGCCCCCTTGCCGGTCATGAAGCGGTGCAGGGTCTGGAGCATCAGGCCATCGCCGCCCAGCGCGACGATGACATCCGCCTGCTCGGGATCGGTGTTGCCGTAGCGCGCCGTCAGCCGCGCCAGTGCCGCGCGAGCGTCATCGGTGTCGCCCGCGACGAAAGCAATCGTCTCGATCGTGTTGCGGGGGAAAACCGCCGTGTTCATGACCGCACCAGCCTGTCCAGACGCGAAACCGCCGGAGCACAAGGCCCCGGCGGATCCGTCATAGCACGAAAACGTTTGCTGTCAGTCAAGCGCTCGCAGGCTGAGAGCCGGCATGCGGCATCAGACGGCGGAGGACCACTGCACCGGCACGTAGTCGAAGCCGTTGCCGGCCTTGGCGATGAAGCCGGTGGCGGGGAAGGGCGCATGGTAGAAATGCACCTGCGTCTTTTCGGCGGCGGCCATGTCGAGCAGGCGGCGGCGGGTGGCGCGGGCCGCGTCCGCGTCCATGTCGAACACCGCAGACCAATCCGGGTTCTTCACGAACAGGGCGGGGTGGTTGGTCGTGTCGGCCATGAACATCAGCTTGCCGGTGCCCGACGAGATCATGAACACGCAATGGCCCGGTGTGTGGCCGAAAGCGGCAACCGAGGTGATGCCAGGAGCGACTTCCGCGCCGGGCTGATACTGCTTGACGTTGGCAGCGACCGGCGCGAACACGCGGCGCACATTGGCGAAGGCCCCGCGCATCGCTTCCGGCGCAGCACCCATGCGGGCATCATCCATCCAGACGGCCCATTCGGGGGCCGGAACGTTGAGTTCGGCATTGGGGAAGGTCAGGGTGCCGTCCTTCAGGCGCAGGCCGTTGATGTGGTCGCCATGGAAATGGCTGAACACGACGCGGGTGACCTGCTCGGGCGTGAAGCCGGCTGCGCGGAAGTTGCGCATCCAGACGCCGGAGGTCGGGGCACCGGAATCGCCGTTGCCGGTATCGAGCAGCGTGATCTGCGCGCCGTTCTGGACCACGAGCGTGGTGAAGGCGATCGGCAGCGCATCGGCCGGCAGGAAGGCGGCGCTCATGGCGGCCTGCACGGCCGACAGTTCTGCATTGCGCACGAAGCCCTCGAGCGGCCGGCGAGCGAAGCCATCGTTGATGGCGGTGACCGTCATGTCGCCGACCTTGTAGCGATAGAAGCCCGGTGCCTGGCCAGCGGCAGCGGCCTGGGCGAGCGCCGGCGTGGCAGCCGAGAGCCCGCTTGCGGCGAGGGCGGTGGCGGCAGCAGCAGTCATGAAAGCCTCGCGGCGTGACAGGTCGATCATTGGTGTTCCTCCGGGGACGTGAGCGCCAACTGAGAGGGCGCGATCAGGCTTGCGGACGAAATTGGCGCAGACCCCGAAGGTTTCAACGACTGCAAGATGGTATTTGCATTCACGAAAGCGGGAGGTTGCATGCGTTGCGCTCTCTTTCGATCAGAAGCGCGCCGGCCTGAAAGGCTCCGGATCGACGAAGACCGGCCCGCCGGTGACCATTTCGGCCACCATGCGGCCGGTGACGGCGGCGAGGGTCAGGCCGTGGTGGGCATGGCCGAAAGCAAAGGTCAGGTTCTTGTGGCGCGGTGCCGGCCCGATGATCGGCATCATGTCCGGCGTGCAGGGCCGGTTGCCGAGCCAGGGCTCGGCGTCGAGGCGCTCGCCCAGCGGGAAGAACTGCCGTGCGATCGGCTCGGCCCGGCCAAGCTGGACGGGCGTTGGCGGCGCACCACGCACCGCGAACTCCGCGCCCGTGGTGAGGCGGATGCCCTTGAGCATTGGTGCGAGGAAATAGCCGCGCTCGTGGTCCAGCACCGGGTGATCGAGCAAGGCGTTGCCCTCGGCCCGGTAGTGCATGTGATAGCCACGCTTGACCGCCAGCGGAAAGCGGTAGCCCAGGGCGCGTGTGACCAGATCGGCCCACGGGCCGAGGCAGATGACGGCATCGCGCGCACTGATGACCGTGCCGTCGAAAGCCACGGCGGTCCATGACCCGTCCGCGTTCTGGCTCAGCGTCGTGGCATCGCCCTTGACGAACGCGCCGCCCAGCGCCTCGAATCGGGCCAGGTAGGCCATCGACAGCCCGTGCGGATCGGAGACCGAGACAGGATCGGTCCAGTGCAGGCCGCCGATCAGCTCATGGGTCAGGTGTGGTTCGGCGCTGCGCAGGGCGGCGGCATCCAGTTTCCTGTGGTTGAGGCCGAACTCGGCGTGCCACCTGTCGGCCTCGGCCAGGCGTGCGTCACGCTCGCGCTCGGTGCGGAAGACCTTCATCCAGCCATTGCGGCGCATGAGGTGCCGGGCTCCGGCCTCGGCGGCCAGCGCGTCGTGCTCGCTGACGCAATGCTCGATCAGCGTGGCATACTGGCGGGCAATCGCCTCGTGGCGGGCCTTGCGCGAGTGCATCCAGTACGAGAACAGGAAGGGAGCCAGCTTCGGGATCGCCGCGACATGATAGTGCGCGTCGATGGTGTTGTTCATCGCGTAGCGCACCAACGCCCCGAAATCATGCGGGAAGCCATAGGGATAGACCCCTTCGCGCTGGATCAGGCCGGCATTGCCGAAGGATGTCTCCTCGGAAGCACCGCGCCGGTCCATGAGGACCGTGCTGCGCCCGCGCTTCTGGAGGTGCAAAGCTACCGAAATCCCCACGACGCCTGCGCCAAGAACGATACAATCTACCCGCATGATGAGCCCTCGTGTCAGCCGCTTCCCGTGATCCCAACCACGCGCGTGCCCAGGATAAAGCCGGACGCGCGCAATGAAACACCGATCTGCCGGTCATGATCGTGAAAATCTTCGTCAGAATATCCCGTTTCGTGCGCGACCGTTGTGCATTGCGCTGCGCTGCGCCGGGTTGCGCCACGCGCGAGGCCAAGGGTGCGCCATGCGCCAGAGCCAGTTGCCTCGCCGGCACGATCTGCTAGTCCCGCAGGCTGCCGGGCGCAGACGCTGCCGGCCTGAAGGATGCCGGACCCTTGCAGCTTGTCCTCTCCGCTCTCGCGCTGCTTGGCCGCTATGGCACGCAAGGCTTCGCGCTCTCGATCTTCATGGGGCTGGCGCTGCCGCAATTCGCCGCTGCCGCCCGCCCGCTGTTGCCGATCACCATCTTCCTGTTCGTGGCGATGACATTCGCTCGGGCTGACCTTGCGGCCCTCAAGGCTGCGCTGATCAGGCCGAAGGGCGTGATCGTTGCCGTGCTGTGGCTGACGGCTGCGCCCATCGCGATGATCGCGCTCCTTCTGGCCATCATCCCCCGCGACGCGCTTGATCCGGGGCTGGTGCTCGGGCTGGTGGTGGTCGCGGCCTCGCCGCCGATCATGTCTGGCCCGGCGGTGGCGATGATGCTCAACATCCCGCCCACGGTGCTGATTGCCTCGACCATCATCACCACAGCGGCAGCGCCGTTCGTCGCGCCGCCGGTGGCTGAATGGTTGCTGGGCGGGCCAGCCCCGCTCGACACAACCGTGCTGATGCTGCGCCTGCTCGGGCTGATTGGTGGTGCCATCGTGCTGGCCGTGGTCTTCCGCTGGCTGGTGGGCTACCGGCGCATCGTGGCCCACAAGCTCTCGCTCGATGGCTTTGGCGTCGTTATGTATTTCCTGTTCGCGATTGCGGCGATGGATGGCGTGACCAGTGCGTTCATGACGCGGCCCGGCAAGGTGCTGCTGTTCCTTGCCATTGCCTTCGGCGTGGTCATCGCCGGGTTCGTGCTGGCCTGGTTCGTGCTGAAGCCGGCCATGGGCGCGTCCGACCGTTTCCTGATGGGGTATGGCACCGGCCAGCGCAACATGGGCGCGCTGATTGCCGCGCTGGGGGCGGCAACGCCCGAGACCACCTACCTTTTCTTTGCGCTGGCGCAGTTCCCGATCTACCTGATGCCGCAGATCATCAAGCCGCTGGCCCGCCGCTTTGCCGTGAACGACGAGCCGCCGCAGCCGCCGCAGCCGCCGCGTTGAGCGGCTGACGATCGGGGACAGCGGGGCAAACCTGATTGCCGGGCGCGGCCGGCAATGCTAACCCGCGCCCATGACCAAGCCGATCATCATTGCGCCTTCGATCCTGTCCGCCGATTTCGCGCGGCTGGGCGCGGAGGTTGCCGCCATCGACCGTGCCGGCGCGGACTGGATCCATTGCGACGTGATGGATGGTCATTTCGTGCCGAACATCACGTTTGGCCCCGATGTGCTGAAAGCGATCCGCCCGCATACGGACAAGCTGTTCGACGTGCATCTGATGGTCGCGCCGGTCGATCCTTACATCGAGGCGTTCGCGCGGGCCGGGGCCGACCTGATCACCATCCATGTCGAGGCCGGCCCCCACCCGCATCGCAGCCTTCAGGCGATC
>JALORF010000111.1 GCA_025459195.1 Beijerinckiaceae bacterium
GATCAAGTCCGGCGACATCCTCGCCGAGATCGAGACGGACAAGGCCACGATGGAAGTCGAGGCGGTCGATGAGGGCATTCTCGCCAAGATCATGGTGCCAGATGGCACGCAGGATGTGCCGGTCAACCAGATCATCGCCATGATCGCGGCTGATGGCGAGGACATGGCTGGCGTGAAAGCTGGCGGGGCTGCGCCGACGGCGTCTGCTCCTGCCGCCGCTGTTGCCGCCGCGCCGGCGCCGCAAGGCAGCCCGGTAGCAGCCGCTGCTGCCGGATCACCCCCTGTGGCTGCGGCGCATCCTGCCGGGGATGGTGCCCGGCGTGTGTTCGCGTCACCGCTTGCCAAGCGCATGGCCAAAGAGGCAGGTCTTGATCTTGCCCGGATTGTCGGCACCGGCCCGCATGGCCGCGTGGTCGAGCGTGACGTCAAGGCTGCGCAGGCTGGAGGCAGCCTGAAAGCGGCAATGACGAAATCCCGCATGATGGCATGCGCAAGACCATTGCCCGCCGCCTGACCGAGTCCAAGCAGACAGTGCCGCATTTCTACCTGACGGTGGATTGCAATCTCGATGCGCTGCTGGCCTTGCGCGAGCAGATCAACGCGGCGGCCCCGGTCAGCGACGGCAAGCCGGCCTACAAGTTGTCGGTCAATGACATGGTGATCAAGGCCTGGGCGATGGCGCTGAGGGCAGTGCCCGATGCCAATGCCAGTTGGACCGAGAACAGCATGCTCAAGCACAAGCACGCCGATGTCGGCGTGGCCGTGTCGATCCCCGGCGGGCTGATCACGCCGATCATCCGCGACGCCTGCCACAAGACCTTGTCGACCATTTCGAACGAGATGAAGGATCTGGCGGCCCGCGCCAAGAACCGCAAGCTCAAGCCCGAGGAGTATCAGGGCGGTTCGACCGCCGTGAGCAACCTCGGCATGTTTGGCGTCAAGGATTTCTGCGCCGTCATCAACCCGCCGCACGCCACCATCCTGGCTGTCGGCGCAGGCGAAAAGCGTCCCATCGTCAAGGCGGACGGCTCGCTCGGCGTGGCGACCGTGATGAGCGTGACGCTCTCGACCGACCACCGCGCGGTGGATGGCGCGCTCGGTGCGGAAGCCATCTCGGCCTTCAAGAAGTATATCGAGAACCCGATGGGCATGCTGGTGTGAGGCCGAAGCGGGGCAGATGACCACCTTCCTGATCCTCTTCGGGCTGTCTCTCTTCATCCTGCGCTCGCAGCTTCTGCGGGTGGCATTGAAGGAGACCGGGGCCAGTGCCGCTGGCCAGATCGAAGCGGACAAGCTGCATGCCTCGCCGGCATTGGGCGCAATGAGCGGCTGGTTTTCTCTCGGCGGGGCGGCCGGGTTGATGCTGCTGGCGCTGATCACATCAGGCTATCTGTGGGGGCTTGGCCTGATCGTGTTCGGCATCATGGGCGGGGTGGCCTTGTCATCGTTCACGCTGCCGACGATTGGGTCCACGCTGGCGCTCGGCCATCAGGGTGGTGACGGCAACCGGTCGATTGCGGAGTTCAACCGGCGCTATGGGGCGCACATCGCCTTTGGCGTTGCAGTGCTGGCACTGCTGGCCTGGGCGCTGCATCTGGGGCTGCTGTGATGGTTCGGCGTCATGGCGAGCAGAGCGAAGCAAGCCATTGCTGCGGCTCGCACGCCCGAACTTCACCACCATTCTGGCGACGCTGGATGGCTTCGCTTCGCGCGCAATGACGATTTGCCTGAAAGGATAACTCCATGTCCGCCTATGACGTTCTCATCATCGGTTCCGGGCCCGGCGGCTATGTCACGGCGATCCGCTCGGCGCAGCTTGGCCTCAAGACCGCGATCATCGAGCGCGAGCATCTGGGCGGCATCTGCCTGAACTGGGGCTGCATCCCGACAAAGGCGCTGTTGCGCTCGTCGGAAATCCTGCACTTCGCCCAGCATGCCAAGAACTATGGCCTCGTGCTCGAAGGCACCATGAAGCCTGACGTGAAGGCCGTCGTGGCCCGCTCGCGCGGCATCTCGGCTCGGCTGAATGCCGGCGTCGGCTTCCTGATGAAGAAGAACAAGATCGATGTGATCTGGGGCGAGGCGAAGCTCTCGAAGCCCGGCGAGGTCATCGTCGGCAAAGCCAGCAAGCCAGCCGTGCAGCCGGCGCATCCGGTCCCGAAGGGCACACTGGGCGAGGGCACCTACACGGCCAAGCACATCATCATCGCAACCGGTGCACGGCCACGCGTGCTGCCCGGCATCGAGCCGGATGGCAAGCTGATCTGGACCTATTTCGAGGCCATGGTGCCAGCGGAAATCCCCAAGTCCTTGCTGGTGATGGGGTCTGGCGCCATCGGCATGGAGTTCGCATCGTTCTATCACGGCATGGGCTCGGACGTGACCGTGGTCGAAGTGATGCCGCAGATCCTCCCCGTCGAAGATGCGGAAATCTCCGCCTTCGCCCGCAAGGCTTTCGACAAGCAAGGCCTCAAGATCATGACCGGTGCCAAGGTCACCAAGGTGGTCAAGGGCCCCAACTCGGTCACCGCCACCATCGAGGCGGATGGCAAGAGCACCGAGATCACGGCCGAAAGGATGATCTCGGCAGTGGGCGTGGTCGGCAACATCGAGAACCTCGGGCTGGAAGCCCTCGGTATCAAGACCGATCGCGGCTGCATCGTCACCGATGGCTACAGCCGCAGCAATGTGCCGGGCATCTACGCCATTGGCGATGTGGCCGGACCGCCGATGCTGGCGCACAAGGCCGAGCATGAAGGTGTGGTCTGCATCGAGCACATTGCCGGGCTGCACGTTCACCCGATGGAGAAGGACAAGATCCCGGGCTGCACTTATTGCCATCCGCAGATCGCCAGTGTCGGCCTCACCGAAGCGAAGGCGAAGGAGGCCGGCCATGCACTCAAGGTCGGCCGCTTCTCATTTGCGGCCAATGGCAAGGCGATTGCACTGGGCGAGGACAATGGCCTGATCAAGACGATCTTCGATGCCAAGACGGGCAAACTGCTTGGCGCCCACATGATCGGCGCGGAGGTCACCGAACTGATTCAAGGTTATGTCGTGGCCATGGGCATGGAGACCACCGAGGAAGAGTTGATGCACACGATCTTCCCGCATCCGACGCTGAGCGAGATGATGAAGGAGAGCGTGCTGGATGCCTATGGACGGGCGTTGAACGCGTGAAGGGCATTCCAGCTTCCTCATCTTGAGCCCGTCGAAGGACGCGTTTCAATGGGTGAGATCTGGCCGTCATCCTTCGACGGGCTCAGGATGAGGATCGCGGGCGTGACGAGAGTTCGATGGCTTGGCGCCGTGAGCCGTTCCGGCCAGAAGGTCCCGGGGCAGCGCCAGAGAATGACGACATAACGGAAGGCCGCTATGGACCCAAAGCTCCCTTTCGCCCTGCTGGCCCTGCTTGGTGGCGCGGCCTTGCCGGTGCAGATCGGCATCAACGGTTCGCTCCGGCAGATCATCGGCTCGGCGATGCAGGCGGCCACGATCTCGTTTTCGGTGGGTGCGCTGGCCGGCCTCGCAGCAAGCCTGCTGATGCGCGAAGGGGTGCCGTCGGTGGAGCGGCTTTCCCAGACGGCCGGCTGGATGTGGATCGGCGGGTTCTTCGGTGTGTTCTATGTCTGGACCACCATCGTCACCGGGCCGAAGCTGGGGGCACTGCTGGCGGTCTCGCTGGTGATAGCCGGGCAGGTGCTGATGTCGGTGGCGCTCGACCACTATGGCGCGCTCGGCTTCCCGCAAAACAGCATTTCGCCGCTGAAGCTGTTTGGCGTGGCGTGCGTCATCATCGGCGTGGTGGCCATCGGGTATGCGAAGGCCGGCTGATTTCCCATCGTCACGGTTTGGCCGTAAGCTCGATCGTTGAAAAAAAGGAGAGTGTCATGGACATGCGCGCGCTGATTGTCTTCGCCGTGGTCGGTGTTGTTGCCGGCTTTCTCGCCAGCTTCCTCGTCGGTGGGGGCGGGTTGATCCGCTATCTCATCACCGGCGTCATCGGGGCCTTCGTCGGGGGCTTCCTGCTCAATGCGCTGGGCATCAACCTGGGCATTTCCAACCCGCTCGCATCACAGATCGTGACGGCCACCATCGGCGCGGTCGTGGTGGTGATCGCGGCCCGGATCATCGCCTGATCCCAGCCAACTCGCGGGCTGAACCTGCGGCAAAGAGCCAATTGCCTTTGCCGCTGGCGTGACTATCTGCAAGACAGACCTGAAAGCTGACCCATGGCTGTTGTTCTCGATCTCCTGACCTCCGACCCGCGCAAGGCCGACGCTGGCAAGGATGCCTTGCGGCATCCTGAAAAGCAGAAGCGCAGCGAGAATCCGGTGCTGAAAAAGCCGGACTGGATCCGCGTCAAGGCTCCGGGTTCGCCGAAATGGGCCGAGACCCATGCCATCGTGAAGGAGAACAAACTCGTCACGGTGTGCGAGGAAGCGGGCTGCCCGAACATTGGCGAGTGCTGGGAGAAGAATGGCGAGTGCTGGGAGAAGAAACACGCCACGTTCATGATCCTTGGGGACACCTGCACACGCGCCTGTGCCTTCTGCAACGTCAAGACCGGCGTGCCCGGCGCGGTTGATACCCATGAGCCGCAGCATATCGGCGAGGCGGTGGCCAAGCTGGGGCTCAGCCATGTGGTCATTACCTCTGTCGACCGCGACGATCTTGCCGATGGCGGTGCGCAGCATTTCGCCGATGTCATTGGCGCGATCCGCAGGCTGTCGCCTGCCACCACCATCGAGGTGCTGACCCCCGATTTTCTGCGCAAGGAGGGTGCGCTCGAAATCGTGGTGAAGGCACGCCCGGATGTGTTCAACCACAACCTCGAAACGGTGGCCTCGAACTATCTGACGGTCAGGCCAGGAGCGCGCTACTTCCACTCGATCCGCCTCTTGCAGCGCGTCAAGGATCTCGATCCGACCATCTTCACCAAGTCCGGCATCATGGTCGGGCTGGGGGAAGAGCGGAACGAGGTTCTGCAACTGATGGATGACCTGCGCTCGGCGGATGTCGATTTCATCACCATTGGGCAATATCTCGCACCAACCCGGAAGCATCACCCGGTGATCCGCTTCGTTTCCCCTGACGAGTTCAAGGGCTTCGAAACCATCGCCTATGTGAAGGGGTTCCTGATGGTTTCATCCACGCCGCTGACGCGCTCGTCGCACCATGCCGGGGAAGATTTCGCGCGGCTTGTGGCAGCTCGTGCTGCGCGCCAGGCCGCGCGCTGACCTGACCATGACCCTTGCTGGCGCGCGGCGCATCCTTGTCATCGGCTGTTCCGGTGCTGGCAAGAGCACGCTCGGCAGGGCCCTGGCCGAGCGGCTCGGCCTGCCGCTGGTGCATCTCGATGCGGCCTACTGGCTGCCCGGCTGGTCGCAGCCCGCCAGCGCCGTCTGGCGTGACAAGGTTGCGGGGCTGGTCGCAGCCGACGCCTGGGTCATCGAGGGCAATTATGCCAGCACATTCGATCTGAGAATGCCGCGCGCGGACGTGATCGTGTTTCTCGATCTGCCGACAGCAACCTGCCTGCGGGGCATTCTGTGGCGACCCTTGCGCCATTGGGGCAAGCAGAGGCCGGACATGGCCCCCGGCTGCATCGAACGCTATGACTGGCCGTTCGTGCAATATGTGTGGCGTTTCCGTGACAAGGAGCGCCCGAAGATCCTCAAGGCCGTCAAGACGCTTGGCGCGCATGCCAAACTGGTTCATCTGCGCAGCAGAGGCGAGGTGAGGGCGTTTGTCGACGCGGTCACGCTCACGCCGTCAGCGAAAGCCAGTTGAGATGCCCACTTTCCGGACCATCCGGCATGTTGCCCACGCGCCGGCGCGGATGTTCGAGCTTGTGGCGGATGTGGAACGCTATCCCGAATTCCTGCCCTTCTGCAAAAGCCTGACTGTCCGCCGCCGCAGCACGGACGAGGCCGGCATCGAAACGGTCGTGGCCGCCATGAGCGTTGGCTACAAGGCCATCCACGAGAATTTCACCAGCCGGGTCAGGCTCGATCGGGAGCGGCTCAGGATCATGGCCGAGTATGTCGATGGCCCGTTCTCGTTTCTCGACAATCGCTGGAGCTTCACCCCCGACACCAAGAAGGGACCGGATGGCTGCGCGGTGGAGTTCTACATCACCTACGAGTTCAAGAGCCGGATGCTGCAATTGGTGGCCGGTGCCGTGTTCGACCGCATCTTCAGGATGTTCTCGGAAGCATTCGAGGCCCGGGCCGACGCGGTCTATGGCAAGCCGCCGGTTGCCTGATCCGGATCGAGCAAGGTGATGACCAGACGCAGCGCATCGGCCGTTGCCGCCTCGCGGATCGCGCTGCGACCCAATGATCCATAGCGCCGTTCGAGTCTGACCAGTCTGCCGTTGCCGCTTGCGGCGGCAAAATGCACCAGACCGACCGGTTTCGCCTCGCTGCCGCCCCCAGGCCCGGCGATGCCGGTCACGGAAACGGCAACAAAGGCGCGGGCATGGCGCAATGCCCCTTCGGCCATGGCGGCTGCAACTTCTGCGCTGACTGCCCCGTACCTGTCAATCAGCGCGGCTGGTACGCCGAGCAACTCGCACTTGGCTTCGTTGGAATAGGTCACGAAGCCGCGCTCAACGACATCCGACGAGCCCGCTATTCCTGTCAGGGCAGCAGCCACCATCCCGCCCGTGCAGCTTTCTGCCGTGGCCAGCATGGACTTGTGACGGCGGCAAGCCTCCAGAACCCGGACGGCCAAAGCCTCTGTGGTCACGGTTGTGCCGGTTGGCGATGTCATGATGCCTCGCCCGGCGAAGGCAGCCTGACGGTAACGGTTGCCAGTGCCGCAAGGCCTTCGGAACGGCCTGTGAAGCCAAGACGCTCCGAGGTGGTGGCCTTGAGACCGACCTGATCGGGCCTGACGCCTGCCACTTCGGCAATCCGCGCCTGCATGGCACCTCGATAGGGCCCGATCTTCGGCCGCTCGCAGACGATCGACACGTCGAGATGATCGATGATGCCGCCACGTTGCCGGACGCGCTCGCAGGCAAAGGCGAGGAACCGGTCCGATGAGGCACCCCGCCACTGCGGATCGGAGGGCGGGAAATGCACGCCGATATCGCCATCGCCAATGATGCCGAACAGGGCGTCGCACAGGGCATGCAGCGCGACATCGCCATCGGAATGGGCAAGAACGCCATGGTCGTGGGGCACGCGCACGCCGCCGAGCCAGACATGGTCCCCCGGCCCGAAGGCGTGGACATCATAGCCGGTGGCAACCCGGGTGAGCAGCGCCTGCGGCCCCAATCTGCTTTCAGCGCGCACGAAATCCTCCGGATGGGTGAGCTTGATGTTGCCGCTGTCGCCGGGGAAGGTGGCGAGGGCCGCGCCATGCCATTCGATCACCGCGCCATCATCGGTGAAATCGTCGCGCTGATGCGCCTGCGCTGCCGCATGGGCTGCCCGGATCAGGCCAAGACGGAAGGCTTGCGGCGTTTGCACGGTGCGCAGCGCCGAGCGGTCCAGTGTAGCGGTTACCAGCCCGCTGGCATCGACCTGCTTCACTGTATCGGTGACATCAAGCACGGGAATGGCGGCGCCATGCTGCCTTGCTTCGGCACAGGCGCGTTCGATCAGGGCCTGATCAAGGAAGGGCCGTGCCGCATCATGGATCAGGACCAGCGTTTCGTCGGGCAGGGCTCCCAAAGCCTTGAGGCCCATGCGGACGCTGGCGGCGCGTGTTGCACCACCCAGGGCCACAGGCTTGAGGCGGGTGCGATCAGCCGTGTCCAGCAAGCCGATGGCATCGTCATGGAGCGCACGATCATCGGGGTGGATGACGACCTGCACCGTATCGACCACGGCGCTTGCGAGGCAGGCCCTGAGCGTATGGGTCAGCACCGGCTCGGTGGCCAGATGCCGATACTGTTTGGGCAGCCCCTCGCCAGCGCGAAGTCCCCGGCCTGCCGCCACGATCAGCATCACGGTCGAGGGAAGGGGCATGCGTCTCCGGAGGTTGGCGTCAACACGGCTGTTCTATCTGCTCCAACGCGCCTGCGTCACCCTGCTTTGGTGAGAAAACACGGGTCTTGCGAAAAAACGCTTTGCCGCACTGCAATAAAACGATTAATCCTGAGGCAAGATGGAAGCTGCACAAAAAACAGGCCAGTCGACAGTTGCGGGCCGGGCTATCTTTCCCGCCGCATTCCCGGATGCAGGTGGAGGGCCGCGCGTCGCGCTGGCTCCGATGTCCGGCATCACAGATCATGGTCTGCGCCGCATCGCGATGCGGCTTGGTGCGAGCTACGTCGTCTCGGAAATGGTCGCCTCGGACGAGTTCGTCAAAGGCCATGAAGAAACCCGGCTGCGTGCCGAAGGCGATGGGGTCGTGCCGCACATCGTGCAGCTTGCCGGATGCGACGCCCGCTGGCTGGCAGAGGCCGCGCGGCTGGCAGAGGCGTCCGGTGCCGATGTGATCGACATCAACATGGGTTGCCCTGCCAAGCGCGTCACCGGCGGATGGGCCGGTTCCGCTCTGATGCGCGACCTTGATCACGCGGCAGGGCTGATCGAGGCCACATCCAAGGCCACGAGCCTGCCAGTGACCGTCAAGATGCGGCTGGGGTGGGATGATGCCAGCCTGAATGCGCCGGAACTGGCCCGCCGGGCGGTTGCTGCCGGTGCGCGCCTGATCACGGTGCATGGCCGGACGCGCCAGCAATTCTACAAGGGCAATGCCGACTGGTCAGCCATTGGTGCCGTGCGTGCCGCTGTTCCGTCAACGCCGCTGGTGGCCAATGGCGATATCCACACAGGTGCCGATGCGGCGCGGTGCCTTGTCGCCTCCGGTGCGGATGCGGTGATGATCGGCCGGGCGGCCCTTGGCAGGCCCTGGCTTCCCGGGCTGATCGCTGCCGAGTTGCGCACCGGGCAGGTGCCCGACGAGCCGGCGCTGGCAACGAAACTGGCCGCAACGCTGGAGCATCACGACAGCCTGCTGATCGCAATGGGCGAACACAGCGGCCTACGGCACGCGCGCAAACATCTGGCGGCGGCGCTCGATGACGCGGCCCGCCATGGTGCCGGGCGGGCAGCGGCGCTGAAGCCGCTGATCTGCACCGCTGAGCGGGCTGGTCAGGTGATCAGCCTGCTGCATGAGGCTTTCGAAGAACAAGGATCGGCTGCCGTCGCAGCGTGACGAGTGGAGTATCGTAATGGTTGCGGGGGCGTTCCTTGTGGCGGATATGAGCGCGATTTCGGATCAGGTTTTCGGCGTCCTGCCAATTCCGATCATCGTCGTGAATGGCTCGGGTGCCATCGATGCGGCCAACAATGCAGCAGAGGATTTCCTGCAATCCAGCTTGCCGATGTTGAAGCGCATGAACCTGAGTGAAATCATACCTTTCGGATCACCTGTTCTGACGTTGATCGAGGAGGTTCGCCGGCGCGGTTCGAGTGTCACCGAATACCGGATCGACATCAGTTCCCCGCGTCTCGGCAAGGACAGGATCGTCGACGTCTTTGCCAGCCCCTTGCGGGAGAGCTCCGGTTCGGTGGTGCTGATGCTCCAGGAGCGGACGATCGCGGAGAAGATGGACCGCCAGCTCACACATCGCGGCGCGGCGCGCTCGATGACGGCTCTGGGCTCGATGCTGGCGCACGAGATCAAGAACCCGCTATCCGGCATTCGAGGCGCGGCGCAATTGCTCGAAAGCTCTGTGCCGGACGAGGACCGGGTGCTGACACGCCTGATCTGCGATGAGACCGACCGGATCGTGAAACTGGTCGAACGGGTCGAGATGTTCGGCGATGATCGACCCGGCGAGCGCTCGCCCGTCAACATCCATGATGTACTTGACCATGTGCGCCGGCTCGCCGTGTCCGGCTTTGCGCGCCGGCTCCGGGTGGTCGAGGAATACGATCCATCGCTGCCTCCGGTGGAGGCCGTGCGCGATCAGCTTGTGCAGGTTTTCCTGAATCTGCTCAAAAATGCGGCAGAAGCCATCGACCCCTCGGCTGCAGATGGCGAGATCGTCATCTCGACCGCCTTCCGGCCAGGCATCCGGATGCAGCGCTCTGGCCATGCCGAGCGCGTGGCCTTGCCGCTGGAGATCTGCATTCGCGACAACGGGGCGGGCGTTCCACCCGATTTGATGCCGCATCTGTTCGATCCGTTCGTCACCACGAAGGCGCAGGGCAGTGGCCTCGGACTTGCACTTGTGGCCAAGATCATCGGGAACCATGGCGGGATCATCGAGGCCGAGTCTGTGCCCAAGAGAACCACATTCCGCATCCTGTTGCCTGTCCACAGGTTCATCGATGGGCGGCGGATGACGTCTGCTGGGGGCTGATCGGTCCGCTGGCGACGAGCTTCCGAGCCAAGAAATCGACCGGGTGTCCGGTCACGCACGAACAGGACGAACAGATGCCGAATGGCAGCATAATTGTTGCAGATGACGACGCCGCAATCCGGACAGTGCTCAATCAGGCGCTGTCGCGTGCAGGCTACGAGGTCAGGTCGACGGGCCAGGCTGCAACGCTGTGGACCTGGGCGGCGCAAGGGTTGGGCGATCTGATCATCACCGACGTGGTGATGCCCGACGGAAATGCTTTCGACATGTTGCCCCGCATCAAGCGTGTGCGGCCGGATGTTCCGATCATCGTGATGAGTGCGCAGAACACGTTCATGACGGCGATCCGCGCCTCGGAACGTGGTGCCTACGAGTATCTGCCCAAGCCGTTCGACCTGAAGGAACTGGTGGCCATTGTCGGGCGGGCGCTGTCGCGGCCACGCGGCGAGATGTCGGGGCTGCAACCGGCGGAAGCGGAAGAGATCCCGCTCGTCGGCCGCTCCGCTGCCATGCAGGAAATCTACCGCGCGTTGGCGCGGCTGATGCCGATTGACCTGACCGTGATGATCAACGGCGAGTCGGGCACCGGCAAGGAACTGGTTGCACGGGCCCTGCATGACTACGGCAAGCGCCGGTCCGGGCCATTCGTGGCCGTCAACATGGCAGCGATTCCCCGTGACCTGATCGAATCCGAACTGTTCGGCCACGAGAAGGGGGCGTTCACCGGGGCGCTGCAGCGCAGCGCGGGCCGTTTCGAGCAAGCCGAGGGCGGAACGCTGTTTCTCGACGAGATCGGCGACATGCCGATGGAGGCCCAGACCCGCCTGTTGCGCGTGCTGCAACAGGGCGAATACACCACGGTTGGTGGCCGCACGCCGATCAAGACCAATGTCCGGATCATCGCGGCGACCAACAAGGACCTGCGCATCTCGATCCAGCAGGGGCTTTTCCGCGAGGATCTGTTCTTCCGCCTCAACGTGGTGCCGATCCGGCTGCCGCCCTTGCGTGAACGGGTCGAGGACATCCCCGATCTGGTGCGCCATTTCTTCGTGGTTGTTGAAAAGGAAGGGCTGAGCCGCAAGCAACTCGACAGCGAGGCGATGGATCTGCTCAAGCGCCATCGCTGGCCGGGCAATGTGCGCGAACTGGAAAATCTAGTGCGCCGGTTGGCCGCACTCTATCCCCAGGAAACCATCACGGGCCCGATCATCGAGGCGGAGATTGTGCCTGCCTCCGCTGCGCCGCTGGCCTTGTCCAGTGAACGGCCCGAATCGATTTCGGCAGCGGTTGAACGGCAGATGGGCAGCTATTTCGGCAGCTATGGCGACAACCTGCCGCCTCCGGGGCTCTATCATCGTGTGCTGCGCGAGGTCGAAGCCCCGCTGATCGCCGCCGCATTGGCGGCAACGCGTGGCAACCAGATCAGGGCCGCCGAGTTGCTGGGCCTCAATCGCAACACCTTGCGCAAGAAAATCCGCGAACTTGACATGCAGGTGATGCGCTCGGGCCGGTGATGCACTCGGGCAGATGATGCGCCAGGGCTGCAAGGGCGCCTGCTTGCCAGGCACCCCTTCGCACCGCGAGATACGGCGCGTGCCACCTCGCGTGGCCGTGCAGCCGACTTGCGCGGGTGCCCGTCTCAATACTGTCATATTTTGACAACACCGTTGCTTCGTTGCATCACTTGGCGCAACGTCTCGCGCCGCGCAGTTTTTGTTGTCGCGGCTGAGTTCCTCCAGCCCGGCTGAGCAAGTGTCATCACAGGCCTTTCCTCGCGAACAGGGACAGCCCGAGCCGGAGCGCGGCAGGGTTGCCACCTGGGTTGGCGTTGCGCTGGTGACGCTGGCCCTGACTTCGGCACTGGTGACATTCCTGGTGATTTCGGGATCGACCCGAATCTTGCCTGTTCACCGGGTGGTGATCAGCCTGTTCATCGTCAACGCGCTGATCATCCTGGCGCTGCTGCTGCTTGTGACGTGGCAGGCCTTCACGCTGTTCAGGGCGCGCAGCCGGGGTGCCGCCGCAGCCGGCCTGCATATCCGCATCATCCTGCTGTTCGGGCTGATCGCGGCGCTGCCAGCGATCCTCGTCGCGATCATTGCCACAATCACGCTGGAGAAGGGGCTGGAGCCTTGGTTCTCGGAACGGATGCGGCAAGTGATCTTCAAATCGGTCGAGGTTGCCGACACCTATACGACCAGCCAGTGCACCAATCTTGGCCGCGAAATCCGGCTGATGTCAGGCGACCTTGGGGCAGTGAAGCAAGCGCTCGAGGTGGACAAGGCCTGGTTCGAAACCTTCATGAGCGTGCGGGCGCGGGCACTTGGCCTGCCCATCGTGTTCATGGTCCGGCAGCCTTACCAGATCACGGTCAGGACCAATCTCAACGTCATCGCCGATCCGCCGCCGCTGGTCGACGAGGCTTTCGAGGAGGCCAAGGCGTCGGAGGATCCGATCTGCACGGCCAATCTCGAAACGCGGGTGTTCAGCGCGCTGATGAAACTGCCGGATTTCCCCGACACGTTTCTTCTGATTGCGCGACAGGTCGACGAACTGGCGGCGGAATTCCCGAGTCAGGCGCGGGCTGCGGCAGTCGAGTATCTCGCCATCGATTCGCGCCGGCAGGGTGTGCAGGTCGCGTTCGGCTCGATGTATGTGCTGATCTCGCTGACGGTGCTGCTCTCGGCGGTCTGGTTCGGCCTGAGCTTCGCCGACCGGCTGGTGGCGCCGATCCGCCGCCTGATCCATGCCACCGATCAGGTCGCAACAGGCAACTTCTACGTGCAGGTGCCGGTCAAGCGTGCCGAGGGCGATCTGGCCCATCTTGGCGAGACCTTCAACAAGATGACAGCCGAGTTGCGCCGGCAGCGCGACGGGTTGGTCGCAGCGAGTGAGGTGATCGACAGGCGTCGCCGCTTCACCGAGACCGTGCTCGCAGGCGTCTCCGCCGGCGTGATCGGGCTCGATGCCGATGACTGCGTGACCCTGCTCAACCGCTCGGCGGAAGGCCTGCTCGGCACGGATCGCCGGGGCATCGGCAAGCCGCTTGATCTGATCGCCCCTGAACTGGGCGATGCCATCCGGGAAGCGCGGCAAGTGCGCCAGCGGACGGTGAGTTCGCAAGTGCTGATGATCCGCCAGGGCCGCGAGCGCACCTTGAATGTGCGGGTCTCGCGCGAGGGCGAGGGGCCAAAGCTCGGGTTGGTGGTGACGCTCGACGACATCACTGATCTGGTCGCGGCGCAGCGCACATCGGCGTGGGCGGATGTGGCGCGGCGCATTGCGCACGAGATCAAGAACCCGCTGACGCCGATCCAGCTTTCAGCCGAGCGCATCCGGCGCAAGTTCGGCAAGGCGATCGTCGAGGATCGCGACATTCTTGACCAATGCACCGACACCATCATCCGGCAGGTCGAGGACATCCGGCGCATGGTGGACGAGTTCGCTTCGTTCGCCCGCATGCCGAAGCCCGCACCGGTGCGCGACGACCTGGCTGCCATGGTGCGCGAGGTGGCCTTCATGATGCGGGTCGGCAACCCTGATCTTGCGATCGAGACGGCGGGCGTCGATCTGCCGGCCCTGGCCGTGTTCGACCGGAGGCTGGTGTCGCAGGCGCTGACCAATGTGGTCAAGAATGCCACAGAGGCGATCCAGGCTGTTCCGGGCATCGCAGGCGAGGGCGGCGCGGGCCGCGTCGATGTGGTCCTG
>JALORF010000112.1 GCA_025459195.1 Beijerinckiaceae bacterium
GCGCGTGCCACGGTGGCCGCGCTTCGCGGCCGCGGCCACATGGCGGTTCGCTGCGATGTCACGCGCCGGATCGACGCTGAGAAGGCCATCGGCCGCGTGCTGGCGCGCCATGGCCACATCGACGTGCTGGTCAACAATGCCGGCATCACCGCGCCGGACCGGCTGATGGACGTGACCGACGCACTCTATGATCGCATCATGGACGTGAACATGCGCGGCTGCTTCCACATGACACAGGCCGTTGTGCCGGCCATGCGCGCTGCCCGTTCAGGCTCCATCGTCAACATGTCGTCCGTGGCTGGCCAGCGCGGCGGCGGAGTCTTTGGCGGCACGCCCTATGCGGCAGCCAAGGCTGCGGTCCTGGGCTACACCAAGGCCTGTGCCCGCGAGCTTGGCGCGGACAACATCCGCGTCAATGCCATCTGCCCCTCCCTGATCGACACCGACATAACATCCGGCGCGCTCTCGCCCGAGCGCCGCAGCGAAATCCTCGCGACCGTGCCGATGGCCCGGGTCGGAACGGCGGCGGAAGTGGCCGGCTGCTGCCTGTTCCTGGCCTCAAGCCTGTCAGGTTATGTCACCGGCAGCGAGATCGACGTGAATGGCGGCAGCCACATTCACTGAGACGGAGGGTCCATGCCGCATGGCTTGAAGGCCTGCAGCGCTGGCAGCGGGTCGCACAAAAGCGCTCCGCGGCCGATCACCGCAAGGGAGCCTTAAGGTTAACCATTGGCTAAACTTTAGATTGCGCCGGCACCGGACCCATCACAGTATCAGCGGACCGGGGGTTTCCCCACCCTGCCGGCTTGCGGATGGGTTTGCTGAATGAATGCCCTTGTCGACCAGACTGCCATGGTTGAAGCCAGCATCGCCGCGCCGGTTGATACGTCGCTCGTGCAGTCGGCCTATCTCGACTTCATCGCGACACGCTATGGCCAGATGGATGTTGCCATCGAGAGCAAGCTGAAGACAGCCTGGGTTCGCTTCAACTCGGCAACCTCTCCCAGCTTTTCGCGCGCGCTCCTGCACGATCTGCTGAAGTTCGAGAAGGTGCTGGCCGGATTGCTCGAAAACAGCAGCCGCGCCGACCAGCCAGTGAAATTTGTGGTCAGTGCCTCGCGCATGCCGGGCATCTACAACCTTGGCGGCGATCTGGCCCTGTTCGCGGATTGCATTCGCCGGCAGGATCGCCAGGCGCTGAGCACCTACGCGCGCGAATGCTGCGAGATGGTCTATCACGGCTACACCGCCTTCAAGCTCCCGGTCGTGCTTGTCGGCCTGATCCAGGGCGATGCGCTGGGCGGCGGCTTCGAGTGCGCCTTGTCCTGCGGCGTGCTGGTGGCCGAACGCAAGGCCCGGTTCGGCATGCCGGAAATCCTGTTCAACATGTTCCCCGGCATGGGGGCCTACAGCCTGCTTTCGCGACGGATCGGCCAGATTGAAGCGGAGCGGATGATCCTCAGTGGCAAGATCTTCACGGCGGCGGAAATGTTCGACATGGGTCTTGTCGATGTCCTGGCCGAGGATGGCGAGGGCGAGCAGGCGGTTCAGGACTACATCGCCCGCAATCTCAAGCGCCATGGCACCATCCAGGCACTGCATGACGTGCGCCGCCGCGTGGGCGGCCTCAATCTTCAGGAATTGCTCGATGTCACCGAGCGCTGGGTTGATGAAGCCATGCACATGGATGAAGGCAGCCTCAAGCGCATGGAGCGCCTGCGTAGCGCCCAGGCCAAGCGCGTGGCTGAAAACAAGGCCGCCTGACGCAGCCTTGTTGCAGCCCTCAGGCTGGCCGCTTCTGCGCCGCAGATTGTGCGCGGGCTTCGTCGCCGGCCATTGCGGCAAGCTGCGCGCCCATAGCTACCTGCGTCGCTTCCAGGATGTCCATGAGCAGACCGACGCGGGCGTCGCCCTGCTCCACGATGTCCTCGGTGGTGGCATTGCGCCAGTCGAGGCAAACCGCGAACATGCGGCGTGCGCCCACGTTCGCCGCGGCGCTGCGCAGCGAATGCGCAATATCGCGGAAGCCGGCGGCATCGATCTCCTGCACAGACTGCCGCAGCGCGCTGATCTGGCCAAGTGCATCGGATGTGAACTGCGCCACCAGATCGGCCACAAAGCCGGCCCCGCCAAGCTGGCACAGGTTGCCAAGCGTGGTCTCGTCGACGAGCGCAATGTCCAGCGGATCGAGGGGCGCAATGCCGGCCGTCGCAGCCTCGTTGCCGGTGCCGGAATCCGGCGCGGCGGGGCCGGTCTCGACAAGGTGCGCGGCAGCACGCACCGGTTGGGCAGCAGCCTGCGGCGCGTGACCGGCAGCCTTGACCAGGGCCGCACGCAATTCGCCCTGCTCGATGGGCTTGTGCAGGCATCCGTCCATGCCCGCTTCCTCGCAAGCCGCGCGCGTATCAGGCGTCACATCGGCCGTCAGCGCATAGATCGGGATGCGGGGCCGACCGAGCGAGGCGAAGCGATGCAGCTTGGTGGCATCGAGCCCGTTCATCACCGGCATGTTGATGTCCATCAGCACCAGATCGAAGTCGCTCTTGGTCAAGGCCTCGACCGCCTGCTCGCCATTGTCGACGATGGTGACCGTGTGGCCGTCGCGGCCCAGCAGCTTGCCGATGACCTTCTGGTTGGTGACATTGTCCTCAGCGACGAGAATGCGGATCGGGCGCAAGGGCGTTGCGGATTCAGGGGCCTGTGCCGTCGGCTTGAACGGCTTGCCCAGAGCGGCCAGACGCTGAAGTTCCGATTCGGACAGGGGATGGCTCAGTGCCATGGCAAGCGGCAGATGCGGCAGCAGCGGCTGGTCGGGAATGCCGGCCGACAGAACACCCGTAATGGCATGGGCCAGCGTGCTCGATCCCCAGGTGTCGATCGTCTCGCGTTCCCTGGCGGATAGCGTGTCGGCATCGATGATCAGGGTTGGCCGGGCCGCTTCATGATCCCAGTGCGTCAGCGCATCGCGCAGGGCAGGCAAGGCGGCGACGCGGGTGGTGTTGACGCCATGGAAGCGCAGTTGCGCCTCCAGTGACAGGTTGCGTGTCAGCACGATGGCGGGCCAGTTCGTGCCCGGCTCCGGCAACGCCTGAGCCTGCGGCTGCAGATCGAAGGTGAAGCTGAACGTGCTGCCCTCGCCGGGCTGGCTGCTGACCGCAATCGTCCCGCCATTGCGCTCGACCAGTTGCCGGACGATCGACAGCCCGAGGCCCGTGCCCCCGAAACGATCGATGATCGAGGCATCGGCCTGCACGAAGCTCTCGAAGATGCGCTCCTGCGCTTCCGGGGCGATGCCGATGCCGGTGTCGCGCACCCGGACCTTCAGCCGGCCCGGCACGTCGCTGGCATCGGCGAGATCGACATGCACGAACACCCCGCCCTTGGCCGTGAACTTGATGGCATTGCCCACCAGGTTCATCAGCACTTCCTCGAATTCCTGTTCGGAGCCCTGGACAAGGTTGGGCACCCGCGGGCCGATCCAGATGCCGAGGGAAATGTTCTTGGCGCGGGCCTGCACCACGAGCACGCGGCGAAGCTGCGCCAGCAGATCGAACAGCGCGAAGTCGCTGCGGACCTGAACGCTGCGCCCGGCCTCGATCCGCGACAGATCGAGAATGTTGTTGATCAGCTTGAGCAGCGAGCGCCCGGACGAGGCGATGGTCTGCACCATCTCGCGCGGCTCACGCTGCGTCTGGGAGGAGCAGAGCAGGTCGCTGAGCGTGATGATGGCATTGAGCGGTGTGCGCAGTTCATGGCTGACACTGGCCAGGAACATGCTCTTGGCGCGGTTGGCCTCCTCGGCCTGCCGCTTTGCCTCCGAGAGCTTGCGGATCAGCGCCGCCACATAGGCCGGCAGCAGCACAAGCCCGAACATCAGCCCGATCGACAGGTCGATGTCGCGCTGCCAGATGTTCGTGGTGGCGATCACGCAGGCAAAGCCAACCACGGCCGCCAGCGCGGATGCCGCCAGATAGCGCACGCCGAAGCGGAAGCCGTTGCCGAAGATGATCCACAGATAGATCGGATAGCCCAGGGCAAAGGCGGAATCGCCCAGGTGCATGCCCATCGACAGGACCGTCATGTCGAGCACCAGCGCGATGCCGCGCCGGCCATGCGACACGCCGGGGCGCATCAGGATGTCGACCATCAGGACAGCCGAGGCGAGCCAGTATAGCGAGCACAGCACAAGGCCGTGACGCAATGCGCTCGATGCCCCGTCCGAGCCATACTGTGCCGCGATGGCGAGATAGCCGATGGCCACCAGCACGATCACGAGCCGGTTGAACATCATCTCGTGCTCGGAATCGGGCCGGCTGTTGAGCCTCCGGCGCAGCCAGACCAGATAGGCCTTCAGTCCGTGCGCACGCGGCGTCACTTCCTGTTGGGCGCTGCTCACGCGATCCTCGCCCTTGCAAGGCGCGACAGGCCGAAGGCGACGAAATCATCGAAGGACAGCGGCTTGGCGAACAGATACCCCTGGAACTCGTCGCAACCCTCGGCGGCCAGGAAGGCCCGCTGATCTTCGGTCTCGACGCCTTCGGCGAGGATCGACAGATCGAGGCTGTGCCCCAGTGACATGATGGTGCGGACAATCGCCACATCATTGGGATCACGCGGCAGGTTGCGGATGAAGGACTGATCGATCTTCAGCCGGTCGACCGGGAAGCGCTTGACGTAGCGCAGCGAGGAATAGCCCGTCCCGAAATCATCGATGGAGATCTCGCAGCCCAGCATCCTGAGCTGTTTCAGCTCGGCAATCAGCGTTTCGCTGTCCTCCAGCACGGAACTTTCCGTGAGTTCGAGATCAAGCAGATGCGGATCGAGCCCGCTTTCGCCGAGCGCGCGCGTCACCAGCAGCGGCACATTCTGGCGGATGAACTGCAAGGGCGAGAGATTGACGCCAACGCGGATGCCGCCAAGGCCCATCTGGTTCCAGCGCCGGCCTGCCCGGCAAGCCTCCATCACCACCCATTCGTTGATGGCGACGATAAAGCCAGTGGCTTCGGCACGCGGCAGGAAAGCCCCCGGTGTCAAAAGTCCGTGGCCTGGCTTGTTCCACCGGATCAATGCCTCGCCGCCGACCATCTCGCCGGTCGCGGCGTTGATCTGGGGCTGGAAATGCAGCACGAACTCGCCGCGTTCAAGCGCCGACCGCAGATCACCATCGAGCGTGGCATTGTGGAGCGCCGTGCTCTGCATGTCAGAGGCGTAGAGCGAGGCGCGATTGCCGCCATCGGCCTTGGCGCGATACATCGCCGTGTCGGCATTCTTGAGCAGCACGGCACCGTCAGCGCCGTCAGACGGATGCATGGTGATGCCGACGCTGCCACTGGATGCCACGATGCCGGTGTCGCAGGCATGCGGCTGGGCAATCACCTTCAGCATCGTGTTCGCGAAGTTCTGTGCATCCTGCGGGCCGGAGATGTTGGTCTGCAGGACCGCGAACTCGTCGCCACCGATGCGGGCCACCGTATCTTGCCGGCGCGCCAGATCCTGGAGGCGTTGGCCGATCGTGGCGATGTAGCGGTCGCCGACACCATGCCCATGCAGGTCGTTGATCGACTTGAAATCGTCGAGATCGATCAGGTGCAGGGCGAACATCCGGTCGCCGCGCCGCGAGCGGGCAATCTCGCGGTTGATGCGCTGGTGCAGCAAGGTGCGGTTCGGCAGTCCGGTCAGGGCGTCGTGATGCGCCATATGATGCAGATAGTTCTCCGCATCCTTGCGCTCGGTGATGTCGATCGATGTTGTCAGGATGCCGCTGACCACGCCGCCCGGATCAAGCAGCGGTGTCTTGGTCGACAGGAAGACGCGGGTCTTGCCCGATGCATCGATGATGTCCTCCTCATAGGAGGGCACGGCGCGTCCGGTCTCGGACACCATCCGGTCCAGCGCATTGCTGCGCGCACCCTGCTCGTCGCCAAGGCACTTTGAAACGGATTGGCCAACGACCTCGGTCGCGCTCTTGCCGAGGATGCGCGCCTGGAAGGCATTGACGAACTGGATCAGCCCGTCCGGGTCGGCACAGCGCACCACTGCCGGAATGCTGTCGATGACCTGCGCCAGCCGTTCGCGCGAATCGCGCATGGCCAACTCGCGCGTCCGCTCGCTTTCGTCGAGCTCGGCCTTGAGATGATCGGCACGCTGAGCCAGCAGCAACTGCTGGCGGCGCAGGCGCAGCAGATTGCGGGCCCGCGTGACAAACTCCTGATGATCGACGGGGCTTTGCAGGAAGTCGGTCGCGCCGCATTCGAGCGCTCTCAGCCGGAAACTGCGCTCCTCATAGACCGTCAGCACCACCACCGGCACATCGGCGGCGCCAGGCAGATCACGGAACTGGCGCACGAACTCGGCACCATCCATGTGCGGCATCTTGAAATCGGTGATCACCAGATCGACGGAACGATCCTTGAGGCCGGACAGCGCTTCGAGTGGGTCGGCAAAGGTCTCGACCGTGACATCATCGGCAATCGACGCCGCCAGCCGCGCAAAGATCTGCCGGTTCGTCAACTGGTCATCGAGGATGGCGACAAAGGGCATGTTTTCGGGTTCGACAGGGCGTGATGTCGGAATGTCTGCGAATCAAATCCGGCGCGATCTCAAATTCCGGCAATTTTCAGTCTGCCCAATCATGGTTAACGAAGCATGAGGGAAGCCGGCGCACGCCGGCGCACTCTTCCCTTGAACCAAACTGCTTTAAGCCTAAAACATTGGTCTGGGTCTCCCGCCGGGTGGCCCTGGACCACGCAGCCTTCCGGCCAGGCCCGCGCGATGTCCGCACACAAGGCCCAGAACGCGCCCCGGAGCATGCCATGAAGATTGCCGTGATTGGTGGGGGGCCGGCAGGTCTCTACTTCGCGATCCTGCTCAAGACATCCCGGCCAGAGATCGCCATCACCATTCACGAGCGCAACAAGGCGGACGATCTGTTCGGCTTCGGCGTGGTCTTTTCCGATCAGACGCTGGACACGTTCAAGACCCATGACCTCGAAAGCTACGAGGCGATCCGTCGATCCTTCGCCTATTGGGACGACATCGAAATCCACTTCAAGGACACGGTTCACCGCATTGGCGGCAATGGCTTTTGCGGCTGCTCGCGGCGCACCTTGCTGATGCTGCTTCAGGAGCGGGCGCGGGGCCTTGGCGTCGCGATGCAGTTCGGCTCCGAGATCGCTGACGAGGCTGCGCTCGATGCCGACATGATCGTCATCGCCGATGGCCTCAATTCGGCCCTGCGCGAGAAACACCGTGCCCATTTCGGCACGCGCGTCGATCTGAGGCCCAACAAGTTCTCATGGATGGGCTCGACGCGGCCCTTCGACGCCTTCAACTATTTCTTCCGCGAAACCCGCCACGGCGTCTTTATCGCCCACTGCTACCAGTATGAGGCCAATGCCTCGACCTGGGTGCTGGAGACCACACCCGAAACCTGGGCCAGCGCCGGGCTCGACCGCATGAGCGAACACGAAAGTGCCCGTTTCATGGAAGGCGTGTTCGCAAACGAATTGCAGGGCCACAGCTTGCAGACCAATCGTTCGATCTGGCGCAACTTCCCGATGATCCGCAACGAACGCTGGGTGAAGGACAACATGGTCCTGCTCGGCGATGCCAAGGCGACCGCCCATTTCTCGATCGGCTCTGGCACCAAGCTGGCGATGGAAGATGCGATCGCGCTCTACAAGTCAGTGCTGGCCTGCGATGGCGTGGACGCAGCGCTCTCCCATTTCGAGACCACGCGCCGGCAGGAGGTCGAGCGCACCCAGCATGCCGCCGACACCTCGCTGGTCTGGTTCGAGGATGTGCAGCGCTTCTGGGACATGGACCCGGTGCAGTTCGCCTTCGGGCTGATGACCCGTTCCAAGGCCATCACCTATGACAACCTGACCTTGCGCGCTCCCGATTTCGTCGCAGCCGTGGATGACATGATGGCGCGCGACGTGGCGGCCAAGGGCATCACGGCCGAACCCAGCAAGGCTGTTGCCCCGATGTTCCAGCCGTATCGCCTGCGCGACATGCACCTTGCCAACCGCGTGGTCGTCTCGCCCATGTGCATGTATTCCGCCGAAGATGGCCTGCCGGGCGACTTTCATCTGGTGCATTACGGCGCGCGCGCCATGGGCGGGGCCGGGCTGATCGTCACCGAGATGACCTGCCCGTCAGCGGATGCCCGCATCACGCCCGGCTGCACCGGATTGTGGAACGATGCGCAGCAGGCCGCCTGGACCCGCCTCGTCGACTTCGTTCACGCCAACAGCGAAGCAAAGATTTGCCTCCAGCTTGGCCATGCCGGGCGCAAGGGAGCCAGCAAGCTGATGTGGGACGGCATGGACAGGCCCCTGCCGGATGGCGGCTGGGGCCTGATCGCCCCCTCGCCCCTGCCCTACTACCCCGAAAGCCAGGTTCCCCGCGCCATGACCGTGGCGGACATGGCAGCCGTGATGGCCGAATTCGTCGCCGCTGCCCGCAGGGCCGAAGCCTGCGGCTTTGACATGCTGGAACTGCACTGCGCCCATGGCTACCTTCTGGCCTCGTTCCTGTCGCCGGTCACCAACCAGCGCACCGACCAGTTCGGCGGTTCGCTCGACAACCGGGTGCGCTTTCCGCTGGCCGTGTTCGAGGCGGTCCGTGCCGTCTGGCCGTCCGGCAAGCCGATGTCTGTCCGGATTTCCGCCACCGACTGGATTGCCGGCGGGCTCACCCCCGATGACGCAGTGGAGATATCCCGCGCCTTTGCCCGCGCCGGGGCCGACCTGATCGACGTATCCAGCGGCCAGACCGCGCCGCAATCCAAGCCCCACTATGGCCGGATGTTCCAGACCCCGTTCTCGGACCAGATCCGCAACGAAGCAGGGATCGCCACCATGGCGGTGGGTTCGATCACAGGTGCCGACCAGATCAACACCATCATCGCCGCCGGCCGCGCCGATCTCGTGGCACTTGGCCGGCCCCACCTTGCCGACCCCGCCTTCACCCTGCGCGCCGCCGCCTGGTATGGCGACAAGGACCATCATTCACCGAAGCAGTATGCGCCCGGCCGCGATGCGCTCTATCGCCAGTTGGAGAAGGAACGTGCTGACCTCACGGAACTGAGACTCAAGGCAAGGCCGAAAAGCCACGCGCCGGAGGATGGCACCGGGCGCATGGCGGCAGAGTAAGCCCGCACAACAATCCCGTCATTGCGAGCGCAGCGAAGCCATCCAGCGCCGCGGTTCGCGCCAAACGCGATCATGGGAGCAGCGGCAAGGCTGGATGGCTTCGCTGCGCTCGCAATGACGCAGCACCTCAACCTGCCTTGAGCCAGAGTTTCGGATCGGCCACCCGCCCGCTGCCGCCCAGTGCCTTCACCAGGCCTTCCATGCTGGCAAGACTGTGGATGGTGCGGAACTCGTCGACATGTGGCAGCAGCGTGCGGATGCCGCCGGCGCGGGCCTCGAAGGCATCGAAGCGCAGCAGCGGGTTGAGCCAGACCAGCTTGCGGCAGGACCGGTGCAGCCTGTCGGCCTCGAAGCCCAGTTGCTCCAGCCCCTGCCGCTCCAGCCCGTCGGTGAACAGCAGCACCACTGCCCCGCCAGTCAGCACCCGGCGCGACCAGATGCGGTTGAAATCATGCAGCGCAGCGCCGATGCG
>JALORF010000012.1 GCA_025459195.1 Beijerinckiaceae bacterium
GTCAGGTCGCCTCGACGACGCCTTCCGCTTCCAGCATGCGCCGCAGCCGGGTGAACGCCAGCCGGATGCGCGACTTGACCGTGCCAAGCGGCAGTCCGGTGGTTTCGGAAATCTGGCTGTGGGACAAGCCTTCGAAGAATGCGAGCTTGACCAGATCGAGCTGTTCCGGCGGCAATGACGTGAGCACGGCGCGCACCGCTTCCTCGCGCTGCTGGATGTCGACCAGTTGATCAAGATCGGGGGCCGCAGCCGGTTGCAACATCGGCTCGTCAGGGTCGAAGTCACCGGCAATGTCGATGCGCCGGTTGCGGGCAATCCGGTACAGCCAGGTCGACAGCGAGGATTTGGATGGGTCGAACAGGGCCGCCTTGCGCCACAGCGTTGACATCACATCCTGCACGATCTCCTCGGCCAACGCCGCATCCGTGCCAAGCCGCATGAGATAGGAATTCAACCGGGGTGCGAAGTGATCGAACAGGCGCGTGAAGGCACCCCGGTCGCGGCGATGCGCCACGTCCGCGACCCATGCCGCAAACTCTGCCGGGTTCGACACCTGTTATCCCTCGTCTGGTCACGCCGCACACGCTGGCGCAGGGCACCAGACAGGACATCGCAACCACCACAGATGACCAACGACCCCCGGTGGTCCTTCTGCTCATCGCGAGACTTGCACGTTTCCCCCGAAAACGGAACTCAAATAACCGGTATCGCAATTTTGCCTGCTTCATGGCATTGAGATCGGATCAAGTCTGTTTCCGGGCCGGATTCCGGACCTGTTCATCCATGTCCACAACCTTCGTGCCAGCCAGTCAGAACCCATGAATCGCACCTCACGTTTCGCGGCCGCCCTCGCATCCTGTCTGGCGGCTTTCCTGTTGGCGGCCAGCCTTCAGGCGCAGGCCCAGGCCCGCCAGCCGGCCAGGCCGGCTGCGGCGCCGGCTGGCCAGGGCAACGCGCTCGAATTGGGCACTTTCGGCGAATGGACCGCCTATTCGACCCAGTCGGGCCGCAGCAAGGTCTGCTATGTTCTGACCAAACCCAAGGAGCGGTTGCCCAAGACCCTCAACCGCGATCCCGGCTTCCTGTTCATCACCAGCCGTCCTGGCGAGCAGGTGCGCAACGAGGTCAGCTTCGTCCTCGGCTTCGCCGCCAAGGAAAGCACGCCGGGAGAGGCCGCGATCGGCAATGCCACCTTCGCGCTGGCCCCGAAAGGCAAGAATGCCTGGATCGCCAATGCCGCCGAGGAGAATGCCTTCATCGAGGCGGCACGGCGCGGCCAGACGATGAATGTCAGGGTGACCTCGGGACGGGGCAATGCCAGCACCGACCGCTATTCGTTGGCCGGCCTGACTCAGGCGCTGGAGCGCATGCGCCGCGAATGTCCCTGACGGACCGTTGCCGCACGCTGATTCGGCGGCGGGCGCGAACCATGATAGGCAGCGTCTTGTGACAGGCGGCTGCACAGCCCACGCCTGCCCCTGACTTGCGCCCTGCAGGCACCGCCACCTGGCCAGAACGACTGGCCGAACGCCGGGTTTCCGGAAAGAGCACGACGACAATGACCTCGCCTGCCCCTCTCCTTCAGACCGTTGCCGAGCCCCCGGCTGCACCACTGGCAGCCGCAAAGCCCAGCCTCGCGGGGCGCACCCGCGCTGGCATTGCGGCAGCGCTTGGCGAGATCGGCGTGCCGCTGAAGGAACAGCGCATGCGCACCGGCCAGATCTGGAACTGGGTCTATCACCACGGCGTGCGCGATTTTGCCGAAATCAGGAACGTCGGGAAAGACCTCAAGTCGGCCCTTGAAGAGCGCTTCACGCTCGACCGGCCGCAGGTGACGGCAGCCCAGGTCTCGCAGGATGGCACCCGCAAGTGGCTGCTGCGCATGCCCTCCACGGGCCCGCGCGACAAGGGGGCCGAGATCGAGTGCGTCTATATCCCCGAAACCGACCGTGGCACCTTGTGCGTGTCGAGCCAGGTCGGCTGCACCCTGACCTGCACCTTCTGCCACACGGGAACACAGCGGCTGGTGCGCAACCTGACCAGCGAGGAGATCGTGCTGCAACTGATGGCGGCCCGCGACCAGCTCGGTGATTTTCCCGGACGCGAGCGCCCTACCGACGGGTTTCTTCCGGCCGATGGCAGCCGTTTCGTCAGCAACATCGTGTTCATGGGCATGGGCGAGCCGCTCTACAATCTGGATGCCGTGGCGGATGCGATTGACACCCTCGCCGATGGCGATGGCCTGTCGCTGGGACGGCGGCGCATCACGGTCTCGACCTCGGGCGTGGTGCCCGACATCGCTCCGCTGGGCGCGCGAACCAATGCCATGCTGGCCATCTCGCTGCATGCCGTGCGCGACGATCTGCGCAACGAGTTGGTGCCGCTCAACCGCAAGTATCCGATCGCGGCCCTGCTTGATGCCTGCCGGAGCTATCCGGGCCTGTCGAATGCACGCCGCATCACCTTTGAATATGTCATGCTGAAAGGCGTCAACGACACCGACGCCGACGCACGCGAACTGGTCCGGTTGCTCAAGGGCATTCCGGCCAAGATCAACCTGATTCCCTTCAATCCATGGCCCGGCACGCGCTATTCCTGTTCGGACTGGGATCGTATCGAGCGCTTCTCCGACATCGTGTTTCGTGCCGGCTATGCGTCGCCGGTCCGCACGCCGCGCGGTCGTGACATCCTCGCGGCCTGTGGCCAGCTCAAGAGCGAGACCGAGAAACTGGGAGCCCGCGCCCGCATGCTGCTTGACGAAGCCGATGCGGCCATGGCCGGGCAGTCCGGGCAGACTGTGGCACATTGAGCCGATGCGCAGTGTCGCCCGCCTGCTGCTGATCATTCCGCTGGGGCTTATCATCGCCTTCGGTGCCGGTGGCTTTTTCCTGATGCTTGCCACGGTGATGTCGCCAGCGCTGGCCAGCATGGTCTTCGCTGCCTTCAACGCTTTCGCGGACACCGTGCTTGGCCTGGCCTTCAATGGCGAGGACCCGGGTGACCTCGCCATCGCCGCAAGCTGGCAGGGCTTCAAGCTGATGATGGCGATCCTCGTTGCCCCGGTGCTGATCACGGCGCTGGCCAGCGAGTTGTTCCGGATCGGGAGCGCGCTGGTTCAGATGGTGCTGACCGGAGGGCTGGCGGCAATGCTGCCGGCCGCCATCATCGGCCTCAATCGCATGCCGAGCGGTGCGGAGGCACAGGTCCTGGCCGCCTTTTTCCTGACCGGCGTGGTGACCGGTGCCACCTACTGGATGATTGCCGGACGCGGCGCTGCCGGCACCGGAGCCGGTGCGGTCAACGCCCCGCCTGGGTCAGCAGGATCTTGATGGCGAACACGCCGAAGATGCCGCCGAAGGTCCAGTCGATGGCGCGCAAGGCCTTCGGCCGCGCCTTCAGGTAACCCACGAGCCGCTCCGCCCCCAGGATCATCACGATGGCCAGCGGGATCGAGATGGCGACGAAGTAGACCCCCAGGAACAGCATCTTTCCCGCCGCGTCAGGGTCCGTCGCCAGCACAAACTGGGGCAGGAACGTCACGAAGAACAGCACCACCTTGGGGTTGCTGAGGTTGATGCCGATGCCCATCAGGAATGTGCGCCAGACCCCGCGCCGCCGCACATCCGGATCGGCGCTGGCATCGCGGACATTCAGCGACGAGCCATTCCGGATAGCGTCGTAGGCCATCCAGGCCAGATAGACCGCTCCCACGACCTTGAGCACGGTGAAGGCCGTCTCCGACGCATTGAGCAGGGCAGACAGGCCGAGCGCCGCCAGCAGCGTATGCACGATGCAGCCGACCTGGGCTCCTGCCATGGCGGCGATGCCATGCTGCCGGCCGCCACTCAGGGTCTTCGACAGGAACAGGCTCATGTCGGGACCGGGGGTGATGAACAGGGCCACGCAGGTCGCGGTATAGGCCATCATCACGGCAAGGTCAGGAACGAAACTCATGATGCCAGATCATCCGCTTCAATCACCAATGGCAACCCCCTCCCGCCGCGTGTCGGCCCCGCCGAGATAGCCGATCGGGGAAACCACGATGGCCTGGATGCCGGAGGTCATGTCGATGGCGCGCACCTCGTGTCCGCGAGCCTGCAGCGTTGTCATCCAGCCTTCGGCCTCGGTGCCGCGCTCGACCTCGGTCGGCCCGTTGCGGCTGCCGAAATTGGCAAGGTCGACCGCCTGCTGCGGATCCAGCCGCCAATCGAGCAGGGCAATGATGGTCTTGGCCACGTAAGGGATGATCTGGCTGCCACCGGGCGAGCCAACCACGGCATAGAGCCGGCCAAAGGCATCGAACACCAGCGTCGGTGCCATCGAGCTGCGCGGCCGCTTGCCAGGTTCCACCCGGTTGGCCACCGGCGTGCCATTGACGGAGGGGACGAAGTTGAAGTCGGTCAACTCGTTGTTGAGCAGAAAGCCGCCCTTGGTCATGATCCGCGCGCCGAAGCCATCCTCGATCGTCGTGGTCATCGACACGGCATTGCCCTGCCCGTCGATGATGGAGATGTGGCTGGTGCCATACTCGATCTGGTCGTCCGCCGGTGCGAGAAGCTGTGCCCGGCGGCGCGGCGGCTCCCCGGCCCGCGCCGTCCCCAGCGATCGCTCGGCGCTCATCAGGTTGGCCCGGGATGCCAGATAGCCGGCATCCAGCATGCCGGCTGCCGGCACATCGACGAAGGCGGGATCGGCGACGTAGAGATTGCGGTCGGCAAAGGCCAGACGGCCCGCTTCACTGATCCAGTGCGCAGCGTTGGCACCGGGCCCCATGCGCGCCAGGTCGAAGCGTTCCACGAGCCCGAGAATCTGCTGGACGGCCAGTGCCCCCGAACTGGGCGGGCCCATCCCGCAGATGCTGTAGACACGGTAGCGGCCGCACACCGGCGCACGTTCAACCGTGCGGTAGGCGGCCAGATCGGCCAGCGTCATGTCGCCGGGGTTGGTCGGATGGCCCGTGACGGTCGCGACCACATCCTGCGCGATCGGCCCGGCATAGAAGGCCGCAGCACCGCCGGCGGCAATGGCACGCAAGGTTGCGGCAAAGGCCGGGTTTCGCAAGGTCTCGCCCACCCCTTTGGGTTTCACCTCGGCATCATAGAAATAGGCCCGCGCGATGGGGTCGCTGCGCAGCGCCTGTTCGCGGGACAGCAGGCCATTGAGGCGAGGCGAAATGCTGAAACCATCTTCGGCCAGCTTGATGGCCGGCGCGAACACGGCCGCCCAGGGCAGCTTGCCCCAGCGCTTGTGCGCATCCTCGAGCAACCGGACCGTGCCCGGCACACCAACCGAGCGCCCGCCAATCACGGCTGCCATGAATGGCTGGGGCCGACCATCCGGCAGCAGGAAGCGTTCGGGCCTGGCGGCGGCGGGGGCAGTCTCCCGCCCGTCCAGAGTGGTGGTCTGGCGACGGGCCTGATCCCAATGGACCATGAATGCCCCACCGCCGATGCCCGAACTCTGCGGCTCGACCAGATTGAGCACAAGCTGCACCGCGATGGCAGCATCGACGGCGCTGCCGCCTGCCCTGAGGATCTCGCGTCCGGCACTGGCGGCCAGCGGGTTGGCCGCCGCCACCATGTGCTTCGCCGCGTAGCCGAGTGTCCCTTGCGCGCGGCCCGTCGCTCCTTCAGGTGCCGCCGTCGATTGGGCCGAGGCAGGCGCAGGCGCTCCCGCCGTCATTCCGGCAAGGGCCAACCCGATCAGCCACCTGTGACAACTTGCGAATGCACGTCTGGACATGATGCCGCCACTCCCCCCGAAAGACAGGCTACGATCCGAGTTTGAACCCGGCAGGGCGGCAAGGCAATGGCTGGCGGGCCTGGTCGGCGCCGTACGCTCAGAAACGTGGTGCCTTGGCAGCCCCGATGATCCGGCCGATCTTGCCATCCTCGCTGTGAACCAGGACGGCATAGGTATCGGCATCGGCCTGGGACACCAGCGTCACCGGCAACTCCAGGGTCATCGGCTCGCCGCGCCAATCACCCACGCGCATCAGGCCGCGCACGACGTTGGCATAGGCGACCTCGCGGCCCCGGTTCTCGCCACGCTGGATCGACACGGCGCGCGCGCGTGCCACGGGCAGAACCCAGATCGAGCCTGGCCTGGCCTGGCCGCTGAGCGAAATCCTGATCTGGCCGGCAGCCTCCGAGACGGTCACGTCCAGCGGAAAGCTGTTCGCCTGATGCGCCGCGATGATCTGGTCCATGGCGCGGCGATCCGAGCCAACCGCATGGGCAACACCGTCGATCACGGCCTGAGGCGTGTAGATCTGGCCATCGCCCCGGCGCTTGGCATAGGCACGCTGGCGCTGGCTGAAAGCCGCATGGGCCAGCGTGTCCTTCCAGCCGAGATAGTCCCAGTAATCGACAGGAAGCGTCAGCACGAGCAGGCCGGGATCGCGCGCCATCTCCACGAACAGCGCATCGGCTGCCGGGCAGGACGAGCAGCCCTGGCTGGTGAAAAGTTCGAGCACGGCGCGGGGCTTTCCGCTGCTGGCCGAATCGGGAGCCGTGGCTGTCTGGGCCATGACACTGCCGATGCCACCAAGGCTCCAGAGCATGACGGCAAGACTTGCCAGTGTCATTCGACGCAACATGTTCGGCCCGGACTGCATGCCGCACTCAAACCGATTTTTCCGGGTCCGGAAAGTCACGTTGCGTTGAACGCGGCGCTGAGCCGAGCCCTTCGCCGTCAGGCGCGGCGGCACCGGATGGCGCAGCCTTGCCTGCCGCAAGCGCCAGTTCCACCATTTTGGGCCGCCAGCGCCGATGCATCCAGAGCCATTGGCCGGGATGCTCGCGAACCCAGCTCTCGACCACCGCATTCATGGCCCGGACCGCGCCTTCGACGTCGATATCGCCATTGGCATCGCGCGGCAGATCGAGTGCAGGCGTCAGTTCCAGCCGGAAGCGGTGGCCCGGCAGGCGGATCACGCGCACCCCATGCACGGGGCATTCGAAGCGGCGGGCAAACTTCGCCATGACAGGATTGGCCATGGCTTGCCGACCGAGAAAGTCGATGACCACGCCGCGGGTGAAATGCTGGTCGATGAGCATGCCGAGATGCCCGCCATTCTCCAGCACGCCGTGCATGGAGAAAGCCGAGCCGCGCATCGACGCCGCAAGACCGCCCATGGTTCCCGAGCGGATCTCATGGATCACGGCAGCGACGGCAGGATCGTTGGGCGGCCTGAACACGGCCGTTGCGTCCAGCCCGTATCGTTGCGCGCAGATCGCCGGCAGTTCCCAGTTGGCCAGATGGGCCGAGAAGATGATGCCCGGCTTGCCGTCATCGCGCAGGGCCTCGAAGTGCTCGATGCCCGAGACTTCAACGCGCCCGTTCGGGTCCGGATTGTCGGCGTCATAGTCGAACAAGGTCGCCAGATGGGCATATTCCCCGGCGGTTCGGCCAAGGCTGTCCCAGGCCTCCGTCAGAATGGCCGCGCGCTCGGCATCGCTTTTCTCGGGAAAGGCAGCCTTCAGGTTGTCGCGCGCGATCCGCTGCTGCGGCGTCAGCGGTCCGAGCTTGCGCAAAAGCCAGCCACCCGTCGCGCTGGCGCGCGTCGGCCCGAGCGCACGCGACAGCGCGAACACGGCCCGCACTGTCCGGACCATCAGGAACTCGGCCACCCGCGAGGCGGCTCTTCGGAAGCGAGGAAACACGCGATGACAGCCCTGAAAAAGCCCGGCGGGACTTGCGCCCTGCCGCGCACATGACGAGGAGCGCGGTCAAGGTCAACTGTTTTGCGGGCGCGGGCCCGGTCGGCATCCCGGGATTACAGCCTGATGATGACCTTGCCGAACACCTGCCGGCCCTCAAGCCGGGCGAGGCCCTTCTCGAACTCGGCCAGATCGAACACCGAATCGATCACCGGCGTCAGGCCCGCTGCCATCTTGTCGAGCGAATCGGCGATGTTCTTCATGGTGCAGCCGAACGAACCGAAGATGCGGTATTGCTGCTGGAACAACTGCATCAGGTTCATGGTCGTCGTGGCTCCTGACGTCGCGCCGCAGGTGACCAGCCGGCCGCCACGCTTGAGGCAGAGCAGCGAGCCGTTCCAGGTATCCGCGCCGACATGCTCGAAGACCACATCGACCCCCTTGCGGCGGGTCAGCCGGCGGACTTCGCCCTCGAAGCGCTCGGTCTTGTAGTTGATGACGTGATCGGCCCCCAGCTCCAGCGCCCTGGCGGCCTTCGCGTCATCGCCGACCGTGGTATAGACAGTGCAACCGATCGCCTTGGCCATCTTGATCGCGGCAGTGCCGATGCCGGAGCCGGCTGCGTGAATGAGGATGCTCTCGCCGGACTCGAGTTTGGCATTGTCGAACAGCATGTGCTGCACCGTGCCAAACCCGATCGGCGCGCAGGCCGCATGCTCGAACGACACGGCATCGGGAACAGGCACGACCAGCCGCTCGGCGCGGTTGATCAACTCGCGGCCAAAGCCGTCGATATGAAAGCCCATGATCCCGGCAACATTCTCGCACAGGTTGTCGCGCCCCTCGCGGCAGGCCTTGCATTCGCCACAGGTGTCGGCGCCATACATCGTCACCTTCTGGCCGATGCGGAAGCGGCTGACGCCAGCCCCCAGCGCCACGACTTCGCCGGCCGCCTCGACGCCAGCAGCCTGCGGCATCTTGCGCTTGGCAAAGGCCATGCCGCGAAAACCCCAGACATCCAGGTAGTTGAGGCCGAGCGCCCTGATCCGGACCTGCACCTCGCCTGGCGACGGTGGCGGTGGTGGTGCGATCTCCTCAAGCCTGAGGTCGCGGTCACCGTGAAGCATCAATGCGCGCATCTTGTTCTTTCAGTTTTGTTGGACTTGTCGGCTGGGCCCGCTTGAGCAGACCGACAGGAGACGTCATTGGCAAGCCGTCACGCAAGCATGACCTGCCCGAGCCGGGCTGCGACGGCGCTTCGGTCGAGGTCGCCCAAAGCACCGATTCGCTTGCTGAAGACCGAGACAGGCAAGGTGAACACCTTCCAGCGCACCAATGAAGCATGCGCAAGCCCGCACGCTTCGAGGTCAACCAGTTCGTGGTCAGTTGGCCATTTGCTTCTCGTTGCTGTCGTGACCATGCAGCAGACGATGTGCTCGTGGGAGCGGTTAAAGCTGTTGTTCGACAACACAACGACAGGCCTCGGTTTGCTCACGGCCATGTCCGTGAACGGAAAGCGTGCTGTCAGGACATCCCAACGGTCATAGGGCATCGTAGGCTTCCGCATCTTCCGGGCTATCCCATTCAGCCAGCAACCCGGACAGCGAGCTCAGATACGAATCCTCGAGCGCCGTGGTTGGCTTCATTTGGACGCTGACTTTCCGACCACGATTTTCCTGCATGGCATGCCAGAAAGGCCGGAATGACGGGTCTGGCCTCAAGCCCGGCGTCGGACGGCCGTCCTTGCCGTCCCGCATCTTGACGAAACGGACCGGTTTCCCGTCGATCACCAGATTGATGGGCCGGTTTTCAGGCAGCGATTCGATCATCCGAACCATGTCCGGATCTTCTTCGATGTGCTTCGACCAGATCGCGTGATCACGAATGGTCAGCTTGCCCATGTGCATCTACCCTTCTGCCGCCTGCATCTGCAGATGCATCTAGCTGGCAATCGGGGGGGTGGTCAAGGGGCTATGCTGGGGTCCTATAGGGGTCCATCCTTCAGCGCTGCAGGCCCATCGACGCCATCAGGCCGCCATCGATCGGGATGGTCGCGCCGGTAATGTAGGCCGCCTGCGGGCTCATCAGGAAGGCCACCAGTGCGCCGATGTCGTCAGGTGTGGCAAAGCGTCCGGCCGGAATCTGCTTTTCCATCTTCTCGCGGTAGGCCGCATAGGGGCCCATCATGTCGGTGTCGACAAAGCCCGGCGCGATGGTGTTGGCCGTGACGCCGCGCCTCGCCGTCTCCAGCGACAGCGTGCGCATGTAGGCTTCAAGCGCGGCCTTGGACGCCGCGTAAGCGGCATTGCCCTGGTTGGCCCGCGTGGCAGTGACGGAGCCGATGGCAATCACCCGGCCATTCCGCCGTGCGATCATCGGGCGCACCAGCGCGTTGACGATCTGGGTGAAGGACCAGAAGTTGACCTGCATGGCCGCTTCGGCCTTGTCCTGCGCCATCATCATCGAGAGCGTATCGTAGGACTGGCCGGCATTGTGCACGATCCCTGCGATCTCGCCCAGATCGGCCACATCCGCGCAAAAGCCCGCCACGGCAGCCTTGTCCGACAGATCGAGCGCCATCGCGCTGACCTCGGCACCGGCCCGCACGGCTGCCATGTCTGTCGCCAACTGTGCTGCCTGCTGTCCCGACGACCGATACGTGAACACCACATCATGGCCTGCCAGCACCAGCGCACGGACCACGCCCGCGCCAATGCCCTTCGCTCCACCCGTGACAAGAACCCGGCTCATGGCAGTCAAACCGGTGCGTCGCCAAAGACAAGGCAGGTGTTCTGCCCGCCAAAGCCGAAGGAGTTCGAGATCACCCGGCGCACCCGCGCATCACGCGCCACATTCGGCACGACATCGAGCGGGATGTTCGGGTCCGGCTCGCGATAGTTGATCGTCGGTGGAATGCGGCCGTTCGCAATCGTCAGCATCGAGAACACCGCTTCCACCGCGCCGGCGGCCGTCAGCGTGTGGCCAACCATGGATTTGTTCGACGAGATCGGCAGCGTTGTCATGCGCGGGCCGAACACCGCCGTGCAGCTCATCGCTTCCATCTTGTCGTTTTCCGGCGTCGACGTGCCGTGCGCGTTGACATAGTCGATATGGTCAGGCTCGAGGCCCGCATCGGCCAGCGCCTCCTGCATCGCCACGATGGCGGGCCGTCCATCCGGCGAGGAGCGCGTGCGGTGGAAACCATCGCCCTTCTCGCCACAACCGAGCACGAACCCGAGGATCTCGGCCCCGCGCGCGCGCGCGCTGGCGTAGCTTTCCAGCACCAGCGCAGCACCACCTTCGCCCATGACGAAGCCATCGCGGTTCTTCGAGAACGGCTTGGAGGCTTCCTCCGGAGGATCGTTGTGGGTCGACAGCGCCGACAGCAGCGAGAACCGGATCAGCGCTTCGGCATGCACGGAGCCGTCGGTGCCGATGCACAGGGCAGCTTCCGTCTCGCCGCGCCGGATGGCCTCGACGCCCATCTGGATGGCGGTCGCGCCGGAGGAACACGCCGTGGACAACGAAATCGGCGAGCCTTTCGTGCCGAAATGGTCGGCAATCCTGTCCGCCACCGTGCCGAACAGGAACATGGCGTGATAGGCGCGGTGGGTGTGTGCCGCCGCCGCCGCAAGCAAGGTGTCATAGCTCACCGCCTCGTTGCTCGCGCTGGCGAGAACCTGCTTCTGCGGCCATTCCAGCTCGACCGGTGGCACAGCCATGAACAACTGGCCGGGGAAATCGCCCTTGCGCCCCAGGCCGGCCTGGCCAACCGCTTCATCCGCCGCCAGCATGGCCAGTTTCTCCGACAATTCCGGAGCGGCAAAAGGCTCGTTGAACAGGTCATCGACCGTTCCGGCGATCGTGGTCCTGAGACCCTCGACCGGAAACCGCGTGATCCGGTGGATGCCGGACTGCCCGGCAGTCAGGCGCGCCCAGTTGTCGGCCTTGCCCTGCCCGAGCGAAGTGACCAGGCCCATGCCCGTGATCGCCACAAGCGGCCTGCCATGGGCGTCGCGCAGATCCGTTGTCATCGCGTTCCCTCCGTCACGCAGCGCTGAGGCTGGCCAGGCCTTCGCCACGGTGATGACCGACACCGCTCACCAGCGCCGAAGACGCCTCGCCTGCCGAGAGGAGTGCAGCCGCGAGTGCGACCGCCGCCGGGAACGCCGCCTCGATGGCATGTCCGACCAGATCACCAACCGCCAAAGGTGTGCGCCCGGGCGCAACCGCCGCCAGCGCGGCCTGTTCCTCGGCGGCAGGGCCCGCCAGTCCCGGCGCAGCCGACACCAGGAGCCCGTCAGGCGCGACATGATGGCCGGCAAGCTGCTCGGTCAGCGAACGTGTGATCGCGCCATCCTCGCGCCGCACCCTGTCGGCACTGACCGCATCGAGCCGGGCCAGAACCCTCGCCCCGCGTGCCGCAGCGCTTTGCGCGGATTCAAGCACCAGAAAAGCCCCGACGCTGCCGGTGACCATGCCGTCCTGCCCCGGCAAACGGCGGAAGGTCGGGGTCGGCACGCCCTTCAGCAGCGCGCCGCCAAGCTCGAACAGCAACAGCATGTCGCGGCGCTCGGCGTTGTAGGAACCGCCAACCAGGATCATGTCAGCTTGTCCCGCAGCGATCCGCGCATGGGCGACGCGAACGGCATCGACCCCGGCCTGCTCCTCGCCCATGAAGGTGCGGGAAGGACCGGTGACGCCATGAACAATCGAGATGTTCCCGGCCAGCAGGTTCGACAACTGCGCAAGGAACAGCGTTGGCCTCAGATCGCCCAGGAGGCGCTCATTGAGGAAGACGCCCGGATTGGCCGCCGACTTGAGACCGGTGAGGATCTGGCCATCGACCGCATGGTCACGCTCGCCACCACCGGCAGCGACGATGACATGCAGCCGGTCCTTGGCATCGGCGTCGCCCTTGATGCCGGCGCTGTCGAGGGCAAGCCCGGCGGCATAGACGCCGATGCGCTGCCAAGGCTCCATCTGGCGCTGGTCGGATTTCTTCGGGATCTGGCGGTCAAGTTCGACGGCCCCCAGCGGATGCACGGGGTAGGGTGCGAATGTCTCGCGGTCGATCACCGCGCCGCGCTGGCCGCGCGCCGCATCGACATGGGCGGCGATGTCCTCGCCAAGGCTCGACAACAGGCCGATGCCCGTGATCACCACAGTGTTCGTCATGATGATGCTGCCCCTGCCACAAGGCCGATGGCCGAGGTGCGCTGCCGCATGAGTTCGCCCAGTTCCGCCGGAAATGGCATCAGCCTGAACCTGAGTTCGGCATCGCAGACCGGCTTGCCGTCGGCGGTGATGCTGGCCTTTGTCGCCGCATAGCCGGAGCCCTCGACCGTGATCGCCGCCTCGATGACGAGCACTGCGCCCGGCTCGACGAAGGTGCGGAAACGCGCCTTGTCGACCGCCATCAGGAACGGCATCTGGCTCAACCGGTTGAGGCCAAGAACAAGGTAGCCCGAGGCCTGCGCCATGGTTTCTGTGAGCAGGACGCCCGGTACCAGCGGGTGGCCCGGAAAATGCCCTTCGAAAACCGGGCTGGCCTGCGGAACCGTCGCATTGCAGACGATACGCTGCCCGGCTGCGTCGAACAGCGTGACCGTGTCGATCATCTCGAAGTATTCAAGGCGCATGGACTGGATGGCTCGCAGAACGGTCGGGGCCGGGGAACAGGCTGGGCACCCGGGCCCGCAGCATTGCGGCGGAAGGGCCGGATCGTTTAGCCCGGAACCATGTCGCTTGTCACGCGCCGCGCGCTGTTCCTGTCAGGCGGTCTTGGCTGCCACCAGCCCGTCGATGCGGGCGCACAGGTTCTCGAGCACGAAATACTGCTCGGCTGGCGCCTTGCCCTCGTTCACTTCCTGCGTCCACTGTTCAAGCGGCAGCTTGATCCCGAAAGCCTTGTCGACGGCAAAGGCGATGTCGAGAAAGGCCAGCGAATCGATTCCGAGATCGTCGATGGCATGGCTCGCCGGCGTGATCTTCTCGCGCGGGATGTCGCAGGTTTCGGAAATGATGCCGGCAACTGTCTCGAAGGTGGATGACATGGGCGGGTTCTCCCGTCTTTCAGTGGTTCGGAGCCACCCGATCGGTGCACATCAGGCGCACACCCCGGCCGGGCCCCGGTGATAAGTTGGCTGTCTCCCTACACGACGAAGGGGGGGTGGGGGAAGAGGGCCTGTTGTGACAGCGCCCGATCAGGCCCATGGCCAGCGGCAAGACACCGGTGATGAGGCCCGGCTCGCCTTGAAAAGGCGGCAAACCTCATCACCGCGGTCCCGATCACCGCACCCCGGGGCTGACGATCAGGCCGCCAGTTGCCTCAGCACGTAGTGCAGGATGCCGCCGTGCTTGACGTAGTCGATCTCGTCCAGCGTATCGATGCGGCAGATCACCGGAACCTTCGTCACCTTGCCATCGGCAGCGGTGATCGAAACCTCCATCTTCTGCTTCGGCTTGACGTCGGCGAGGCCGGCAATGGCGACCAGTTCGTCGCCCTTCAGGCCCAGCTTCTGCCAGCTCATGCCCTCTTCGGCGAACACGAACGGCACAACGCCCATGCCGACCAGGTTGGAGCGGTGGATGCGCTCGTAGGATTGGGCGATCACGGCCCGCACACCGAGCAGCTTGGTGCCCTTCGCGGCCCAGTCACGCGACGAGCCATTGCCGTATTCGACGCCGGCAAAGATCACCAGCGGCACATTCTCGGCCTGGTAGCGCATCGCGGCATCGAAGATGAACATCCGGTCGCCTGACGGGTAATGGATGGCGTTGCCGCCTTCCTTGGTCGAGCCATCCGCTTCCTTCACCGAGAAATTCTTGATGCGGATGTTGGCGAAGGTGCCGCGCATCATGATCTCGTGGTTGCCGCGCCGCGTGCCATACTGGTTGAAGTCCGGCACAGCGACCTGCCGCTCCTGAAGATACTGGCCGGCAGGCGAATTGACCTTGATCGAACCGGCCGGCGAGATGTGGTCGGTGGTGATCTTGTCGCCGAGCAGGGCCAGGATGCGGGCGCCGGCAATGTCGGTCACCGGCTTCGGCGTCTTGGTGATGCCTTCGAAGTAGGGCGGGTTCTGCACATAGGTGGAGCTCATGTTCCACTTGTAGGTCTGACCGCCGGCCACCTCGACCGCCTGCCAGTTGGCGTCGCCCTTGAAGACGTCGGCATACTTGGACTTGAACATCTTCTTGGTGACGTTCTTGGCGATGAAGCTCTGGATTTCCTTGTTGGTCGGCCAGATGTCCTTGAGAAACACCGGCTTGCCGTCAGAGCCCACGCCCAGCGGCTCCTTCGACAGGTCGATCTGGGTGGAGCCGGCCAGCGCGTAGGCCACGACCAGCGGAGGAGAGGCCAGATAGTTGGCCTGCACATCGGGGGAGACGCGGCCCTCGAAGTTGCGGTTTCCCGACAGCACGGCGGACGCCACGATGCCGTTGTCATTGATCGCCTTCGAGATGTCCGCCGGCAGCGGCCCCGAATTGCCGATGCAGGTCGTGCAGCCGAAGCCGACCAGATAGAAGCCGAGCTTGTCGAGTTCGGCCTGAAGCCCGGACACGGCGAGATATTCGGCCACCACCTGCGAGCCCGGTGCCAGCGAGGTCTTGACCCAGGGCTTGACCTTGAGCCCCTTCGCGTTGGCCTTCTGGGCCAGCAGCCCTGCGGCCATCAGCACGGCGGGGTTGGAGGTGTTGGTGCACGAGGTGATGGCGGCAATCACCACATCGCCATGGCCGATGTCGAAGTTGCGGCCTTCGACCTTGACGCGCTTGGCGATCTCGCCCGCCTTCTTGTACTCGCTGTCCATGGCGGCGACGAAACCGGCCTTGGCATCGGTCAGCGAGACACGGCCTTCAGGCCGCTTGGGGCCGGCCAGCGACGGCACAACGCTGCCAAGCTCCAGTTCCAGCGTGTCGGTGAACACCGGATCCGGCGAGGACTTGCTGCGGAACAGGCCCTGATGGCGGCAATACTTCTCGACCAGTTCGACGCGGTCGCTCTTGCGGCCGGTCAGCTCGAGATAGGCGAGGGTTTCCTTGTCGACCGGGAAGAAGCCGCAGGTCGCGCCATATTCCGGGCCCATGTTGGCAATGGTCGAGCGGTCGGCCAGGGTCAGGTTGTCGAGGCCAGGCCCGAAGAATTCGACGAACTTGCCGACCACGCCCTTCTTGCGCAGCATCTGGGTGACGGTCAGCACCAGATCGGTGGCGGTGATGCCTTCCTTCAGCTTGCCCATGAGCTTGAAGCCGATCACCTCTGGCAGCAGCATCGACTGCGGTTGGCCCAGCATGGCAGCTTCCGCCTCGATGCCGCCGACGCCCCAGCCCAGCACGCCGAGGCCGTTGACCATGGTGGTGTGCGAATCGGTGCCGACCAGCGTGTCGGGATAGGCGACCTCGACGGTCTCCATCTTGCCCTTGGCGTTCTTGCGCTTCTCCTTGCGGGTCCACACCGTCTGCGCCAGATACTCGACATTGACCTGATGGCAGATGCCCGTGCCGGGCGGCACGACGCGGAAATTGTCGAACGCGCCCTGGCCCCATTTCAGGAAGTTGTAGCGCTCGCCGTTCTGCTCGTATTCGCGCTTGACGTTCTGGCCCAGCGCCTGCGGTGTGCCGAAAAAGTCCACGACGACCGAGTGGTCGATCACCAGATCGACCGGCACCAGCGGGTTGATCTTCGAGGGGTCGCCCCCCAGCGTGGTCATGCCGTCGCGCATCGCAGCAAGATCGACGACAGCCGGAACGCCGGTGAAATCCTGCATCAGCACGCGGGCCGGGCGGAACCCGATTTCCTTGTCGACCTTGCCCTTGTGGGTCAGCCAGTCACGCGTGGCCAGGATGTCGGCCTTGGTGACCGTGCGGCCATCCTCGAAGCGCAGCAGGTTTTCCAGCATGACCTTCATCGAGTAGGGCAGCGCTGAAATGCCGTCGAGACCGTTCTTTTCAGCCTCCGCCAGCGAGTAGATCACATAGCGCTTGTCGCCGACCTTGAGGGTCTTGGCGCACTTGAATGAGTCGAGAGAAGCCATGGGGCAACATCCTTGGGGCAAACGGGTCACAGGGCGGCCCGGCCAGGGCCGGACCGATGCTGAAGGCCTCTGTTCGCTGTCCTCGCGGACCAGGCGCCCAGAGCAACGGGTGTTGCGCGCCGCCCCGGGGGTGCCCGGGCGCCCGCGCCGGATCAAGCGCGCGGCACAGCCGGAACAGTCCTTAGAAGAATTCCGATCAAAAGGCTACCGCATCGAAAGGTGTAAACTAGGCTGATCCGGAGCGCCCCAGCACGAAGTGCCTTGACGCGGCCGGTCTGGCTTGCCTCAGATGCCGCCACATGCACGCCGACCCGCCCACCCCTTGCCAACTGATCACCGTCGATCTGTCCTGCCGGCGCAATGAGCGCACGCTGTTCGCCGGCCTGTCCTTCCGTGTCGGAGCCGGAGAGGCGCTGGCGCTGACCGGCCCGAACGGCGTGGGCAAGACCAGCCTGCTGCGCATCCTTGCAGGGCTCCTGCGCCCCGAAAGTGGCACGGTCGCCATCGGGCCACCGGATGCGGACCTCGATCTTGGCCACCGATCCGTCCTAGTCAGCAGCCGCGATCCGCTGAAAGGCGCGCTCAGCGTGCGCGAATTGCTCACGGGCTGGCAGGCCATCGTCTTTGGCGGTGGCGAGGAGATCCTCGATGCGGCGCTTCAAGCCTTCGATCTGATGCCGTTGGCCAATGTGCCTTGTGCCTATCTCTCGTCCGGCCAGCGCCGGCGGGTCTCGCTGGCGCGGTTGCTGCTGGCCTCCCCGCAACGCTGTCCGGTCTGGCTCCTCGACGAGCCGACCAACGCGCTCGACAGCGGGGCGCGGAAGAAGCTCGCGGCGGCCGTGGCCCTGCACAGGGCGCGCGGCGGGCTGGTGATCGCCGCAACCCACGATCCGCTCGACTGGCCTGACCTGGCAACGCTTGATCTTGGGGCCCATAACGCCGCGCGGGCCAGGCCATGAGTGCCTTTCTGGCTCTCGTGAAGCGCGATCTGGCGCTCGCCCTGCGCATTGGCGGCGGAGCCTCCTTCGCGCTGGTCTTCTTCCTGATGATCGTGACACTGACGCCGTTCGCCATCGGACCCGATCTCAACCTGCTGGCCCGCATCGCGCCGGCCATCCTCTGGATCGGGGCCGTGCTGGCCACATTGATCGGGCTCGACCGGCTGTTTCAGGCAGATGCCGAGGATGGCACGCTCGACCTGATCAAGGCCTCGGCCCTGCCGCTGGAAGCTGTCGTGCTGGCCAAATGCCTCGCGCACTGGCTGACCACGGGCCTGCCACTGGCCCTTGCAGCGCCGCTGTTCGGCCTGCTGCTGGCCATGGAGCCGGCAGGCATGGCCGCCGCATCCGCCAGCCTTCTGGTCGGAACCCCCGCCCTGACCTTCATCGGTGCCGTGGGGGCGGCGCTCACAGCCGGCATCCGCCGCGGCGGGGTGCTGATCGCGATCATGGCCCTGCCGCTGATGATCCCGGTGCTGATCTTTGGCGTTGCGGCCTGCAATGCGGCGGTTGGTGGAACCATTGCTTTCGCCACCCCTTTCGCGATCCTGTGCGCCCTCACCCTGATCTTTGCCGTCGTTGGCGTGATCGGAGCAGCGGCGGGCCTGCGTCAGTCAGACTGATCCGGCCGCGCCAGTCCGTTGGCGATCCTGCTGCAAATGCGCGCACGGATTGCGTCAGGGCCAGACGGCAAGTAAATCTGGTTTCGGGGAAACACACGCGGTCAGCATGACATTCATCAACCAGCTCGCCAATCCGACGCGCTTCATGGCGCTTTCGGGCAGCCTCCTGCCCTGGATTGCCGGGCTCAGCGGCATCCTGTTCATCGTCGGATTCTACGGTGCGTTCTTCAGCGCCCCCGCCGATTACCAGCAGGGCGAGACCATCCGGATCATGTACATCCATGTCCCCGCGGCCTGGTTGGCCATGTTCTTCTATTCGCTGATGACCGCCTCGGCGATCGGCGCGCTCGTCTGGCGTCATCCGCTGGCGGAGGTCGCCCAGAAGGCCGCGGCTCCCATCGGAGCAGCTTTTGCGCTGATCTGCCTGCTGACCGGTGCGCTCTGGGGGCGCCCGATGTGGGGCACCTACTGGGTCTGGGATGCGCGGCTGACCTCGATGCTGGTGCTGCTGCTGATCTATCTCGCCATCATGGCGCTGTGGCGCACCATCGACGAGCCGACCCAGGCCGGCCGTGCTGTCTCGATCCTGACACTGGTGGGCTTCGTCAACATCCCGATCATCAAGTTCTCGGTGGACTGGTGGAACACGCTGCATCAGCCCGCTTCCGTGTTCCGCATGGATGGGCCGACCATCCATCCCTCGATGCTCTGGCCGCTTCTGGTCTGCGCCGTTGCCTTCTCGCTGTTTGCCGTGGCCCTGCATCTGGTGGCGATGCGGACGGAAATCATGCGCCGGCGCATCCGCACCCTGACGATCCTCGCTGCCGACCGGGCCGAGCAGCAACCCAATGGCGGCAGCCTGATCGCGCGGGGGCCTGCCGAATGACAGCCCTTGGTCCCCACGCCTTTTTCATTGTCGGCTCGTATCTGGCATCATTGGCCGTGATTGCGGCGCTGACGATCTGGATTGTTGCCGACAACCGTGCGCGAAAGAGCGAACTGGCGCGGCTCGACCGCCGCCAGCCCGGAGCGGACCGGTCATGAGCGAAGCCGACATCACGGCGCGGCCAAGGCGCAACTGGCTTTATCTCGCGCCGCTGGCCTTCTTCGCGCTGCTGGCGCTGCTGTTCCTGTTTCGCCTGTTCGCGGGCGATGCCTCCCGGGTGCCATCGGCGCTGATCGGCAAGCCGGCACCGAATCTGACCCTGCCATCGCTCGAAGGCTTGCTGCGCGATGGCCGGCCCGTCCCCGGCATCGCCCCGGCAGACCTGCGTGATGGCCGTGTCACCATCCTCAACGTGTTCGCATCCTGGTGCGCGCCCTGCCGCGTCGAGCATCCCTTCCTGGTTGAGATGGCCGGACATGAGGCCGTCCGATCGGGCCGGGTTCAGGTCATGGGCCTGAACTACAAGGACGAGCCCGAGAATGCCCGGCGCTTCCTAGGCGCACTCGGCAATCCCTATGCGGCCGTAGGCACGGACCGGACCGGGCGCTCGTCGATCGAGTGGGGCGTCTATGGCGTGCCGGAGACCTTCCTGGTCGGCAAGGATGGCACGATCCTGAAAAAGCACATCGGCCAGCTCACCGAGGAAAGCGCCCGCGCCCTGCTGGCGGACGCCGTGGCGGCTGCGCGTTAGTCCTTCGGTCCGGCCTTCTCGTCCTTGATCTCGTGTTTGAGGATCAGCGGCGTCTGCGCCAGGGCAAAGGCGATGGTGATCGGCATGATGCCCCAGACCTTGAACCCGACCCAGAAGTCGGTCGAGAAGTTGCGCCAGACGATCTCGTTGATCGCGGCCAGCACGAAGAAGAACAAGCCCCAGCGGAAGGTCAGCTTCTTCCAGCCCTCGTCGGTCAGGCTCATCACGCTGTCGAGCACGTAAGGCAGCAGCGGCCGGCCCATGGCAAGGCCGCCCAGCAGCACGCAGCCGAACAGCGAATTGACGATGGTCGGCTTGAGCTTGATGAACAGTTCGTCGTTCAGCGCCAGCGTCAGCCCGCCGAACACCGTCACCACCACGGCGTTGATCACGGCCATGCGCGGCAGGTGGTTGAGCAGGATCTTCGACAGGGCCAGCGAGATCAGCGAAGCCACCATGAACACGCCGGTCGCCACGAAGATGCGCTGGTCCGAGGCCACGCCGAACCAGCGGTCGCCGTAGGAATTGGCAAAAAAGAACAGCGCCAGCGGCCCGAATTCGAGGCCGAGCTTCAGCAGCGGGTTGACCTGTTCTGCCGAAGGCTTGTCCGTGACCGGCTTGACCTGCTCGCTCATGACACACGCTCCAGACCGGCAATCGCCCGCGCAAAATCGGCGGCATCGAAGGGTTCGAGGTCGTCGATGCCTTCGCCAACCCCGATGAAATGAACCGGCAGGGCGAATTTCGACGCCAGCGAGACAAGAATGCCGCCACGCGCCGTGCCGTCGAGCTTGGTCATCACCAGCCCGGTCACCCCGGCCATCTGGCGGAAGACCTCGACCTGCGCGATGGCGTTCTGGCCAACCGTGGCATCGAGCACCAGCAGCACCGCGTGCGGCGCGCCGGCATCGAGCTTGCGGATCACCCGCACCACCTTGGCCAGTTCCTCCATCAGCTCCGTGCGGTTCTGAAGCCGGCCCGCCGTGTCGACCAGCAGCACATCGGTGCCGGCGGCCTTCGCCTGTTCCAGCGCATCGAAGGCAAGGCCGGCAGCATCGGCGCCCTGTTCGCGCGCGATCACGGCCGCTCCCGTCCGTTCGCCCCAGACCTTGAGCTGTTCGATGGCGGCAGCGCGGAACGTGTCGCCTGCTGCGAGCATCACCGAGCGGCCCTCGCTCCGGAATTTGGCAGCCAGCTTGCCGATGGTCGTGGTCTTGCCAGAGCCGTTGACGCCGACCATCAGGATGACGAAGGGCTTCCTGGCCGCGTCGATCTCCAGCGGAGATGCCACTGGCTTGAGGATGTCGCCCACTTCGGAGGCAAGGATGGCGCGCACCTCGTCGCCGGAAATGCCCTTCTCGTAGCGGCTGGAGCCGACCACTTTGGCCACCCGCGCCGCCGTATCAACGCCCAGATCGGCCTGGATCAGGATGTCTTCGAGATCCTCCAGCGTGCCCGCATCGAGCTTGCGCTTGGTGAACAGGTCGGTGATCCCCGTCGTCAGCGCCGACGAGGTGCGCGACAGTCCGGCACTCAGCCGCGTCCACCAGCTTTGGCGCGGGGCTGGCGCTGGCACAGCCGGCAACGGGACGTCCGGAACGGTCAAATCCGGCACGGGAACGCCTGGCGCAGGCGCGTCCTGCGCAGCATCGCTGACCGCCACGCGGCTATCCCCGTTGATCGCCGCAGCGGCAGCGTCCAGCGCAGGGGGTTCGACCGCCAATGTGTCGGTCTCCGCCGTGGCAGGAACCTGCGGAGAAGCCTCGTTCGGGGACATGGCCTCGACATCTGCCGCCAAAGGCGCAGCCGCCTGCGGCTCGGCAACCGGGGCACTGGACGCCGCCTGGTCCGGCCCGGATTTGCCGCCCCGACCGAACAGGCGTGCCAGCAGTCCGGGTTTCTTGTCGGTGTCGCTCATCTGTCCGGTGCTTCCGCCTTGATCTGTTGGCGCGCAGCCGCTTGCGACCGCGCCCAAGTCTCGTTACCCGGTTCGGCATGACATCGAAAGACGTGATCGCACAAGCCGATGCGGCGGGGCTTCAGCCAGCCAGACTGAGCGAGGACGCGATGCTGGCGCGCGTGCTCCACCGCGATGCCATGATGCTGGTGATCGACAAGCCGCCCGGCATGCCGGTTCACAAGGGCCCGCAGAACGCCCAAGGCAAGCGCAGCGGCCTCAGCGACACGCCGCTCGACAGCTTCTTCCCCGCCTTGCGTTTCGGCCTGCCGCGCCCGCCCGAACTGGCCCATCGACTGGACCGGGACACGTCTGGCTGCCTCGTGCTGGGCCGTCATCGCCAGGCGCTGGCCAGGCTGGGCGACCTGTTCAAGAGCGGTGCCATTGCCAAGAGCTACTGGGCCATTGTCGAAGGCGATCCGGCTGCCGATGCGGGCCGCATCGATGTGCCTCTGATCCGGCTCGATCCGCAGCGCGGCTGGTGGATGAAGGCTGCCGACGAGAGTGAGGCCGCCGCCAGCCTGCCCTCGGCAACGCTCTGGACCGTTCTGGGCCGATCCGCCGACCGGTCACTCGCCTGGCTGGAACTGACGCCGCTGACAGGCCGGACTCACCAGCTCAGGGTGCATTGCCAGGCATCGGGCTGGCCGATCATCGGCGACCCGATCTACGGCTCCGGACCCCGCTTCGGCGGCCCCGGTCTGCACCTTCATGCCCGCGCAATCCGCATTCCGCTGTATCCGAACAAGCCGCCTGTGACGGTCGAGGCCCCGCCGCCCGCTCACATGCGGGCCGGCCTTGCCGCCTGCGGCTGGGCTGGCTGACCGTCCACCAGCATGACAGGCTCTCAGCCGGCCATCACATCCATGGCGCGGGCCATGGCGACATCCAGCGCGCTGAGACCACCCGCATCATGGGTGGACAGCGTCACGTCGACGGTCCTGTAGACATTCGACCATTCAGGATGATGGTCCATCTTCTCGGCCAGCATCGCGACGCGGCTCATCCAGCCAAAGGCGGCATTGAAGTCGGCAAACACGAAGCGCTTGTGGATCGCGTCGCGGCCATCAACAGTGGCCCAGCCTGCGAGCGATGCCAGGGCTGCAGCCCTTTCCGGGCCTTCGAGGCGTGGTGGCATGGTCATCTCCCGTGGCATCTTTTCCCGGCCGGCTGCCGGACCAACCGTCAGATGGCCTGCCGCAGCCTGGCTTCAAGGGGATAGGCCGCCTCGATGAGATACGGGCCCCCGCCGATCGACGCCCGCGAGGAATACAGCACGAAGCGCCGGGCGGTGAAACTCATCGGGCGGATGATGGCCCGGCTCGAAAGATAGTCGGCGACAGCCAGCACCGACGCACCCTTGATCCGCCCCAGCGTGACATGCGGCACGAACTTGCGCGGCTCGGGAGGCAGTCCGATGCGGCGCATCAATCGCTCATGTTCCGCTTGCAGCTCCGACAGCGCGGCGCTGGGCTGAACCCTCGCGAACACTGAATGGGGCTTGTCGCCGCCAAAACTGGCGATCTGGTCGAGTGTGACCGTGACCGGCCCGCGCTGGATGTCGGCGAGGAAATCACAGGCATCGCGCGCCGTCATGCCATCCACATCGCCAAGGAACCGCAAGGTGATGTGGTAGTCCGATGGCTCGATCCAGCGGGCCCCGGACAGGCCGCCTCGATGCATCGACAATTGCTGTGCAATGTCGGGCGGCACTTCCAGACCGGTGAACAGCCGAGGCATGATTCGGGATTCTTCCCCAATCGTGCGACATTTGCGAGACGGTTTTTCAGATCCCGCCCGCTTTTCCTCCGGCCATCCCTCAGGGGCAGGGATTGCCCCGCAACTGATGCACGGCGTCGAGATCGGCCAGCAGGTCCGGCGTCATCGTCACCGCCCGTGAGCCTTCGATGCAGACCTTGAGCTGGGCCAGCGAGGTCGCCCCGATGATGTTCGAAGTGGTGAAGGGCCGGCTGGTGACGAAAGCCACCGCCATTGCCGATGGATCGAGGCCATGGCGGGCAGCCACCGCCACATAATCGGCAATCGCTTCTTCGGCACCCGGCGTCTGGTAGCGCTGGCCACGATCAAACAGGGTGGTCCGGGCTCCGGCCGGCCGGGCACCGCCCAGATATTTGCCGGACAGGAAGCCCTGGGCCAGCGGTGAATAGGCCAGCAGGCCCACCTGCTCGCGCACGAAGATCTCGGCCATGGCCACGTCATAGGTGCGGTTGAGCAGGTTGTAGGCATTCTGCACGGTCTGGACGCGCGGCAGTCCCTTGGCCTCCGATGCGAACAGGAAGCGCATCGTGCCCCAGGCGCTTTCGTTGGACAGCCCGACATGGCGCACCTTGCCGGCCTTGATGAAGCCCTGAAGCACTTCGAGCTGCGATTCGATGCTGTTCTCGTCGGGCAGCGGCCTGAAGCTGTCGATGTTGAACCGCGTCGGGTTCGAGCCCCATGGCGCGGGCCGCTCCGGCCAATGCAGTTGATACAGGTCGATGTAATCGGTGCGCAGCCGCTTCAGCGAGTTCTCCAGCGCATGGGTCATCTGCGCCTTGTCGAGCCGGCCCTCCTGTGGCGGGTCGCGGAACCAGGTCATCTGCGAGCGCCCGATGGTCTTGGTGGCGAGGATCACCTTGTCGCGGTTGCGGCGCGCGGCAAACCACGAGCCGATGATCCGCTCCGTCGAGCCTTGCGTCTCGGCCTTGGGGGGGATCGAATAAAGCTCCGCCGTGTCGAAGAAGTTCACGCCCTGATCAAGCGCGTAGTCCATCTGGGCATGGCCCTCGGCCTCGGTGTTCTGCTGCCCCCACGTCATGGTGCCCAGGCAGATTTCGGACACTTTCAGGTCGGTGCGGCCAAGCGGACGATGGGACATAACATGCTCCGGAGAGTCAGGAAGGGGAATGGCCCGTCACGGGCGGGCGTCTCGCCGTCAGCCTGGCCGGGCCAGACTGGCGATGAAGCGCTCGACGCTGGGCAGGATGCGGTCGACGATCACTCTGATGCCGTCCGCAGTGGGATGAATGCCGTCGTTCTGATTGAGTTCGCGCCGGCCCGCAACCCCATCCAGGAAGAACGGATACAGGATGAGCCCGTGCTCGCGCGCCAGATCCGGGAAGATGCTGTCGAAACGCTGCTGGAAATCCGCGCCCATGTTGGGCGGGGCGCGCATCCCCGCCAGCATCACCGGGATCTTGCGTGCTTTCAGCCGCGTGATGATCTGGTCAAGCGCGCTGCGGGTCTGGGCCGGATCAAGGCCGCGCAGGGCATCGTTGGCGCCCAGTTCGACGATCACGCCATCGACACCATCGCCGATCGACCAGTCGAGCCGGTCGAGACCGGACTGGGCCGTGTCCCCGGAGACGCCCGCATTCTCGATCACGATCTTGCGACCGGCCGCCTCGAGTGCCGCTTGCAGCCGGGCGGGAAACGCGGCCGAGGCCGGCAGCCCATAGCCAGCCGTGAGGCTGTCACCGAAGGCCACGATCCTCAGCGGCCTGTCCGCAGCCGGTGCGGCGGCGGAAAGCGGCACGGCCAAAGACAGTGCCAGCAGCCATGCCAGCAGCATTGTCAGCGCGTTGATGCGCACGGCCCCTTTCGCAAACCGCCGTGCGATGCCATCTGAACAGCGTCGGCATGCGTAACCAGCGCGGAAGATGGCGCGCTTTGCGGCCCGAGCGGCTGCGGCGTGCTCTGGCGCGACGCTTGCAGGTTCTGGCGCGCACCCTGGCGCGCGGTTGGTTTGGCCTGTTGGTGCCCTGGCAAGCCCGTTTGCCGATTCTGTTCCTCGAAAGATTGCGTGAACGATCATGTCCGCCCTGATTGAACTGAAGAATGTCGAACTCAGTCTGGGGCGCGATGCCGCGCGCGTCCACATCCTGAAGGGAATCTCGCTGGCCATCGAGGCTGGTGAAGCCGTCGGCCTTGTCGGTCCGTCCGGCTCGGGCAAATCGAGCCTGCTCATGGTCATGGCGGGGCTTGAGCGCGCTGACAAGGGCTCGGTGCTGATCGAGGGCGTCGACCTGTCCGGCATGGGGGAGGATGCGCTGGCGGTGTTCCGTGGCCGGCGCATCGGGATCGTCTTCCAGTCCTTCCATCTGGTGCCCACCATGACGGCGCGCGAGAACGTGGCGCTGCCGCTCGAACTGGCCGGGCGCAAGGATGCCTTCGAGCGTGCCGAACGCGAACTGGCCTCGGTCGGCCTTGCCGAGCGCATGAACCACTATCCCGCGCAACTGTCGGGCGGCGAGCAGCAGCGCGTGGCGATTGCCCGCGCACTGGCTCCGGACCCTGCCATTCTGGTGGCGGACGAGCCGACCGGGAACCTCGACGAGACCACCGGGGCCTCGATCGTGGACCTGCTCTTTGCGCTCAAGCGCGAGCGCGGCGCGACGCTCGTGCTCGTCACCCATGATGCGGGCCTTGCAGCACGTTGCGACCGCACGATCCGGCTGCGCTCGGGCCAGATCTCACACCTGAATTCCGTCCAGAACGTCATGGCCTGAGCATGCACGGTTCCCTCCCCAAAGTGGCCCGTTCGCAGGGCTTCCGCGATCTGTCGATGCTGGCCCTGCGGCTGGCCTGGCGCGACCTGCGCGGAGGGCTCAAGGGCTTCGGCGTGTTCATTGCCTGCCTGGCGCTCGGGGTAGCGGCCATCGCTGCGGTGACATCCGCCGCGCGCGGCGTCGGCGAAGGTCTCAGCCGCGAGGGCAAGCGCATCCTTGGCGGCGATGCCGCCTTCACCCTGGTCCACCGCGAGGCAACCCCTGCCGAACGGTCCTGGCTGGAGGCGCGCGGCAAGGTTTCGGTGATGGCCACGATGCGGGCCATGGCCAACGCCGGCGACAAGGGCACGGCGCTGGTCGAGATCAAGGCCGTCGATGCCGCCTATCCGACCATCGGCGAGGTGCGCAGCGAACCGCAGCAACCCGTTTCCGCGATGCTGGCCACACAGGACGGCACGCATGGCGCACTCGTCGATCCGTTGATCCTGGGCCGGCTCGACCTGAAGCAGGGCGATACGTTCATGGTCGGCCAGGCCCGCGTGCGGATCAGCGGCACCTTGCTTTCCGAACCCGACAAGGTGGCCGCCGGTGTCGGCCTCGGCCCGCGCCTCCTGATCACGGAGGAGACCTTGCGTGCGAGCGGTCTCGTCCAGCCCGGCAGCCTGATCCGCTGGACCTATCGCATCAATCTGGCCGGCGACGAGGCCGCTTCGGCCCCCTTGCTCGCCGCGCTGGAGGCGGACGCCAAGCGCGAACTGCCTGAAGCCGGCTGGGAAGTGCGGACACGGGCCAATGCCGATCCGCGTTTTTCGCGCAACATCGACCGTTTCAGCCAGTTCCTGACGCTGGTCGGGCTGACAGCCCTTCTGGTCGGCGGCGTCGGGGTCGCCAATGCCGTGCGCCGCTTCGTCGACATGAAGCGCATGGATTTCGCAACCTTCAAGGCGCTCGGTGCACCCGGTTCCCGCGTCGTGGCCATCCACCTGATCGAGGTCATGCTCGTGGCCTGCATCGGCGTCGGCATCGGCATCGTGGCGGGAGCCAGCCTGCCCTTTGTGCTCGCCAGCCTGCTCGCAGACGTCCTTCCCGTGCCGCTGTCGCCCACGATCGCCTGGGCCGAACTCGGCATCGCCGCGATCTACGGCCTTGTCACGGCGCTCGTCTTCGCACTGCTGCCACTGGGACAGGCGCATGACACGCCGGTTTCGGCCCTGTTCCGCGACGTGGTCGACGGCCAGAACCGGAGGCCGCGACTGCCCTATCTTGTCGCCTTCGGCCTGGCACTGGCCGTGATGATCGGGATCACCATCCTGTTCGCCTATGACTGGCGCATTGCGGCCATCTACATCGGCGTTATCGCGGCAGCTTTCGTGCTGTTGCGCGGTGTCGGCATCGGCATCATGCGGCTGGCAGCGGCCATGCCGCGCGCGCGCCTGCCATCCTTGCGCATGGCGGTGGCCAACATGCACCGGCCCGGCGCGCTGACGCCGGCGCTGGTCCTGTCGCTGGGGCTGGGCGTGGCGCTGCTTTCGGCTCTCTCTTTCATCGACATCAGCCTCAAGCGCGCCCTGACGCAGAATCTGCCGGAGCGGGCACCAACCTTCTTCTTCCTCGACATTCCGAGCCAGCGCACCGCCGAATTCGATGCCTTCATCGCGGCACAATCACCCGGAGCGCGGCTTGAGCGCGTGCCGCTGATGCGCGGGCGCGTGGTGGCGCTCAATGGCGTGCCGGCCGAGCAGATCAAGGCAGCGGACCGCTTTGGCTGGGTCCTCGAAGGCGACCGCGGCATCACCTACGGGGCCGAACTGCCGAAGGATTCGGCCCTCGTCAGCGGCTCCTGGTGGGCTCCGGACCATCGCGGCGAAGCACTGGTCTCGTTCGATCATGAACTGGCCACAGGCCTTGGCCTGAGCGTTGGAGACCAGATCACGGTCAACGTGCTCGGGCGCAACATCACGGCGCGGCTGGCCAACACGCGCAAGGTCGAGTGGCGCAATCTCGGCATCAATTTCGTGATGATGTTCTCGCCGAACACCTTCGCCGGCGCGCCGCACACCCATCTGGCCACGCTGACCGCACCAGCCGAGGCGGCCCAGCCGACGGTCACCGAGGCGGCCGGGCGTGACGCAACCCTGCTCAGGGCGCTCGGCCGCTCCTTCCCGGCGGTCACCGCCGTGCGCGTCAAGGATGCTCTCGATGCCGCCAATGATCTGGTCGCGAAGCTGACCCTGGCCATCCGCGCCGCCAGCGGCATCGCCGTTGCCGCCAGTCTGCTGGTGCTGGCAGGTGCCCTGGCGGCTGGCCAGCGCTCACGGCTTTATGACGCCATGATCCTGAAATCGCTTGGGGCAACGCGGGCGCGCATCCTGGGAGCCTACGGGCTCGAATACGCACTGACAGGCCTCGTTGCAGCGGTGTTCGGCGTCATCGCGGGGGTGGGTGCCGGCTGGGCTGTGACCACACGGGCCATGAATATTGAGTTTGCTTTTTCGCCATACAGCGCGCTGCTTCTGGCTCTTGCCACGGTCAGCATTGCCGTTTGCTTTGGCTTGGCTGGCACCTTGCGAATTCTATCGAAGAAACCATCGAGTTACTTGCGGTCACTATAGTTTGAAGTGCCGCAATTACTACATGACGCGAATGTGGTTTTCTTGGCGACCTGCCCGTGGCCGCCGGTTTTGCGGGCAACCTGCCGCATGAGACGGCGTGACCACTTGCAAGAATGAGGGGTTTTCCCCATATTGCGGCAGACGTCGGATGCCGACGCTGCGGGGCCATGGACAATCCCGCAGGAATTGGTCGTCCATTTCGGATTTCCAAAGGGAGTTGGAGCTTTCCATGAGCAATTTCGATCCTAACGCTTCTGCCTGGGGCACACCGATTGCCCAGCAGCGTAGCGCCGCCGAGGTCGATCAGGGCCTTCGGTCCTTCATGCTCGGCGTTTACAACCACATGATCACCGGCCTTGCCGTGTCGGGTCTCGTCGCGATGGGCACCAACATGCTCGCCGGTGGCAGCCGCCGCACGCTCACGCCTTTCGGCGAGTTGCTTTATGTCAGCCCGCTGAAGTGGGTCGTGATGCTGGCTCCGCTGGCCTTCATCCTGCTGTTCTCGTTCCGCGCTGACAAGATGTCGGCATCGAGCGCCCGCGCCATGTTCTACGCCTTCGCGGCGGTCATGGGCCTGTCGCTGTCGTCGATCCTGATGGTCTTCACCGGCGGTTCGATCGTCCAGATGTTCTTCGTGACGGCTGCGGCCTTCGGTGGACTGAGCCTCGCCGGCTACACCACCAAGAAGTCGCTGTCCGGCATGGGTTCGTTCCTGATCATGGGCCTGATCGGCCTCGTGATTGCGTCGCTGGTCAACCTCTTCATGCAGTCGAGCGCGCTCAGCTTCGCCATCTCGGCCATCGGCGTGCTGGTCTTCGCCGGCCTGACGGCCTGGGACACCCAGCGCCTGAAGGAAATGTATCTGTATGGTGAAGGCACGGCAGAAGATCTCGCCAAGCTGTCGATCAACGGCGCGCTGTCGCTCTACCTGAACTTCATCAACATGTTCCAGATGCTGCTCAACCTGTTCGGCAGCCGCGAATAAGCCCGATGCCCTGACCGAAAGGTCCGGCCTCGATCAGCCCCGGTGCGAAAGCGCCGGGGTTTTTTGTGGCCCTCACCATGCCCGCCTGGGGCGCAAGGAAGGCGACTTTCAGCGCACGATCTTCAGCGTCTTGTCGAGAACCGCAAGGACACGATCGAGGTCATGGCCCCGCTTGAGGATCACGCCGCCGGTCGCCATCACGCTGTAGATGCCCTGCTTGCGTGCCAGGGCCGGGTTCTTGATGATCCGGTAAAGTGGCATCTCGGAAGTGCGACGGAACACCGAGAAAACCGCCATGTCCTTGAGAAAATCGATGGCATAGTCGCGCCATTCGCCATCGGCCACCTTGCGGCCGTAAAGGTTCAGGATCAGGCGAAGCTCGCTGCGGTCGAACGATACCTTCGTTGCCTGCGAAAGCCGCAGCGGGATCACCGCTGCGCTCGTGTCTGCCTCCGTGAGGTTGCTCTCGCTCAACAGGCTTTCTCCGGCTGCCGATGCCCGCCGCTTGCGCGGTGCTTCGTGGTCATGATGATCTCCTGCGCCGCCACTGGCAAGCCGTCTCACATCCGCCTGAACCTGGACAGCGGGTCCGTTGCCGCCCTCAGGACGCGATCACGCAAGCGTCACCGCCGCCGCATTTTGGCCGGCTTCGTGCCCAGCGGCGGACATCTTGGACCCTATAATCATATGTGTTGCCTCGACGGCCCGATCCGGTCTCGTTCTGGACACGTCAGCCCCCCAGCCCCCCAGGGCGGGATCGGGTCGGGCCTGAAACGTCAGGCACCCTTGGCCGGCCACGCTGTGGCCGGCCTTTCTTTTGCCGCGCCTGTTCGGAGATCAGCGCGCCATGCCGTGATAGGCGCGGTTCGGGCGCATGTCGGTCGCAGAAGCGAGCCGGTTCGACATGTTGTAGAAGGCCGCCACCGCGCCGATGTCCCAGATATCGCGCTCGTTGAAGCCGCAATCGCGCAGGGCCTGACGATCCTGCTCGCCGATCAGGTGCGGTTGGGTGGTCAGCCGGTCGGCAAAATCGAGCATGGCCCGGTGCCGGGCCGGCAACTCGGCCACCCGCCAGTTCATCACCATGATCTCGCCCAGCACGGCATCGCCGGAAAGCTGGCGCACGGCGGCACCATGGGCCGCGAGGCAGTAGTAGCAGCGATTGGCCGATGACACGCACACAGCGATCATCTCGCGTTCCAGCTTCGACAGGCCGGAGGGGCCCAGCATCAGGTCGTTGTAGAAGGCCACGAAGGCCTCCAGCTTGGCATTGTCATGGGCGTAGGCCTCCAGAACATGCGGCACGAAGCCGATCTTCTCCTCGCACTTGGCGAAATAGGCCTGCATCGGGGCCGACAACGGCCCGCGTGGCAGGTCGAGCGCCATCGCCTTCTCAGGCTCGTCTTGCGGATGCGGCTTCAGCCCTGTCGCCTTGCTGTCACGGGACATGATCATTCTCCCTCGGTGCAAACCACCGTGTCCGATGCGCGCAGCATAGGCCAGATCGCAGGCCGCATGGCGACTGCGAGCGGGGCGGATGGGGCGCCTGCGACGAAAGTTGCATGACCGGAGCGCATATGTCATCGCTCTGATGGGTGGAATCAGGTGCAGCGCAGCACTTGCGGGGGGCGAAGACCATGTCCAAAGGCAAATCGGGCACGGCAGCACTTGCGGGGGGCGAAGACCATGTCCAAAGGCAAATCGGGCACGGGAAACCTGCCGGCAGGCGCAGACCCAAAGGCCTTCACCGACCTGCTGTTTGGCCGTGTCGCCGCCGAAGACATCGCAATCTATGACAGCACCGATCTGAACCGGTTTGCCAAAGGGGCGCTGGAACAGCTCGCCAGAGCGCGCAAACCGCGGATCACCCATGTCAGCCTTCGCGACGAGGCGGTCGATCATGCCGGTGTCCGCCGCCAGATCACCATCGTCGAGGTGATCAACGACAACATGCCGTTCCTGCTCGATTCGA